>JANNRQ010000066.1:0-3400 GCA_031401495.1 Gemmatimonadota bacterium
CTCGCCGAAACTAAAGGAGTTGTTTGCGCTCGCAGTGCAGCGGGGCTATGCCGTGGTCGTAGACACGCCGCCGGGCCTTGGCCCGATCGTCCAGGCGGTGCTGGCTGCCAGTGATCGCGTGTTGGTGCCGTTGCAGGCCGAACCATTGTCACTGCAGACCACGTCGCAGATACTCAAGGGGATTCGCGGAGCAATCGAGAAGCACGATACGCTGCGGCTTGAGGGCATCGTGCTCACCATGTACGAGGACAACAACGAACTTTGCCGGAAGATCGCCGAGAAAGTGCGCAGCCAGTTGCCACCGGAGCTGGTGTTTCCAACTCCGATTCCGCGGACGAACGCGACAGTGGAAGCGTTCGCGGCGGGGCAGCCGGTCGTCCTCCGCACACCGGAGGATCCCGCGACGCTTGCGTACCTGGCACTGGCCGACGCGTTGACGCAGAGGAGCACCGGGTGACGTTTACCCGCCGCAGCCGCACCAGAGCCCTGCTCCTGGGCGCTACGGCTGTTGCGCTCTTGAGTTGTGACTCGGCGGGCCCGAGCGACCTGTATTCCATCTCGCGCTTGATCCTGCCGTCGCCCGGCGTCGTGGTCGGCGACACGATTCGGGACAGCCTCGGGAACGCGGCTATTCTGCGCCTCAACGCGTACGCGCGGTCGGGCGACACGTTGTCCGGGCAACAGAAGTACTTCATCACGCTCGACACGTTCGCGCACCTGATCGGGGGCCAGTTGGGGAGCGTCTTGATCGGCGATCGCCTTGGCGGAGCGCGCGTGATCGGCGGTATCGGCAACCTTCAGACGCTACCAGAGACCGTGAAGGTGACGCTCAGGCCCGACACCATGGTGGCGACCGATTCCGTGCGGCACTTCAGGATCTACAGGCTGCTCACGGACAGCCTTTCAACTTCGACGGACCTCGCCACGATCGTCCAGAACCGTACGGGCGGGACGACGTCCCCGGTTGACGCGGTCATCGTGCGTTACACGCTCGTCCGGTCACCGCCAGCGAAGGGCTTTCAGCCCACCATTCGAATCATGAACGGGAACTCGCCATCGTCGGTGGACACGACGTTGAACGGGCGCGCTGGGCGCTCGGTACGCCTGTACGTCAATCAGCTGATCGGCATCAATCTGGACAGCGCCATCGTGGATGCGGCGGCGTCATATCGCGGGGCTAGCTTGGGAACCATAAGATTCACGGTGGTTTTCAGGAGCCAGTGAGGGCGCGATGCTGACGTCGGGCGGGCCAAGAAATTCGTCACCCAGCACGTTGAACACGCTGTTCTTTGACTCGGTCGCCAAGTTCGACAAGCCGGACGCGATGCTGTTCAAGCGGGACGGCACTTGGCAGACACTCTCGTCGCGTGTGTTGGCAGATCGGGTGCGTCAGGTCGCGCTGGGTCTCCAGGAACTCGGCATCAAACGCGGCGAACGCGTGGCGATCCTGTCAGAGAACCGGCCGGAGTGGGCCGTCGCGGACTACGCCGCGCTGACGTCCGGCCTCACGGACGTTCCGCTGTACCCAACGCTGCCGGCCGAACAGCTCCCGTATTTGATCAATGACTCAGGGTCGGTGGCCATTTTCGTGTCGACGCCCGAGCAGGCAGCCAAGGTCGCGCAGATCAAGAGCGAATGCGCGGCCCTGAAGCACGTCATCGGATTCGGCGACAGCCTGAGGCCGGGCGAAACGATGACGCTGGAGCAGGTTCGCGCGAAGGGTCAGGCCGTCGACGCGGGCGCGCGGGCAGAGCAGTACCGCGCGGAGGCGCTCGCGGTGAAACCGGACGAAGTCGCCACGCTGATCTACACGTCGGGCACGACCGGCGCGCCGAAGGGCGTGATGCTGACGCACGACAACCTGTACTCCAATGTCCTGGCGGGCGCGGCCGCGATCCCGTTCGGCGGCAGCGATGTCTGCCTCAGTTTCCTGCCGCTCTCGCACAGTTTCGCGCGGATGGCGGACCACTACCTGATGTTCCATACGGGAACGTCGATCGCGTATGCCGAATCGATTGACACGGTCCCGTTCAACCTCAGTGAAGTCCGGCCGACGCTCGTGCTGTCGGTGCCGCGTTTGTTCGAGAAGATGTACGCGCGGGTGCTGGACAATGCACTCTCCGGCGGGACCATCAAGAAGACAATCTTCTTCTGGGCACGTGGCGTCGCGGAGCGCTGGGCCGACGAGAAGCTGGCGGGACGCACCCCGGGCGGGTTGCTCGCGCTGCAATACTCGATGGCGCAGAAGTTGGTGTTCTCGAAACTCCACGCGCGCACCGGGGGCCGGTTGCGCTACTTCGTGTCGGGCGGCGCGCCGCTGGCACCCGAGATCAACAAATTCTTCTATGCCGCCGGCCTCGTGATTCTCGAAGGCTACGGGCTGACCGAGACGTCGCCGCTGATCTCGGTGAATACGCCGGGCAACTTCCGCATCGGCACAGTGGGCAAGCCTGCTTCGGGCGTCGAGGTCAGGATCGCAGACGACGGGGAGATCCTCTCGCGCGGCCCGCACATCATGAAGGGCTACTACAACAATCCCCAGGCGACCTCGGAAGCGATCGACAAGGACGGCTGGTACTACACCGGCGACATCGGCGTCATCGAGGATGGCTTCATCCGCATCACGGACCGGAAGAAGGACATCATCGTGACCGCGGGCGGCAAGAACATCGCGCCGCAGCCGATCGAGAACACGGCCAAGACCAACAAGTATGTCAGTCAGGCGGTCATGATCGGCGACCGGCGCAAGTTCCCGATCATGCTGGTCGTCCCGAACTGGGACAATCTGGAGAAGTGGGCCAAGCTGCAGAACATCATCTGGATGGACCGAAAGCAGCTGCTGGCGATGCCCACGATCCGAATGAAGATAGAGAAGGAAGTGTTCACGACGCTCAAGGGGCTCGCGCACTTCGAGATGCCGAAGAAGCTTGCGATCCTGGAGCACGACTTCTCGATCGAGCGTGGCGAGCTGACGCCCAAGCTTTCGGTAAAGCGGAAGGTCGTGGACAAGCAGTACAAAGCGATCATCGACGCATTGTACGAGGGCGATCAGCGCGAAACCGAAGTCGCCGGCTGAACTACAACTACAACTGACTGGACGCGGATCGTCGCGGACAACTGCACGGATTGTCGCGGAGACTGCGTGAACCGCAACTGCGGCAACTGACTTCTTTTGTTGTCGGATTCGTCGGATCAACGGCTCGGATTGGACGGATCCACGCGACGCGGAACTGCGGTTTGACGCGGAATGCGGGTTCCACTGAAGTTGCCCCGATTTGGTGGACACCTCAATTCTACCGGAGGAGGGGTCCATGGGTCGTCAGCCATTTCGGAAGCGGAAGCACTCGCCGGGATTCAAAGTCGAAGCCGTTCGATTGATGCAGCAGCGACTGGCGTCGGG
>JANNRQ010000067.1:0-7148 GCA_031401495.1 Gemmatimonadota bacterium
GCTCGACCATCTCGCTGGCGACCACCCCTGCACAGGAGCGCCACCCAGCGCTCGCGCCGAATGGCCGATGGATCGCGTATCGGTCGACGGAATCGGGACCGACCGAGGTCTATGTGCGGCCCTTTCCGAACGTCGCCGACGGACGCTGGGTGGTCTCGAACGGCGGGGGCAGCGACCCGGTCTGGTCTCCGGCGGGCGACGAACTCTTCTTCCGCAGCGGCGGCTGGATGATCGCTTTGCCGGTGTCCTTTACGCCTCGCTTCTCCTTCGGCCAACCGCGTCGACTCTTCGAGTTCCCGGCGGGCGTGCGCGAAAACTCCTCGGCGCAGCGCTTTGACGTTACCAGCGACGGCCGGCGCTTCCTGATGATCCGCGATGCATCAGCGAGCAAGGGATCGGAGTCCCGCACGTCGCTCGTGATGGTCACGAACTTCATGCATGAGGTGCGCACCAAAGTGCCGGCGTCGAAGTGAAGCACTCGAATATCGACCGCCTCACGGCTGCCGTCGCCGACCGCTACCGCGTCGAGCGTGAACTCGGCGCCGGCGGCATGGCCACGGTCTATCTGGCGCGCGATCTCAAGCACGATCGCGACGTCGCCATAAAGGTCCTGCATCCGGACCTGGGCGCGGCGCTCGGTGGTGAGCGATTCCTGAGCGAGATCCGCACCACGGCACGCTTGCAGCATCCGCATATCCTGCCGCTGCTCGACAGTGGCGAGGCCGATGGCCTGCTCTTCTACGTGATGCCGCTGGTGACCGGCGAGACGTTGCGGGCGCGCCTCGAGCGCGAGCGGCAGTTGCCCATCGCCGACGCGGTGCGCATTGCCCGCGAAATAGCCAGTGCGCTCGACTACGCGCACCGCCAGAGCGTGATCCACCGCGATATCAAGCCGGAGAACATCCTGCTGCACGACGGGCAGGCGATCGTTGCCGATTTCGGCATCGCGCTCGCGGTGCAGTCGGCCGGTGGCCAGCGCATGACGCAAACGGGGCTGTCGCTGGGCACGCCGCAGTACATGAGTCCCGAGCAGGCGATGGGCGAGCGCACCATCGACGCGCGCAGCGACATCTACGCGCTCGGCGCCGTGACGTACGAGATGCTCGCCGGCGATGCGCCGTTCACCGGCGGCAGCGTGCAGGCCATCGTCGCCAAGGTATTGAACGAACGTCCTACTCCGCTTCAGACCCTGCGCGACACCGTGCCGCCGCACGTGGCGCAAGCGGTGTTCACCGCCCTGGCCAAGCTGCCTGCGGACCGGTTCGCGAGTGCAGCCGCCTTTGCGGAAGCGCTGGATGTCCGTGCGAGCGGCGGTGCCGAGTCGGCGAAAGCGTCGGGACCCTCGCTACGATGGAAACAGGTGGCGTTCGCCACGACGACGCTGGCGGCGGTCGCGGTGTTGGCGGCGGGGTGGACCCTCATTCAACGTCCCGTTGCCGAAGAGCGGCGCGCCATGCGAGCGGTGATCGAGCTGCCGGACAGCCTCGAACTCGCGGCGTTCGACGGTGGCCGAGTGGCGCTCTCGCCTGATGGTACGCAGTTGGCGTTGGTCGCGCGCCCGTCGGTTGCGCCGGATTCTGCGCCTATGACATCAGCGCTGTGGATTCGTTCGATGGATCGGCTGGAGGCAACGCGTCTCGCCTTGGGCGATCTGGCGGCCCCGCGATTCTCGCGCGACAGTCGACAGATCGTTGGGGTTGATGCACGTGGCGTGCTCCAGGTCGTGACGCTGAGCGATGGGAGCGTTCGCACGCGCGGCAGCATCGGCGCGCGACGAAACAATATCGGAGATGCCGTTGCATTCGCGCCCGACGGATCCCTCATCACCACGGGCCTCCGCGACGTGCTCGTTCGCTTCCCAGCAGGAGGCGGTCCGCCGGGCGAGATCTCCGTGATCGACTCGGCCGGCGATGGCAATGTTCACACACAGCCGGACGTCTTGCCGAACGGCAAGGGAGTCGTTTTCAGCATCGTTCGCGTGCCGGCCGTGAATGCCGAAATGCGCGACATCGCGGTGCGCGACCTCGAGTCGGGCAAGCAGTCGATCCTTGGGAAGGGCGTGCTCGCACGTTACGTGGCCGGCTATCTGCTGATCGTTCGTGCCAACGGGGCGCTCGTGGCCGTTCCGTTCGACGCGAACGCACAACGGGTCACCGGCGCCGAAGTCCAGATTGCGACCGACGTGCATGTCGGGCAGTTCGGACGAACTGACTTTGCGGTAAGCGACGATGGATCTCTGGTCTATACAAAGAGGACTGCAACGTCGAGCAACGCGAGCTTGGTATGGGTGTCGCGCGACGGCTCGGTCGCGCCCGTCGATGCGCGATGGAACGCGGATTTCGAATCGGCCTCGATTTCCCCCGACGGTCAACGACTGGCGGTGAGTATCAACGAGGACGCAAACGCCAATGTCTGGATCCGGGAGCCGGACGGCGCGAAGGCGAAGCTCACCTTCGGTGTTGGGCGGCGGGTCCTGCCGCGCTGGTTCGACGGTGGCAAGCGTCTGCATTTTATCTCCCAGGCCACTCGGCCGTTCGGTGTGTTCGCGAAGCGGGCCGACGGGATCGGCGAGATTGAACCATTGGCGTCGTTGTCACAAGACATTGCTGACGCGTTTGTATCGGGCAATGGCCAATGGTTGCTCATGCGTACCTACAACAACAACGCGCAAGGTCGGGGCGACATTCTGGGCCGCCGCCTGGGAGACTCGGCTACGGTGCCGTTGGTTGCGAACAACGAGATTCAGGAGCGACATCCGGCGCTCTCGCCGGACGACAAACGGATCGCGTACACGTCGAATTTGAACGGAAGGGCGGAAGTCTACGTGCGTCCCTTCCCCAATGTGAACGACGGCATGTGGATGGTCTCGCTCGACGGCGGCAGTGAGCCCGTATGGGCGCGTAGCGGGCGCGAACTCTTCTACGTCAGCAGCACGGGCGAGATGTGGTCTGCCACCGTCGGCACAGAACCCGCATTCACGGTGCGTGAACGCAGGAAGCTGTTCACACTTCCAGCTGGCATTCGTGCCAACGTATTCGCCCAGCGATTCGATATCGCGCCTGGCGATCAACGGTTTCTGATGATACGGGAGAACGCCGAAACGACGCGCGGCGCCGCCCGGGCGAAGGTCGTGCTGACGACAAACGTGCTGGGGCAAATCAAGGCGTTGGAAAGGGCTTCCAAGTGAGCGAGCACGCCAACCGCCTCCGCGTCGCCCTGGCCGATCGCTACCGCATCGAGCGTGAACTCGGCGCCGGCGGGATGGCCACGGTCTACCTCGCTGAGGATCTCAAGCACAAGCGGCATGTCGCGTTAAAGGTGCTCAAGCCCGAACTCGCCGCGGTGCTCGGCGCCGAACGCTTCGTGCAGGAGATCACCACTACAGCGGCGCTGCAGCACCCGCACATTCTGCCGCTGTTCGATAGTGGCGAAGCGGATGGGTTCCTGTACTACGTCATGCCGTTCATCGACGGCGAAACACTGCGCGCCAAGCTCGATCGCGAAACGCAGCTTAGTGTGGATGAGTCGGTGCGCATCGCCAGCGACGTGGCGAGTGCCCTGCACTACGCGCATACACACGGCGTGATCCACCGCGATATCAAGCCCGAGAACATTCTGCTGCACGACGGGCGGCCGATGGTGGCCGACTTCGGCATTGCGCTCGCGGTGAGCGCGGCCGCCGGTGGGCGCATGACCGAGACAGGATTGAGTCTTGGTACGCCGCACTACATGAGCCCCGAGCAGGCCACCGCCGAGAAGGAGATCACCGCGCGCAGCGACGTCTACTCGCTGGGCTCGGTGTTGTACGAGATGCTCAGCGGCAATCCGCCGCACACGGGGGCCAGTGCGCAGCAGATCATCATGAAGATCATCACCGAGCAGCCGGCGGCGGTGACGACACTCCGCAAGTCAGTGCCAACCAACGTCGCGGCTGCGGTGGCGAAGTCGCTGGAGAAACTGCCGGCCGACCGGTTCGAGAGCGCGAAGGCGTTCGCGGACGCGTTGGCGAATCCCGCCTTCCGCCACGCCGACATGGTGGCTGGCGCGTCGCACACCGCAGGGTCGTCGCGTCGACTCGATGGACGCAGCATCCTGCTGGGCGCCGCCATCGTCGGAGCGGCGGCGGCGTTGGTGTTCGTGATGCAACGCGGGTCTGATGTGTCGCCCCTTCCGCCCGTCCTCGCGGATTTGGAACTCCGCGGACGCGAGATCGTCGCGGCGCGTATCAGCCCCGACGGATCGAGCATCCTGATGTCCCCATACCGGACGGGAGCGGCCGTGATTCGCCGCACCGATGACACGACGTACACTCCGGTGTCGGCGGACGGCCTGAGCGGTTTTCTGGATGTCAGCTTCTCCCCGGACGGCCGGGAACTCGCCTGGGTGGCAGGCGAACGACTGATGCGGACATCGGTAGCCGGCGGTGCACCGACGGAGATCGCGCTGCTCGACTCGTCGGCGGTCCGTGCGGCAAGCAGCGACTCTCGTAGCGGAGTGACGTGGGGGTCCGAGGGCACCATCGCGTTCTCGGTTGGCGGGGCCCTCTGGAAGGTGCCCGCCGCTGGTGGAAGTCCCGAGCCCGTGCCAGTGCCGCGTAACGTCGGTAATCTCGTTTTACCCCGCTTCCTGCCCGACGGAAAGCGGTTGCTCGCCGCACGGTATCAACCGGTTGATGGTGAAGAATCCGCACCGCGCTCCGCGCAGGGCGAGTTGGTCATCGTGTCACCAGATGGAGGCGTGGCGCCGGTGGGAGCACCGGGCAGCTACGGCGTGGTGATCGACGCGGGGTATCTCGTCGCCGTCGAGGGCGCCAACGTCCGGTCGTATCGCTTCGATATGGGTCGAGGGCGGGTGGTCGGCGAGGCACGCCTGCTCGCCAGCGATGCCGACATAGTCTTCGTCGGCTCGCGGCTGGTGGATGTGTCGCAGAATGGCATCGTGGCCTGGTTGAACGAGCCGCCGGCGCGAAGCGAGATCGTGGTGACCGATCGACGCGGTAGTGCAGTCGCGCTTCCGCTGGAGCGCGGGGGGAACCGGAATCCCCGCTTCTCGCCGGACGGCCAGCGCCTCGCGTTCGAACGCGGCGACAACGCGCTCACGTCGGACGTGTGGGTGTGGGACTTCGTGTCAGCGAGGGCCGCGAGGATCACGGCCGACTCGACCTACGGTATGCCCAGTTGGTCGGCGGACGGGAGGTCTCTCGTGTACAGTGGCGGTACCAGACTGCTTGGCGCGGCGGGGATCAGTCGGGGATTGCGCGATCAGAAGGTCTGGCGCCTGCGGGTAGGGGGCGGCTCGCAAGAAGAGTTGCTCGCGACGCGCATCGGCGCGGGAGATCCGACGCTGATGCCAGACGGGCGCACAGTGATATTCACCGCGGGACGGCCCAAAGACATCTTCCGCGCCAGCCTCGATTCGCCGACGGTGCTCAGGCCCTTGGCGTCGGGCCCATCCACTGAGGATCAGTACGCCGTCTCGCCCGACGGCAAGTGGCTGGCCTTTTCGTCCGATCGGGTGCGCACGACGAACGTGTACTTGCGGCGGCTCGACCGCGACGATGACGCGTGGCAGCAGGTGTCTCCAGACGGTGGCCAGCTCCCGCGCTGGACGCGCGGAGGCGAGCTGCTGTTCATTCGCGGCGACTCGGTGATGTCGGTGTTCGTCTCGGACGGCGATCCTCCTGCGATCACGGCACCGCGTGCGCTGTTCGCGCGACCGCCAGGACCGGCGAACTTCTGGGACGTGACGGCCGATGGCCAGCGGTTTGCGTTCTCGCGCCCGTTCTTTGACAACGGGCGGCTGCGGCTGCGGCTGTTGCTGAACGCGTTCGATGGGAGGGGTGCGCAGGGTGGTGGTCGAGAGTAGCGCTACCGAGGCGGTACTAGCGTAAATCGAAAGGCACAGTTGTGATTTACGAGGATGCTGAATCGCACACTCCTTGCGGCGTTTCGCGACCGCCTGCGCATACAGCGAGTTGTGGAAGGACGCCGACGCCGAGCTGCAGCCATCGGTGACGCAGGCGCGTCAACGCCTTGCGGTACTTGAGCGCACGCGAGGCTAGTCCGGAACCGGTAGACTGGCGTAAATCTATATTATAATATATACTGCAATATACATTTAAATCTCGGGGACGCGCATGACCAGACTCCTCACGCCGCACATCGCCACCATGACCGAACTGCGCGAGCCGCACAAGGTGCTTGAGCGGGCGCACGGACAGCCCGTCGCTATCCTCAAGAACTCGGCGCTGGTCGGCTACTTCGTGCCGGCCGAGGCCATCAGCAATATCGAACATCCGATGGCCACGCTGGACGAGGTGCGGCAGAGCCTCGCTCGCCGTCGCATCGTCAACCAACCCGTCATCGACTACTTGAAAGACAAGTGAGTTATCGGCTGCTCACACCGGAACTGATCGAGGCCATTCACGATTCCATCCTGAATGCCGGCGAGTTGCCGGGACGTGCGCGCGACAAGTCGCTCGAAGGCGCGCTTGCGCGTGTCAGCAACCGGCTGGCCTACAGCTTGATCACCGACGTGTTTGATCTCGCGGCCGCGTACGCGATTGCCGTCGCGCGAGGGCATTGCTTCAACGACGGCAACAAATGGACGGCATTTCAGACGATGGATGTCTGCCTTGATCTTCATGGCATCCAGATCACGTGGAATACCGAAGACGTTGCCGGCATGATCATTGGCGCTGCGCAGGGGCTGGTGGACGAGTCGACGCTCGCCGACTGGCTGCGCGGACAGGGCGAAGCGCGCGGATCGTGAATAGTTGCGCGCATCGCCGCGCAACAATAACGCGTGAGGCCGCGATCCCATTTTTCGCACATTGGCCGCCGGCGAGTCGGATAGCGCCCGCGGGATCGCCAGATTGGAGCGACGTACGGTCACTGCATTGCGTGCCCGTCATAGTGTGCAGGCTGGTTGCCCCCTCTCCGGCGCGGTACATTCGACGCGCCGCACCCACCCTGGCGACGAATCCCGAATGGCGAGTCTGCTCGACCAACTGCAGCGCACCCTGGGAGACAGCTACCGCATCGAGCGGGAACTGGGCGGCGGCGGCATGTCGAAGGTGTTTCTCGCCGAAGAGGTGGCCCTCCATCGTCGCGTCGTGATCAAGGTGCTGTCCACCGAGGTGGCAGCCG
>JANNRQ010000068.1:0-6048 GCA_031401495.1 Gemmatimonadota bacterium
TACTGGTTGTACGCGTAGAACCAGTGATAGAACTGCATGTAGTGGTAGCCCGGCAGCATTTGTCGCGCCGGTCCGCCATGCACGAACACCAGTGCGGGGCGACGCTCGCCCGGCTTCATGTCGCGCGGCTTGAAAATCTGATTGCTGAACTTCACGGAATCCGCCGCCGTGAGCCAAAGGATCTCGGGTGTGACGTGCGCGGCGACGGGGAAGTTCTTGTTCAGCGTCGGGAAGATGACCTTGCCCTTGCCGCCGCTCGCGGGAACCAACGCGACTGACGCCGGCTGGGCTACGTCGAAGTACAACACGGCGAGTTGCTTGCCACTGGCGAGCGGCTGCGGATTCGTCTCAATCGCGCCGGTCGACACCTGCACCGGCGTACCGCCCGACGTGGGCACCGACCAGATGTGGCGCTTCTCGATGTCGTTCGCGTTGGTGCAGTAGTACAGGGTCTTGCCGTCGCCGGAGACAGCGACCGAGACAGCGCCCTCAATGAGGCCATCGGTCGTCGTGAGCAGAATGGGCTGCACCTGCGGCGACGAAATGCTCACTGAATACCAGCGGTCCCACTCGTCCGTCGGCGGCGACATCGGGAAAATGAGATTGTCGCCGGCCCACTGGAGGCCGTTGATCGTTTGGAACTGGCGGTCGGTTGCCTGCGGATGCCACAACTCTTTCGCGGGGCAGCCGTCCAGGAGAGGCGTGCACTTCGTGACATCGGCGATCATCACCATCAGGCGATGTCCGCCCGGGAACGTCTGATCCGTGAAGCCAGGCGTGTTGACGATGCGCATGGTATCGCGGCGCGCGTTCGCTCCCTGTCCTCCGCCACCCCCGCCGCCGCCACCGCCACCAAAGCCCCCGCCGAATCCGCAGCTGCCGACAGGTCCGCCATCACGCGCCACCGGAGGTCCGAGCGGCACGGCGCCACCAGCGCCACCGCCGCCGCCAGCTGCCATTTCCTGACGGCCGAACGGCACGCCCGGGCGACGCAGGAACGCAATGCGTTTGCTGTCTGCCGACCACGTCGGAGCGCCGTCGCAATCCGTGCTTGGCGCGACGTACGCGACGGTGCGCGTCTTCACGTCGTAGACCGCGACGAACGAGTGGTGATCACGATCGCTGACCCAGGCGAGCTTCGATCCGTCCGGCGACCAGCGCGGGTTCGACTGACGGCCCCAGACTCTGACGAACGGCTTCTCACCGCGCTGCATCGAGTCCGTGGGCGACGGGTTCGCCACGCGCAGCGAATAGATCTGACTGTCCTTCACGTAGACCACGCGATTGCCGTCAGGCGACAACACCGGCGCGCCCGTCGCTGCCAGCGCCAGCTTCCACGGCTTACTCCACACGCCGCCTTCGCCCATGCGCACCGCCCACACGTCACGCTGACCGCCTTCCGGGTCGTGGTCCGGGCTGGCGATCCAACCGTCGCGATTGGCGCCGTGTCCGCGCAGGAACACCACGGTTTTGCCGTCGTCCGAGATGCTGACGTTGGTGAGGTCGATGGCGTCGTCCTTGTTGAAGCTGGTGAGCTTCACCGGCTTGAACGTGGGCGCACCCGCGACATACACGTTGCGACCGCCGAGCTCGTAGGCCATCCAGGCGATGCGGTCCGCCTTCTTTGCGGCGACGAGTGTGAGTGGTGACGCCGGCGACAGGAAGTCATCGATCGTCGCCTTGGCGGTGGCGGTCGAAGCGATCCGTGCGGGGGTTTGCGCGAGGACGGGCGCCGCAAAAGCGAGCACCACAAGGACACGGCGAAACGGAAGCATGGGTCTCTCAGGAGAGGGGACTGCCCGAGAGCGTAACACCGCCGAAACCGCTGGTCTAGTGCGCGAACATCGCCTTGGCGCGCACGACGCCGCGCACCAGCGCGTCCACGTCGGCCGCCTCGTTGTACACGTAGACGCTGGCCCGCGCGGTGGCGGGCACGTTCATGCGACGCATCAGCGGCTGCGCGCAATGATGCCCGGCGCGAATGCACACGCCCTCCTGATCCAGCACCGTGGACAGATCATGCGGATGAATGTCCCCAACGTTGAAGCTCACCACGCCGCTGCGCTGGTTCAGGTCGGACGGACCGTACAGCTTCACGCCTTGAATCGCGCCGAGCTTCCGCGTGATGAGCGTGAGCAGGTCCAGTTCGTGCGCGCGCACAGCGTCGATGCCGATCGCGTCCAGATAGTCGCACGCGGCCGCGAGGCCAACGGCGTCCGCGACATTCGGGGTACCGGCCTCGAACTTGTGCGGCACCACGTTCCATGTGGTCTTGTCGTCGCCCACGAACTCAATCATGTCGCCGCCCGTCTGATATGGCGGCATCGCCTCCAACAGTTCACGCCGCCCGACGAGCCCGCCGATGCCCATGGGGCCAAGCATCTTGTGGCCGCTGAACGCGTAGAAGTCGACGCCCAGCTCGTCCACGCGCACGCGGATGTGCGGCGCGGCTTGCGCGCCGTCCACAACGACAATCGCGTGCGACGCCTTGTCGCGCACGAGCTGCGTGATGTCCGCGACCGGGTTGATCGTTCCGAGGGCGTTTGAGACGTGGCTGAACGCGACGACTCGTGTCTTGCGGCCAAGCAGTTTGCGGAGCGCATCCACATCGATGCGCCCGTCGGGTGTCAGGGGGCAGATCCGCAGCTTGGCGCCCACCTCGATCGCCACCTGCTGCCACGGAACGAAGTTGGCGTGATGCTCCATGCCGGTGACCACGACTTCGTCACCCTTGCTCAGATTCGTCCGTCCCCAGGCGGTTGCGACCAGGTTGAGCGACTCCGTGGTGCCGCGCGTGAAGATCAGCGTCGACGTGTCCACGACGCCAAGGAAGTCGGCGACGCGTTCCCGGGCATCGAGATACTTCTGCGTTGAGCGGGCGGAGAGGTCGTACGCGCCGCGGTGCGGGTTGGCGTTGTCCTTCTCGTAGTACGCGCGCATCGCGTCCAGTACCGCGCGCGGCTTTTGCGATGTGGCGGCCGAGTCCAGATAGAACAGCGCGGGATTCGCGGCAAGCATCGGGAAGTCGCGTCGTCGCGGCGAGACTGGGGGGGGCTCCGGCGCTCGAGGCAGCGTGTGACCGACCGAGGGCCGGTTGAGGTCCTCGACATGCTGCCGTGACTTCGCCATCGAACTGCGCTTGCTCATTTCAACTCCAGCGGGACTGTCTCTCCCGCGAAAGCTAGTGCGTTTGGAAGAGTGCTACGCGCCCTGTGTCTGCGCGGGTCCCTCGTTCTCCGTGCTGACTTCGCCGCCACCGTCCAGCGCTGACTTGAGCGCGTGCCACGCGAGCGATGCGCACTTCACGCGCAGCGGGAACTTCGACACACCGCCCAGCGCGGCGAGCGAGCCCATCGCCTCGCGCTCGGCGTCGGTCATCTTGCCGGTGACCATGTCGTGGAACTTGGCGAACAGCTGTTTCGTCTCCGCGACCGTCTTGCCCTTCACGGTTTGCGTCATGATCGAGGCGGACGACTTCGATACGGCGCAGCCCACGCCCTTGAAGCTCACGTCGGTGACCTTGTCGCCGTCGAGCTTGACCCACACGGTCACCTGGTCGCCGCAGAGCGGGTTGCGGCCTTCGACGTGACGGTCGGCATTTGCGATCTCGCGGAAGTTTCTCGGCTTCCGGTTGTGATCGAGGATCACTTCCTGATACAGCGCCTCGAGGTTGCTCACACGCCGACGGCGTCCGGGGCGTCAACGAAACGCTCGACGGTGATCCGCTCCAGTGCGGTGCGCACGTCTGCCAGCTCGATCTTCTCGAGGACGTCGGCCGCAAAAGCGTAAATCAGCAGGTTCTTCGCGGTCTCCGCATCCACGCCGCGGCTCTTCATATAGAAGAGGGCCATCTCGTCCAGCTTGCCCACCGTGGCGCCGTGGGTGCACTTCACGTCGTCCGCGAAGATCTCCAGCTGCGGCTTGGTGTCCATCTGGGCTTCCTTCGACAAGAGCAGGGAGTTGTTGGTCTGCTTGCCGTCGGTCTTCTGCGCCTCGGGGTGCACGTACACCTTGCCGTTGAACACGCCGTGCGACGTTCCGTCCAGCACGCCCTTGTACACCTCTCGGCTGAAGCAATTGGGCGCGACGTGCTCGATCCTCGTCTGGTGGTCGCAGTGCTGCGCGCCGTCCAGCATGTACAGGCCGTTGAGCGTCGCGCCACAGCCTTCACCGGCGAGCTTGGTGTAGATGTTGGTGCGCGTCAGTGCACCGCCGGTCGCAAACGAGAACGACACAAAATGACTGTCGCGTTCCTGCGTGGCTTCAATGGTGCCGACATGGTACGCACGCGGCGCCTCGCGCTGGACCTTCGCGTGTGACACCGTCGCGCCGTCGCCGACGACGACCTCGGTCACCGCGTTGTTGAAGTACAACACGTCTGCCGTAGCAACGTAGCTCTCAACCACCGTCACGCGGGATCCGCGCTCTGCGACGATGAGATTGCGCGGGTGCATCACGCGGCCCTTGGCGCTGTCATCCACGACGAAGACGACGTGAATCGGCGTGGCGACCTCAACGGCCTTTGCGACGTGGATCACGACACCGTCCGGCATGAACGCCGAATTCAACGCGGTGAAGCTCGGCTGAGCCGAGAGCACCGTGCCCACTTTCTTCGCGAGGTCCGGGGCTTCGGTCCACGCGTCCGCCAGCGGAAGGATCTGGACACCCTGCAGCTCGGCCCTGGTCGAATGCGCGGGCGAGTACCGCCCATTCACGAAGACTACGGTGTGCCAGTCGGGCCCGAACGCGAATTGCTTGATCTCGGCGGCGCTGACGCTCCCTGACGCATTGGGCTCGAACGTGAATTCACGATCAGCGATTGGCGCCGGACTGGTGAAATGCCAGTCCTCATCCTTGGTGGTGGGGAAGCCCGCCGCCTCAAAGCGCGCGATGCCCTTCTTGCGCGCGGACGTCACCCAATCCGGCGCCGACGCGGCGCCGTTCGCGATGAAGCGCTGGAACTGATCGAGGTACCGCTGCACTATACGCCCGCTGCGACGTGACTATCGACCAGCCAGTCGTAGCCCTTCGCTTCGAGCTCGAGCGCCAGTTCCTTGCCGCCCGACTTCACGATCTTGCCGCCGGCCAGCACGTGCACGAAGTCCGGCACGATGTAGTTGAGCAGGCGCTGGTAGTGCGTCACGACGATGAACGAGCGGTCCTTGGCGCGCAGCTTGTTGACGCCATCGGCGACGACGCGGAGGGCGTCGATGTCGAGGCCGGAATCGGTTTCGTCGAGAATGGCGAGCTTGGGCTCGAGCACGGCCATCTGGAGGATCTCGTTGCGCTTCTTCTCGCCGCCAGAGAATCCGGTGTTGACCGAGCGCTGCAACATCGCGGGGTCCATGTCCACGAGCTTGAGCTTGGACTCGACGATGCCGACGAACTCCATCGGATCCACTTCGTCATGACCTTGCGCCTTGCGGATCTCGTTGTAGGCGGAGCGCAGGAAGTACGCGTTCGACACGCCCGGGATTTCAATCGGATACTGGAACGCGAGGAACACGCCGGCCTGCGCGCGCTCTTCGGGGGGCATTTCGAGCAGCGGCTTGTTCAGGTACGAGACAGATCCGCCGGTGACTTCGTACGCCGGGTTGCCCGCCAGCACCTGTGCCAGCGTGGATTTGCCGGAGCCGTTGGGGCCCATGATTGCGTGCACCTCACCAGGCTTTACGCTGAGCGTGATGCCTTTGAGGATTTCTTTTCCGGCGACGGAAGCTTTCAGGTTCTCTATGTCGAGCATTGCTGATTGCAAAGTGAATGCCCGCGGCTGCGCCGCGGTACGCCCCTGTCGCTACGCGACAGGGTATGCCCCGCACGCGTTGCTCGCGGGTACGCTCGTTCCGCGCCGAAGGCGCGGGCTTACCCCGACGCGCAGCGGCGGGGGCGTACCGGCGAGCGAAGCGAGCCGGGCGTTCAACCGACCGAACCTTCGAGGGTGATGCCGAGTAGTTGCTGCGCTTCGAGCGCGAACTCCATCGGCAGCTCCTTGAACACTTCCTTGCAGAACCCGGACACGATCATCGACACGGCCTGCTCAGCGCTCAT
>JANNRQ010000069.1:0-13641 GCA_031401495.1 Gemmatimonadota bacterium
GTGTAGGGTACAGGGTTGTCTCACCCTATACCTGCACCCTGCACCCGGTACCCTAGTTGTGAGTTTGCCCTGGTGGTGAAATTGGTAGACACGCCATCTTGAGGGGGTGGTGCCGTAAGGCGTCACGGTTCGAGTCCGTGCCAGGGCACTGACTGTTCTCGGCCGCATCTTCGGTGCGGATGCCGCCGAGAACCGCAGTTTTGCCAGCGTAGCTCAGTGGTAGAGCACTCGATTCGTAATCGAGCGGTCGTCGGTTCAATCCCGACCGCTGGCTCTCATAACTGTTCTCGGCCGTCCTTCGGCTGGAGACTGTGCTCGGCGGCGCGCTTCGCGCGCCGATTTGCAGTGAATCTGCGATGAATCCGGCACCGAAGGTGCCGGCCGAGCACCGCTTAAGGCCGAGAACTGCCGTAAATGCGGGCGTAATTCAGTTGGTAGAATGCCAGCTTCCCAAGCTGGACGTCGCCGGTTCGAGCCCGGTCGCCCGCTCTGAGGGCATCACGAAACGGCCCGCGAAATCCGCGGGCCGTTTTGCGTCTTAGCGCCCGGCTGCGCGCTTCATCCGCGAAAACGGGAACCCGTTGCACCCGGTGCGGGGCGTCTCGCGCTGTGCCATCCGAGCGGACTCTGCCGCTTCCGGGGTCGGCGCGTTGTACGCGCTGAAGCAGAACGCCCATTCATACGGCGGCATTCCTAGAAGTGGCAGCCAGTCAATGCGCGTCCACTTGCCGCCATCACTTCGGTTCGCCGAATCGTTGTGCGCGATGAGGTACTGCTCGTGTGGAACCCAGCGGATGACGTGATACCGCGTGGACGCGCCCTGCGTCCAGGTTGTCGCCGATACGGAGTGGCTGCCCCCGTAATCGTCCTCGAACTGGCCGAGGATCATCGCGGGCGGAACCGGCCCTGCTGCGCCCGTGGCCGCAGTGCGCCCGCATCCCGTTGCAATGACCGCGAGAGCTGCGATCGCCAGTTGGCGAAGGAGCGGGTAGTGGCGGCGGTGTACCATGACGAAACGTAAATCGGATATGTGACTTCCATCCCGCCCCGCCGCGCGGAAGAAGCTGGGCCTGACGCTTGGCCAAGGAGTTCTACCAGAAAGCCTACGACATGGCGACGGGGCACAACCCGCCGGCCGCATTCACCCGGCCGGCCGCCCGCAAAAAGCTCGGACTGACGCCGTAGAACGGCGGACTGACGCTACGACGCCGCGGTGAACAGGAAGTACAGCAGCAGCAGGTAAAGGCCGGTCATCGCCGCCGCGTCCAAGTCTGACAGGTTCTGCTCCAGCTCCACAAACTGGTGCAGCGCGTAGAAGAGCGGAAACAGGAGGAGGACCAGCAACAGTGTGGCGGCTGTGATGGGGAAGACGAACGCCGCGCCGCCCGTGGTCAGGCCAAAGATTCCGATGACGAGCAACGTGAACGGAAAGAGCAAGAACATCACCTGCGACATTCCGCCGAAGACGTTGCTGAGCGCGATGCCCAGCTCACCGCGCCGATGAGCCTTCCAGACGATGATGTACTCGCTCATGCCCGCGAAGAACGCGAGCGCGGCGGCCGTCGGAATTGTGGGGAGCCCCATTTTGCCCAGAGCTGTCTCTGCGAAACCGCCGATGGATTCGCCGCCGGCGTACGCGCCGATCAGTCCGAGGGCGAACATCGTGCCGATGGCCGTCCAACCCGTTTGGTGTCCGAGCTTGTCGGGTTCCGGCGGCAACGATTCCGTTTCGTCCTGCCCCTCGGCGTAGTACTTGAGCAGCGAGTGCACGTAGTACCCGTAGATCGCGAACATGACGACCGCGATGGCGATGAGATCAATCCCCGCGAGCGCCTGCTTCCCCTCGCCCACTTTGTGCACGAGCATCACGATGCCGACGGTGAGCGCGATCGCGGCCCCGGCGATCATGATTTCGCCTCCGGCGACGGTCAGGGATCGGGGCATGGCGAACACGCCTTTGCGGTCCTTGGGCAGGAAGAACCCGTAGATCGAAAACGCGAGCGCATTGTTGAAGACTGTCACGATCGCCGTCACCACCGCGGCAAGTGGATCCACCCGGACGAGAAACGCGATGACGACAAATTCCGGCAGGGTGCTGAGGAGCGATCCCACCGTGCCGGAGATGAACCCTTCCCAGTGGAGCCGGGCTCCCAGCCTCTCGACACCCGTGATGAACGCCTCGCACGCGCCCTGAAGAATCAGGAGGCCGGCGAGCAGCTCCACCGCGGCCACGTAGGAGCCGAGCTGCTTGAGCCACGACGCCTCGGTCGCGCCGCCTACGAATACGGCGACCCACAAAAGCAGCCCGACGCCCATCCAGATCTGCCAACCATGGAGCGCCTTGCGTGCGTCGAGCGCTCGAATCGCGGTAGCTGCCCAAAATGGAGCGCTTGGCATGGGGCTCGTCACGCCGGATTTCCGTTCACGCCCCAATTGCTCGAGTGCGACGCGGAGATTGGGGGATTCAGCCACCACTTTGTCGAACGCGGCCTTGTCCACTCGCCACACCGAGAGATCCGTCTGCGCCGTAACCGTCGCCGAGCGCGGATCGCCGGTGAGCAAGGCGGTCTCGCCGACGACGCTGCCCGCCCCAACGTCCCAGCTTTGCGTCTGCCCGTCACGAGTGACGCGCGCGATGCCGCTTTCGATGAAGAACATCGCGTCGCCCCCGGCACCCTGCACGATCACTTTCGCGCCGGTCTGGTGCGCCTCGTGGTGGACCCATGGTGCGATGGCCTGCACTTCTTCCGGCGGCAGGGCACGGAGGAGGTCTATCCGGCTCAGGCGTTGGAGTACGGATCCCAAGTCGTTGTCGGGCTCCGATTCGTGGGCAATCGCGGCAACGCGATCCTCACCAACCTGTGACGCTGGCGACATAACTGGACGATCTCCCGGTAGGCGGACGCCATAAGGTGTGGTAGCAGTAGTGTTTAGGCCATAGTGTTTTTAGGCCGGCAATCATATGATCTTGGCATGCCGGCTGAGACGAACCAACTCCGGGGGCGATTGGCGGGCGCCGCGATCATCATGGTCGCGACGTTCACGGCCGGCGTCCTTGGATACCACGTGATTGGCGGGGACAAACACACGTGGATGGACGCCATCTACATGACGGCCAACGTCCTCACGACGGTGGGCTTTCGTGAGGCGATCACGGTCCAGGGCGACACGACCGCCCAGGTCTTCACCATCGCTCTGTTGTTCTTTGGGGCCGGCGCACTGGTGTACGCCACATCCATCATTACCGCGTTCCTCGTTGAAGGGGACCTCACGCAGGGATTCAGGAGCCGTCGCATGCAACGTGCCATTCGGGAAATGAAGGACCACTACATCGTGTGTGGTACGGGCGCGACCGGATTCGCGGTGCTTCGGGAACTCATGCACACCGAGCGGTCCGTAGTGGCGATCGAGTTGCATGAGGAGCGGGTGCAGCGGTTGCAGACCGAGTTCCCGAGCCTCCCCGTGCTCAAAGGTGATTTCACGGACAACGAGGTGCTGATGCAGGCCGGGATCATGGTGGCGGCCGGCATCGTGATCTGCACAACGATCGACAAAGACTCGCTGGTCACCACCATCACCGCCCGACAGCTGAACCCCAAGGTGCGGGTCATCGCGCGCGCGGCCAACGAGCGCTCGATGGAACGTTTGCGTCACGCAGGCGCTCACGGCGTGGTCTCGCCGGCCCTCATCGGCGGCATGCGCATGGCGAGCGAACTGGTCCGCCCCGCGGTGGTCGGATTCCTCGACATGATGCTCAAGGACCGTGACCGGAATCTGCGTGTGGAAGAGGTGGCGCTTCCGGACCACTCACCGTTTGTGGGCAAGGCCCTTGGCGACCTGCAGGCACATGCGCGTACCAACTGCCTTGTCGTGGCTACGCGCAATTCGTCCGGAGCGTACGCGTACAATCCGTCGGACAGGGCGGTCCTCGAGCGTGGCAGTGTGCTAATCGTCATGGGCGACCCGGGCGGCGTCCGCGCGCTCACGAAGCTGTGCGATACCGGCCAACTCGACGCGGAGACTGCTGCCTAGACGGCAGGTGGGCGCGGCTGCCCCGTGTCCACGTGCCATCAGCTGCGTAAAATCATACGCAGCAAAGTGTTAGCATGCGCTGCTGATCAGTTTTCGTCCGAGGCTTGGACATAACCCTCCGAGTGGTTACATTTGTGATATTCGGAGGACGGATGACGACTGATCTACTCGACAAAGAAGAGTTTTTGGATTCGCACCGTGCACTGGCCGTATGCGCGCGTGAATTTGACCGGCTGGTCGAAGACGTTTCGAAACGCGTAATGGATTTGGAGGACGAGGCCAAGGGGTTGAAGGCCGACGTCAAGCGATCGCCGGGTCGCTGCATGGTGCAGCTGGGGCCGGTGGCGCTCACGATCTCGTGGCTTCGGACGCGGGCAGAGACCGTCTCACAGGGCCGCCTGCTCATCGTTGAATGGATCGGCACGGTTGGCGCCAATGGCGCGCAGGAGTACGTGAACGGCGTTCCGACGATCGCGGTCACGCAGACGGCGAAGGCCGTCAGCGAAAACGTGTACCTGGCCGAGGCGGGTGACGAGAAGAGCTGGACGTGGCGCCGCGAGGGGAAGAACTCGCGCAAGGCGTACAAGTCTCCCGAGCTGGCCAAGAGCGTGGTGTCGTCGGTAAACAGCACGCTCCGCGAGAATGCCAACCGCCGTCCGCGGGTGCGCAGCAAGTAGTTGATTTTCTGGGCTGTTACGCTAGGTTCTTCCTAGCGACACACGCTCAGTAAATACGGGGCCACGCAGTTCGCGGGGCCCCGTTTTGTTTGGTGGTGGTTGCATCCCACGTGGGGGACGTCCACGCAGTGGCTAGTCGGTGGTACGGCAAATTCCGGACTCTGACGACGCTAACATCAATTGGAGTTTGGAAAATGCGTACAATGGGAACAGTAAAGTGGTTCAACGATCAGAAGGGTTTCGGCTTCATCACGCCTGAGGGCGGTGCGAAGGATTGCTTCGTGCATCATTCGGCCATCCAGGGCAGCGGCTTCAAGTCGCTGGCCGAAGGCGAGAAGGTTGAGTTCGACATGGTTCAGGCCGCAAAGGGCCCGGCCGCAGAGAACGTGACCAAGGTGGGCCATTAGTTTTCAGTCGGGTCGCGCCGGGTTTCCCGGCGCGGCCATCCACTTTTTCCAGCTGGACGGAGCGACCGAATGGTTGAAGTGCACCTCGCCGAAGGCGACAAGATCGAAGCGGCGCTGCGCGTGTTCAAGAAGAAGGTGCAGCGTGCGGGCGTTCTTCAGGATCTCCGCCGTCGCCGGCATTATGTGAAGCCGAGCGAAGCGCGGCAGCGCAAATCCGAGGCTGCGCAGCGCCGGTTGAGAGCTAAGGCGCGCGGAAAGGAATCTCGCTCCTAAGACAAACCCTGCACCCTTGCTCGCAAAAAACAGGGTATAGGGTGTAGGGTTAGGGTGTAGGGTCCAGGGCTACTGCGCATCACGGCGCGCGGGCCACTTCGGACCCTTTTTGTTTTTCGGGGACAAGCTGCGCCTGAGGCCATGTAGGATTCGGCCAGTTTCGTCCGACAGGGAGAGCACGCGCTGAATGAGTTGCTCCGGTGCCAGTTTCGCGCGCTGCGCGAGAAGCGTGTGCGTTTCGACTTCGGTGAGTGATCCCGAAGCGTGTGAGAGGAACTGGAGATACTCACCGCGCCCTGAGCGGCCGTAGCCCTCCGCAATATTCGCGGGAACGGAGATTGCCGCCTTGCTGAGTTGGCTCGCAAGAGCCGGGTCACGACGGGCAATGATCGCCGCCAACTCGCGCGCTGCCTCAGCCAACTGCATGGCGCGCTGCCACGCGATCAAGTCGCGATACGATTTGAGCGGTGGGGTACCCTGCACCCTATACCCTAACCCTACACCCTACACCCTGTCCTTCAAAAGGAATGCCAGTCGGCGCTTTCTATTTCTTCACGATCTCCGCGCGGAGTTCGGCCCAGCCGCCGTCCTGGAAGTAGGCAACGCGGATACGGTGTTTGCCCGGGGTGATCGGCACTTCACGCACTTCACTTTCATGAACACTCCAGTGATCGATGACCTGAACGTCGTCAATCCACACCCGAATGCCGTCATCGCTGATGGTGCGCAAAACAAACTTGCCATTCGGAAGAGTCACGTCAGCCGTTGCTGACACGCCATACTTCTCGGCCGGCCATCCCGCGATGCGCGGGCGGTACCACATGTAGTCAATGCGCGGGGCGGTGAAGGAGATCGCCGCGCCGTCGTGCTTGCCCGCGAGGAGTTCGTCGAACGCGGCCGGCATCTTGATCGGGTGTGTGCTGTCGTTCCACGCGTACACCTTCACGTCCCACGCCGCCCTGGGATCGAATCGTGAATACGTGAAGATGTACCCGGCGCCTGCGGGTCGAGTCGTGCCGCGAGGCGTGCGCGTTGCGCGGCCGCGGTATTCCATTGCGATATCCCAGTCTTCCACGGTGCCAGCGGCCGGCCGCACGGTGAGCACTTCGCCGGGCTTTCCGAAATCCTTGGACACCGTCGCGCCGCGGGCGCGCAGAAGTCGCCAGTCTCCGGCGCCACGCGGGGCCAGCACGCGCAGGCGCAGCGTCCCTCCGACGCCACTGTCAGCGGGCCAGAGCTTGGGATGCCTCCAGTCGTACGGCCCCCACTCGTCCACGACAATCGTAGAGCGGGGCAGGTCGCCGAATCCCGTGGCGAACGGGTTCATCGCGCCGGGAATTCGCGCGACAAGGTATTGTGAGAAGTCGTACGTTGGCCGGCCGGCGGTGTCTTGCACGAGCATGAAACCGGCGGTGTCGCCCGCCGCGACCAGCTGGGAATCAGCGACAATGACATTGCGTTCGACGCTGGCCTTCTGTGTGTCGCGGATGCGCAGCGCCGAACGCGTGGGCTTGATCGTATTGTCGGCGATGACGTAGTCACGGCTACGCGTGTCGCGCTTTTTGGGATAGCCCCAGTCCGAGGGCTCGATCCTGTTGGCCCACAGCGAAATCGCCGTGGAGTCTCCACTGAATGTGTTGGCCACGATGCGATTGTCCTGGCCGTGCTCGATGGCCAGTCCGATGCGGTTGCGCGCGAACGTGTTCCCGGCGATGAGCGAGCTGTAGCTGTAGCCGCCCCACAGTCCGTAGTCGCTGTCGGTGGCGATGTTGTTGAGAATCGCGTTGCGGCTGAACGTGACTTCGATGGCGTTCGTTGGCGCGAAGCTGAAGTTGTTGCCGAGGATGATGTTGTCGTTCACCCCGCCTTCGCCGGTATCCATTGTGTGCTGTCCCGCCCAGATGAACAGCCCGTCGCCGCTGTGGGTGGCCGCGTTGTACGCGATCACGTTGCCCATGCACTGCTGGTACATGAGGATGGCGGCCGAGTCCTGCCCCCTTCTATAGAAGCCCTCGCTGTAGCCGCGGACGTTGTAGTCCACGCGATTGTGCATCACGCGGTTGTGGCTCGCGCGGTACAGGCCGATCCCGAGTCCGGAGTTGAACGAGAAGTCGTTGTTCCACACGAGGAGGCTGTCGGTCTCCGTCACGAGCAGGCCGTTCATGCCCTGATGCACGGTGTTGCCCTTGAGCTCACCGCCGCGTACGCCACGCAGGTAAATGGCGGCCCCGAAGCGCAGCCATTCGTCCTTCTCGTTGTTGTGATATGACAGCCAGTCGGCGAGGCTCTCCTGGCGGACGCCACTGTAGAGCCGCGGCTTCCAGTTGAAGCTCAGGACGTTGTCGAGCAGGCGCAGGTTGCGCGTGCCGCGCGCGATGATAGCCACCTTGTACCCGCGGATGGTGGCGCCTCGGATGGTGACATTGCTGCCGCCGTCCACAAGAATTGCCAGGCCAGCTGCCTTGTCCGGCGCGCTATCCTCGGCGGCACCGACGAGGTGAACGCCGGTCAGGTTGACGGTGATGTTCTCGCCGCGAATGACGACCAGGGCGGTGTCCACTGTCGCCGACTTGAGGCGGTACGTCCCCGGGCGAATCGTCATCGATCGGGTGATCGTCATGCCGCGCGTCAACGGAACGCCCGTTTGCGACAGGGCAGGGGCGGCGCTCACCATCGCAATGACCAGTGTGCATCCGAGTCGAGTCATCGCGGAGAACATACCTTTTTCCGACAGCGCTCGCGCGATATCATTCGGAGTCGGCCGACCTGTCTCCCAAGGACAATCGTGCGCACTGAACCCGGATCCGAGATGAGCCGCGCCAAGAACGCAGACCGAGCGACCACCAGCGGCAAATCCGGCGAAGCCGGCCGAGACCTGTCCTCGAGCGAAGCGAAGGAACGTGAATCGGCCGAAGGCCGCCGAGCACCGCTCGCTGATGGGGGGCCCGTACGCAAAGGCTCGCTGCTCGCGGAAGGCCTCACCGGCTCACCGATCCTCAAGATCGCGGGCGAAGTCCGCGAGATGATTGCCCGGGGCGAAGCCGTGTGCAATCTCACCGTGGGCGATTTCGCGCCGAGTGAATTCCCGGTGCCCGAGATGCTGTCGCGCGAACTGGCTGCCGCGGTGGCGAGGGGCGAGACAAACTATCCGCCGTCGACCGGAATGCCGGCGCTGCGGAAGGCGGTCGTCGCGTTCACGGAACGCCGTCTCGGATTCAAGCCGCCCGATGATGGGGTGCTGATCACCGCGGGTGCGCGCCCCGTGATCTACGGCGCGTACAAGGTGCTGGTGGATCCGGGCGAGAAGGTGGTGTACCCGGTGCCGTCGTGGAACAACGTGCATTACTGCCAGATGAGTGGCGGCGTGGCCGTGGTGGTCCCGTGCGATGCCTCAACGTCGTTCCTGCCCACGGCCGCGATGCTCAAGGGCAAGTTGAAGGACGCGCGGATGCTGGTGATCAATTCGCCGGTGAACCCCACCGGCACGGCGCTGACGGCGCAACAGCTCGAAGAGATTTGCGACGCCGTGCTCGAGGAGAACGAACGCCGCGCCGGACGCGACCGTCCGCTGTACCTGCTGTACGACCAGATGTACTGGATGCTGACGTTTGGCATTGAGCATGTGCATCCGATTGCGCTTCGCCCGGAGATGGCGCAGTACACCGTGTACGTCGACGGAATCTCGAAGTCCTTCGCGGCCACCGGCCTGCGTGTGGGTTGGGGCATCGGGCCGGTGTCGGTGATGAAGCCGATGGCGGATTTCCTGACGCACGTCGGTGCTTGGGCGCCGCGGCCGGAGCAAGTCGCGACCACCGCGCTCCTCGGCGACGACAAGGCGATCGACACGTTCCACGCCAAGATGCGTGTGGAAGTGCTTGGACGGCTCCAGTCGCTGCACGATGGGCTCAAAGCGCTCAAGGCGAAGGGATATTCCGTGGATGCCGCGATTCCCAGTGGCGCGATCTACCTGAGCGCGCGCTTCCAGCTCCACGGCAAGAAGGCGGAGGGCGCGACACTGCGGTCGGACGATGATGTGCGGTCATACCTGCTGAACCGGTCTGGCCTGGCGGCGGTGCCGTTCAGCGCGTTCGGGGAAGCCGCGGGGAGCGGGTGGTTCCGCCTGTCCGTGGGCGCGGTGTCGATGAAGGACATTCAGGGACTCCTGCCGCGGCTCGAAAAGGCGCTGGAAGCACTCAGCTAGGGTAGGCGTCATGATCCTCCGGTGGGCCGTCGCGATCGTAGTGGTGTCCGTGGCGGTCGCGCCCTCGGCCGCGGCGCAAGTGCGCGCGCTGGACTTCGTGCGTGACACGTCGTTCAACCTCCGCGCTCTCGGCATCAGCCGCTTCGGCCAGGCCATTGCCGGCCGGGATGGCCGCATGTTGTTCGCGCCCGAATACTGGAACGGCGAAGTTGTGCTCGTCGACTCGTCGTTCAAGAAACAGCCCTGGACGTTCAAGTTCGGGCGGCGGACAGAAGTCGCCTACTTCACGCAGATCGGTTGGGTCGGCGACTCGGTGTGGGTGCTGGATCCGGCGTTCAGGCAGATCGTGTACGTGGGAGCGGACGGGAATGTCGCCAAGAGCATCGGGTTTCCCTCATGGGTGCGGCCGTTCTGGAGGGACCGCAGGAAGTACCCGTTGTTCGCGAATATGATGTGGCATGCTGCGTACCCGGACGCGACGCTGCTCGCTGAACCGGTCGCGCCGCGTCACTTGTTGGACACGCCCGGTTATGACGCGGGCCAGAAGATGCTGGTGCGCATTGACGGCGACGGGCGCATCGTGAGGCTTGTGGCACGGATGCCGCGCATGGACGGCAAGCTGCAACTGCGCAGCGGCACGGAACGGCAGTCGATCATTGTGCCGGGCTACGCCAAGTCGTTGTGGAGCGTGTCAAACGACGGGAATCGTATCGCGATCGTCAGTCCGGTCACCAGCGACAGCGGCGTATTCCACGTGACGACCGTGGACCAGAACGGGGACACGGTGTTTTCGCGTCGGTACGCTGTGGAGGCCAACCGCAACAACAGGACGCGCATCGACAGCGTGCTGGGTGTGCAAAAGGCGTTCGGCCGCTACACCGCCGCCATGGTGCAGGACACGGTGCGAAAACTCATGCCAACGTTCTTCTCGCCCGTGAGCGGCATCGATGTGGGCGTGGACTACTCGGTCTGGGTCACGATTCGCCGACCGTCCACGAAGACGGAGGACGGCGAATGGTTCGTCGTGGACTCCGCGGGCGAACCGCGCGGCATCGTCACCCTGCCGCGCACCAGCAAGTTCGTGTCCCGTTCGCTGGATCGCGTCTGGCTTCAGCAAGTGGACCGCGTGAAGAACACCGCCTTCGTGATCCGCTACCGGCCCAGGGGCGCTATTGCGACTCGGCCAACTCGTAGCGCGCGAGCCGGCGCATCGTCGCCGCCAGCGCGACCGCAAGAATAATCGAGCCGGCGACCCACACGGTCGTCATCGGTACGCCGGGCGTGGGCCATTTGACCGCGCCGTTCCCGGCCCACTCGGCCAGCGATACCGTGAACTCGCGAACGCTGAGCCATTTCACGCCTGGCAGATTGCGCGCGAGGATGTTCTCGAAAACGATTGTGTAGATGAGGCCGATGACCAGTCCACGCTTGGTCGCGAGGCCGAGGTACGAGAAGATCCCGCAGTAAAGCACCGCGCCGATGAACGTCGCGACGAGAAACCCCTTCGCAAAAGCCCAGGATAGTTCGGCGTTGCGGAGCGCGAACCAACCGAGCAAAACAGCCACGCTAATGACCGCCGCCGTGATCAGCGCCGCCACCAGGAACTTCACGAGCACAACATGCCAACGGTTCACGGGGCGGACGAGCAGGTAGATGAGCGTGCCGTCCTCCACTTCGCCGCCAAAGGTCGTGGTGCCGAAGATGACGGCTGTGATGGGCAACAGAACCGCCAGTACCAGATCCTTGTTGAGGTTCATGAGGAAGACCAACCGGTCGCCCTCGCGATCCTCGCTGGCAAAGCGGTAGAAGAACGTGAACACGAAGGGAAGGACCGCGATGGCGGCGGCGAGCCAGTAGCGGCGGCGCGCGAAGAGCTGACGCCAGGTGAGCCACGCGACCGTCATGAGGGCGCTGTTCACCGCGTCACCAGGTACGAGAACACGCTCTCAAGGGATTCGTCGGTGGGGCGGATCTCGGTCACGCGCACCTTTGTGTCGCGCGCGGTGCGGGCGATGTTGCGGGTGAGTGTGCCGCGCTCGCCGGTGCGAATCATGATGCCGTCCGCGGTGAGTTCCACGCCGAACACGGATTTGTCGCCGAGCAGTGCGGCGGCGAGCTTGCGGTCGTCGTTGGAGCGGATGCGAAATGTGTGCGGCCGGTCCGTCATGAGCTTCCGGATTTCGCGGAAGTGGCCGGAGGCGGCGAGACGCCCCGACACCATGACGAGAACGTTGGTGGCGAGATCGTTGAGCTCCTCGAGAATGTGGGAGCTGATTACGATCACGCGCCCCTGAGCGCCGAGCGAGCGAAGGACTTCCAGCATGTGCATGCGCTGACGCGGATCCATGCCGTTGAACGGCTCGTCCAGCAGGATCACTGCGGGGTCGTGGACCATGGCGCCGGCGACCTTGATGCGCTGCTTCATGCCCTTGGAGTAGGTCTGGATGCGGCGGTTCATCGGCCCGGCCATGTCCACCAGCTCGATGGCTTGCATCGCTGCGGCGCGCGCGTCGGGCAGACTATGGAGGCGCGCGCATGCGTGAACGAACTCGAACCCGGTGAGGTAGTCGTGCACCGTCTCGCGCTCGGGAATGAGGCCGATTTTCGTGTACGCGGTCGGGTCGCCGGCCGGCGGATTGCCGTCCACCAGCACGTGGCCGGCGGACGGACGCAGCAGCCCCGCTATCATATGCAGGATGGTGGTCTTGCCGGCGCCGTTGGGGCCGAGAAGGCCGGTGACACCGCCCGTGAGCGTGAACGTGACGTCGTTCACCGCGACGACGTTGCCGTACCAACGGCTGACGTTGGTGACCTGAACTGACAGCTCTCGGCTCTCGGCTCTCGGCTCTCGGCTTACAGCGCTCATACCTCGTTTTTCCGATAGCGCGAGAGCAAAACAACGATCGCGGCGGTCGACGCGATGATGATCACCCACATGTAGGCCTGGCCCGGCAGGTCGGCGCGGCCCACGGCAGAGCGGCGGCTGGCTTCCAGTTCGAAGAGCCACTTGGAGAACCCGCTTACGACCGTGATCGGGTTGAGCATGACGGACCAGCGCTTGATGCCGCCGGTCGAGATGATACCCGTGATGGACGACAGGGCCGGCATGAGCAGGAAGAACGCGATGACCGACGCGCTGCCAAACGCGCGCTTCACCGCGAACGACGAGAGTGCGAGCGCCACCGCCGCGAAGAAGACGGACACGAGCAGGGAGCCGCCGATGATCGGCAGGAGCTTGAAGTACTCCTCCTTGAACGCCTGCCACGGGGACGTCGGCAGGAAGACGCGAGCCGTGAAGAGCGCCATCTGCGGCCCGAGCGTCAGCACCATCGTGGCACCCCAGAGCGCCACAAGCTTGGCCCACGCGTAGTCGGTGGCCTGGATCGGGCGCGACAGGTACAGCGTGAGCGCGCCGTTGTTCTTGTCGGTGACGATGAGTTCCGGCGCCTGCGCCGCGACAAACAGCGCGATCGCGTATCCGGTGTATTCCAGGTAGTTCGCGTAGCTGATGAAGTTCATCATGCTCGTGGCGCTGGCGACGCCGATCTGCACGAGAGCGGGCAGGAAACACAGCAGCGCGACGAGGACCGGCACCCGGCGTGCCTGTTCGCCGCGGCCCATGCCGAAGGCCGCGCGCAGCGAGAACAGGGCCAGGGTGCGGAAGGCGTGGGCGCGGCCGAACCTGACCCCTTGGTACCGCTGATATCCCAAGTCGTAGATCGCTGAACTCAACTCATTACCTCAGGGTACAGGGTGTAGGGTTAGGGTACAGGGTCCAGGGTACTACACTGAGCATCGTCATCCCGAGGAGCGAAGCGACGAGGGATCTGCAGTCTTCGAGGTAAACAGCTCTTCGAGTTTGTGACGGCTCAGTTCCATCCTGGCGAGCGGGGCATTGAGTTCCGCCGCCACGTCGCGGACGGTGTCGTAGGTGGACTCGTCCTTGAGCGTGACACGCAGTGAGAGGCCGGAGCCGGTGACGTCCAGTCCGCGGGCGATGAGCTTGGCGGCGAAGTCCGGCACTTCGTCGTCCACCTCCACGACGATCTGA
>JANNRQ010000070.1:0-62700 GCA_031401495.1 Gemmatimonadota bacterium
CGATGAACGCCGCCGGCGGCACGGGGATGTGGGACGATCAGGACGGGTTCTACTACGACCAACTGTCCGTGGACGGCGCGCGCCGTCCGCTGCGCGTGCGGTCGATCGTGGGCGTCATCCCGCTCTTCGCGTGCGAGAACATCGAGCAGGCGGTGCTCGACAAGCTGCCCGCGTTCAAGAAGCGCATGATGTGGTTCCTGGAGAACCGTCGGGATCTGGCTGCGCAGCTGTCCTACATGCGCGAGGACTCGAATCTCCAGCACCACCGGCGGCTGCTGGCTATCCCGTCGCGCTCCCGGCTGGTGAACGTGCTCAAGTACGTGCTGGATGAGAACGAGTTCCTGTCGCCGTATGGCGTCCGGTCCCTGTCGCGCGTGCACCTGAAGAAACCGTTCACGCTGCACGACAACGGCGTCGAACACACCGTGCAGTACACGCCGGGCGAGTCGGACACATACCTCTTTGGCGGCAACTCCAACTGGCGCGGCCCGATCTGGTTCCCGATCAACTATCTGCTGATCGAAGCGCTGGAGCGGTATCACCATTATTACGGCGACTCCCTCAAGATCGAATGCCCTACGGGCTCGGGCCATCTCATGACGCTTGGCGAAGTGGCGCATGAACTGGCCGCGCGGCTGAGCCGGCTTTTCATTCCGGACGACAGGGGTCGGCGCGCGTGTCACGGCACCGAGTCGCAATTCGCGACGGACCCGCACTGGAAAGACCTCGTGCTGTTTCACGAGTACTTCAACGGTGACACAGGGAAGGGACACGGCGCGAGTCACCAGACGGGCTGGACGGCGCTGATCACGCGGTGTCTCGAGAAGGTGGCGTCGCCGCACACTGTGGTGACGCGACCGAGTGGCGCCCGGCACGCGCTTTCGGACGCGGATCCTCAGCGGTGACCCTGCGGGAGTGGCTGGTCGCCGATGGGCTGGGCGGCTACGCGATGGGGACTGAGGACGGCATCCGCACGCGCCGGTATCACGGCCTGTTGCTCGTGGCAGCGAGGAGTTCGGAGCGGCGGTTCATGCTCGTGAACGGCGTGGAGGCGTGGGTCGAAACGGCGCATGGCACAATGCGACTCACGCAGCAGCGCTATGTACCGGACGTGGTGGAGAAGGCGGCGCACTCGCCGACCTTCACGGCGGAACCTTGGCCCACGTGGGACTTTGGCCGGGCGACGCACGAGGTGTTCGGCGTCAAAGGACACTCCGCCACCGTGCTCGGGTGGAAGCTTGGCGGCGGGGCGAAGGCGCGACTGCACGTGAGGCCGCTGGTTTCGGGGCGCGATTGGCACGCCCTGCATCGCGAGAACGCCGACTTCCGCTTCGACGTTCAGGCTGCCGATGGCCGCGTCAGCTTCGCGCCGTACCCGAGTGTGCCGGCGATCAGCGCTCACTCGAATGGGACCTACCGGCACGCGCCGCAGTGGTACCGGCAGTTTCAGTACGACGAGGAGCAGGCGCGGGGGCAGGATTTCGTCGAGGATCTTGCGTCGCCCGGCGTCTTCACGTTCGACCTGTCGCCAGCGAGTCCGGAGGCTTGGCTGGTGCTCACAACGCCCGCCGAGATGGGCGGGGTGGATGTGCGCGGCGACGTTGGGGAGTGGTGTCGCGCGGCCCGCGATCGTGAGCGTGCGCGCCTCGCGGCGTTTGCCTCGGACGAGGAGCGCCTCGCGGACGCGTTCATTGTGCAGCGGGGCAACCGGCGGACGATCATCGCGGGCTACCCATGGTTCACGGATTGGGGGCGCGACACGTTCATCAGTGTGCGCGGGCTGTGCATCGGTACGGGGCGGTTGGCGGACGCCGAGTCGATCCTCGCGTCGTGGGTGCCGCATCTGTCGCAGGGCATGATGCCCAACGTGTTCCCGAGCGGTACCGGGGCGCCCGAGTACAACTCGGTGGACGCGTCGCTGTGGTTCATCATCGCGGTGCATGATTTGGCGAAGGCCGTGTCAGGCGGTGCGGTGCCGCAGGTGCCGCTGCCGTTCATCGCCGCGTGCGAGGCGATTCTATCGCATTACTCGCGCGGCACTCGTCACGGCATACGGATGGACAGAGACGGGTTGTTGGCCGCGGGTGAACCGGGAATTGCGCTCACGTGGATGGACGCGGTGGTGGACGGGAAGCCCGTCACTCCACGCATCGGAAAACCGGTAGAGGTTCAGGCGCTGTGGATCAATGCGCTGGAGTTCGCATCCACGTGGAACAAGCGCTGGGCGACCGCGGCGGCGCGGGCGCGCGAGAGCTTCGCCGCGCGCTTCTGGAACGAGCAGCGTCAGTGTCTCTACGATGTCGTTGACGTGGACCACGTGGCCGGCACTGCGGACGATCGGCTGCGGCCCAACCAGATCTTCGCGTGTGGCGGTCTACCGGATCGCCTTGTCTCGGGGGACCGCGCACGAGCCATCTGCGCTCTCGTTGGCGAGGAGTTGCAAACCCGCGGCGGCGGCCTGCGAACCCTCGGCCCTCGTGAACGCGGCTATGTGGGACGAGTGGACGGGCCGCTTCGGCAGCGCGACCTCGGCTACCACCAAGGCACCGCTTGGCCGTGGCTGATGGGTGCGTGGCACGACGCCACCAGCCAGCTGATGCTCGATGGGGATGCGCACGCCGGCGTGCGAGTTCCGGACCTTGTGCGAGACCTGAACGGAATGCAGCCCGCATTCGAAATCGCGGACGGCGATTCGCCGCACATGCCGCGCGGCTGTCCGTTTCAGGCGTGGACGGTCGGCGAGGCGATTCGAATCATGGCGCGGTAAGCACTAACTTCGCTGAGACAATTCGGAGGCAACGTGACGGTCAATCGACGCGAGTTCCTGAAGTCGGCTGGTGTTGGCGCAGCGGTGATCGGCGGCGCCGGCGCCGGCATCCTCTCAGTCCCGATCATCTCGGCGCGTGGACGCGAGGCGCTGTACGCGTCACAGATCGTCGCTGACCGGAAGGCGGACCGGCGGCTGGCCGCGCAGCCGGGCATGATTCGCATCGACAGCAACGAGAATCCGGTCGGGCCGGGCCGGAAGGCGCTCGACGCGATCCGCGGGAGCCTGAACCAGTCGAACCGCTATCCCGTGCTCTCAGAGGACGACGTGATCGCGACGATCGCGAAGCAGCAGGGTGTCGCCGTGGATCAGGTGATCCTCGGGTGTGGTTCCGGCGAACTATTGAGATCGGCGGTGCTCGCGTTCACGAGCAAATCGGCGCCGTACGTGGGCGCCGGCCCCACGTTCGAGTCCCCCGGCGAGTTCGCGAAGTTCCTGGGCGCGCAGGTGAAGTCGGTGCCGGTGAATTCAGTGCTGGGCTTCGATCTGGACGGTATGCTGGCCGCTTCGCGCGGAGCCGGGCTGGTCTACTTCTGCAACCCGAACAACCCCACCGCGACCGTTGTCTCGACGTCGGATACCATGGCGTTCATCGAGAAACTCAACCGCCTCTCGCCGGACACGACCGTCATGGTGGACGAGGCGTACTTCGAATACGTGGCTGACACTGGCTACGGAACCGTGATCCCGCTGGCGGTGCAGAATCCCCGCGTGATTGTGTTGCGCACGATGTCGAAGGTGTTCGGCATGGCGGGCCTGCGAGTCGGGTACGCGATCGGCCGCACGGACGTGATGGCGAAGATGAAAGCGTGGACGCTGGGTTCCAACGTCTCACAGCTCAGTCTCGTGGCCGCGAACGCCGCCCTTCAGGACAAGGCGAACCTCGACGCTGAAGTGAAGCGCAACCGCGAGTCGCGCGCGTTCACGATGAAGTTCTTCAAGGATGCCGGCTACAGCATGAGCGCCGGCGATGCGAACTTCGTGATGGTGGACATCAAGCGCCCGGCTGGCGCGTTCAAGTCCGCGTGCCTCAAGAAGGGCGTGGCCGTGGGGCGCGCGTTCTCGTCGCTGCCGAACCACTCGCGCATCACGTTCGGCACCATGCCGGAGATGCACAAGGCGACCGCCGTGTTCAAGGAACTGCTGTCCACCTGAGTTGGACGCGCTCCAGGGTACATTCCATGAGGGTCATGCAGTCACTTGAGGAGCGTGAAATGAGAGTTGCACCCGAAATCATCAACACGAAGTGGATGGACACGCTCGCCGACGCCGATCTTCTGGATGTCGAAGCACGCCTTCACGAGCAGCTCGCGGTCATCGAGCGGCGCGAGAAGAAGGCGAAAGGGGAGAAGTACAGCCTGTACCGCGGGCCGGCCGACCTGATGCTCGCTTGGGATCGCTGGAGCCGAGTCAACGCCGCAGCACTCGGGCGCTCGCTGAGACCGCGGCACGCATAGCACTGTTCTCGGCCGACGGCTTCACCGTCGGATCTCGGCCGCCTTCGGCGGCCTCACGTGCTCGGCGGGCGCTTCGCGCCCGATTCATCGTGGGCTCGCGTCGCCCTGACGTGGATCCGCCGTTACGGGAGCCGCTGCAAAACCAGGTCCCACATGCGCGCCTCGCTGAAGTGCATGGCGTTGACGCGGCCGCGCTCGCGTGTGAACCACACGGTGCGCCCGCCACGTACGAAGCCGTCCGGAAACAGCGGGGTCAGCGAAACGGAGACCCCGGGACGGATGCTCGCGACCAGCGAGTCACCGACGACCCGCAGCTGATACGTCGCGCCGGCTTCGTCCGTGCGGTATGAACCTTCGAACGCTTTGAGGTCGGGGGGCGTCGGTTTCCACGGTTCCGCGCCGGCATAGGTGTAGCGCACCGTGTCATTGTCCGCGCCTACCACACGCAGGCCCGTCGGATTGCCGTCGGCTCCCGTGATGAACTGCGTCCGGGCGTTGGACACGAGATACCACCCGCCGGGCAGCCCGCGCGCGCGCGTCGCGAGTGCTTCCGTGAGGTACAGCGGCGAGAAGTGTCGCGCGCTGCGGTAGACACCGACGAACTTGTTGAGCGCGCCGGCCTCGATGCGCGTCGTGTCGAGCGCGATCGGAGCGGGGAAGTCCAAGATTATCCGATCGGCGATTTGCCGCGCGTATGCGGTGGGTGTCGCGCTGGCGGAGTTACAGAGCACGGCGATCGAGAGGTTGCCGCGATCAGGGAAGCGGGTGAGGTAAGTCTGGTAGCCGGCCGTCGAGCCGCTGTGCGCCACTTCGGTCACGCCGCGGTATTGGGAGACGGTGACGCCGAGTGCGTAGGTGATCTGGCGTCCACTGGTGAGCGTCATGCGGCGCGTGAGTGAATCCGTGTGCCCGGGGCGAAGCCCGCCCTTGGCCAGCGCTTCGTTCCAAATGAGCCAGTCGCCGACCGTCGTGAGCAGTCCGCCCGGGCCGACGACGTCCTCGAACGGCATGTCCAGGTGCCATTCGTTTCGCGCCAGAGAGTACGCCTGGGCGCGTCCGCGCACGACGCGCGTGAAGTCGTCGCGCCACCGGGTCTTTGTCATGCCGAGGGGCCGGAAGATGCGTTCCTGCGAAAACTCCTCGAACGACTTGCCGCTGACGCGCTCGACCAGGGACATCGCGGTCGCGTAGCCGGAGTTCGTGTACGAATAGAAGTCGCCAACCGGATAGTTGAGCGACTTTTGCCGAAAGACGATGTCGAGCAAGTCTCGCTGGGTGTGCGCGCGCTGGCCGCGCGGCCAGCCCTGAACAGCCACGAGGTTGCTCCACTCGCGTAGACCGCTGGTGTGCGTCAGCAGATGGCGGATGGTGATCACGCGATCGTACTGCGGGAACTCCGGCAGGTGCTTTCGAACCGGGTCTGAGAGGTCCAGCTTGCCGTCCATCGCCAGCATCAGCACAGCCGTGGCCGTGAACTGCTTCGCCACCGAACCGGACTCGAAGATCGTCTCGGCGCTGATCGGCGCGCCGTTCTCGAGGTCAGCCATGCCGTAGCCTTTCATCAGCAGCGTCTTGCCCCCGCGTGCGACGCCCACCGCGCAGCCGGGACCGTGCGTCGAATTCCATCGCGAGAAGACCGAATCGGAAATGGCCGAAAGGTTCGCTTGGGCGGAGAGCGCCGAGGCAGTTGCGAGGGAGATGGCAGTGACCAGTGTGCGCATGGATGTGGCGATCAGTGGGTGAATTGCTGGTTGTAGAACCACACGGCCCGGCTCAATGCATGCTCAGCGTCAGGGGCGACTTCCCGCTGTCTTCTGGGCCATCTGAACCGCCGCGAACACGTTGATCAGTCCGCCGGTCGCCGACAGCTCGCCAAACTTCACCATGCCGCCAGCCTCGCCGGGACGCACCACCTGGAGGCTGCCCAGGCGCGTGGCTGATTCGAGGATGATGCGTTTGGTGTCCGCGGCTGTGAGGTTCGGGAAGTAGGACATGAGCAGCGCCGCCACACCGGCGACGACGGGCGATGCCATGCTGGTGCCATCCTCTTTCTTGTAACCGCCGCCCGGGATGGTCGAGTAGATGTCCACGCCCGGCGCGAACAGGTCAACCTTGGCCTTGCTGTAGTTCGAAAACGAAGCAACCAGGCTATCGCGCCCCTTCCACGACGACGCGCCGACCTCGATCCAGTTCATCGCGCGGCCACCTGATGCGTATTCGGGCGTGGGGAAACTGGACTTCTCGCTCGTGTTGTCGCCGTCGTTGCCCGCGGCGTGCACCATGAGCACGCCCTTGCTGTCCGCGTAGCGCACCGCGTCGTCCACCAGCGTCTTGTACGGCGAATACGCTTTGCCAAAGCTCATGTTGATGATGTGGGCGCCGTTGTCCACCGCGTAGCGGATCGCGTTGGCGACGTCCTTGTCGCGCTCGTCGCCATCCGGTACGGCGCGAACGCCCATGATACGCACGTTCTGCGCAATGCCCGTGCCGCCGCCGTCACGAAGGGCGCCAATGATTCCCGCCACGTGCGTGCCGTGGCCCGCATCGGGCCCGGTGATGTCGCGATTACCGTAGCGCGTCACCAACGTGTCGGGATAGTCATCGCCGACGATGCTGCGCGGGTTGAAAGTCGTGTTGTAGCCGTACTTCGCGCGCGACCTGTAGGCCTTCTTCGCGTCGACAATGTCCGACGCCGAGATTCCCTGCGCAGCAAGGCCGAGGAAGATCTGGCGCGCTTGGCGCACCGTGTCGTTCGTTGCGCGGAGGGCCGTCACGATACCGGTCGTCAACGAGTCCGAGCCTGCTGCGCGCCTGAGGATCGGCACGATCTTGGTGAACAGTTCCTCGATCTGGAGCACGTTGGCGAGTGTTTGCTCCGCGTCGCCATGCTGTTTGGCGACATCGGCCAGGATCGCCGGACACTTGCCACGGTACGACGCCGGCATGCGTGCACGACCGGCAGTGGAGCTATCCGAGCACAGCGCCGCCAGGCGCGTCACTTCATATGTATCCTCGGCGACGTTCTTGCCGTCCTTGCCGCCAATGAAGTTCCAGCCGCGCGCATCGTCTGCGTAGCCGTTGTTGTCGTCATCGCGACCGTTGCCGGGGACCTCCTTCGCGTTGAGCCACAGGCGCGCCTTGAGGGCGACGTGCGCGGTGTCCACGCCTCCGTCGATCACGGCGACCGTGATGATGCGTTGCGGCTGCCGACCATTGAGCAGCTCGCGCTCGGCCCGCAGCGCGCTGATGCCCGCGATGCCGTCGGCAGACTGGTCGAGCAAATGCCAGTTGAGCGGCGCTTCCGCCACGGCCGGCACGGCGGTTGTCGACGTGGCTGTCGAGGACGGAGCGGGGGTCGTTGTCGCCGGCACAGGCGACGGAGCGGTGCTCGTGTTGGACGGCGCGCAGGCGGTGACCAAGGCGGTCGCCGATACGAGCAGGGCAATACGCGTCATGACATTTCCGGTAAGACGTTGAGCTTGGAAAGTACTGAAGTATTCGGCGGGCGGCTTTCGCCGCCCGATTGACGTGCTCGGCGGCGCCTTTGGCGCCGATTTGCAGTGGGCTCGCGGAGCGTTAGCATTGCGCATATGACCCAGCGCAAGCGAGTAGGTATCGACACGGTCGACAAGAACTTGCGGTTCGCGTGGTCACGGGACACCACCAAGTGACGCGATCGGTGGTTGGTCTCGCGCTGCTGGGGTTACTCGCAGTCACTGCGACAGCGCAACAGCCGGCGACGCAGCCGCAGCCCAGCGCCGCGCCCTTCTACGAGTACCGCAACGTGATGATCCCGATGCGCGATGGGATCAAGCTCAACACGGACATCTTCGTCCCCAAAGGCGTGACGGGTCCGTTGCCGATCATCTTCAACCGTACGCCGTACGAGACCGACTCGACCAACGTCAGGATGATGGCGCCCAACGGTCCGTATCGGGAGTTTCACGACGAAGGCTATGTCTTCGTGTTTCAGGACATTCGCGGTCGCTACAAGTCGGAAGGGTCGTTCGTGATGCAGCGTGCGCCGCGCCCGCCAGGCAGTGGGGCCACCGCGATTGACGAGGGAACCGACGCGTACGACACGATCGAGTGGCTCGTGAAGAACGTGCCGAACAACAACGGCCGAGTGGGGATGCTTGGCGTTTCGTATGACGGCTGGACCACCGCGATGGCGCTGCTCGAGCCACACCCGGCATTGCGCGCCGCGTCCCCGCAGGCGTCACCTGCCGACATGTTCCTCGGCGATGACTTTCATCACAACGGCGCATTTCGCCTGAGCTACGGCTTCGAGTACGCGGCGATGATGGAAACGGACAAAGGCCAAACGCCGTTCACGTTCGACACCTACGACACCTATGACTGGTACCTGCGCGTTGGGTCGCTGGCGAACGTCAACCCCAAGTACCTGAAGGGCCGGATTCCGACATGGAACGACTTTGTCGCACATCCCAACTACGACGAGTTCTGGCAGAAGCAAACGATCCTGCGGTACCTCAAGGGCGCGCCCAGCGTGCCGACGCTGAACGTCGCCGGCTGGTGGGATCAGGAAGACTTCTTTGGCCCGCTCGCCATCTATCTGGAGCGCGAGAAGTACGACACCGCGCGTCAAAACTTTCTCGTGGTTGGGCCGTGGCGACACGGCGGTTGGAACAGCTCCGATGGACAGAAGCTTGGCAACATCGACTTTGGCTCAGCGACGTCGCGACACTACCGCGAGAAAATCCAGGCGCCGTTCTTCGCGTACTACCTGAAGGGCAAGGGGACGCTGACCCAACCGGAAGCGATCACGTTCGAGGCCGGCGCCAACGAATGGCGCACGTGGGACGCTTGGCCGCCGAAAACAGGAGTCAGCTCGCGGCCGCTGTACATGGCGGCGGGAGGGAAGCTCTCATGGGACAAACCGACAACCCAGCCGCAGACATCGGCCGCCCAGTATGACAGCTACGTCAGCGACCCTGCGAAGCCGGTGCCGTACCGTGCCCGGCCGATTTTGTGGACGTACGATCCACGCGGGAGCGGTTGGGCCACATGGCTGCTGGACAATCAGCGCTTTGTCGCGGACCGGCCGGACGTGCTCACCTATCAGACTGAACCGCTCACCGAGGACGTCCAGATCGCCGGCGACGTGATGGCGAATGTGTTTGCGGCGACGACTGGCACGGATGCCGACTTCATCGTCAAACTCATCGACGTCTATCCGGAGGACGTGCGCACGGACCACACGATGAGCGGCTACATGCTCATGGTGTCGAACGAGGTGTTTCGGGCGCGGTTCCGCGACAGCTTCGAAACGCCGAAGCCGCTCACGCCCGGCCAGGTCACGCCGATCAAGTACTCTCTGCGCACCCAGAACTACCGATTCAAGAAGGGCCACCGGATCATGATTCAGGTGCAGAGCACGTGGTTCCCGCTCATCGATCGCAATCCGCAGACGTTCGTTCCAAACATCTTCGCCGCGAAGGAGACCGATTTCCGGCCGGCGACGATTCGCGTACACCGGTCGCCGACGGCCGCGTCGAATGTGATGCTGCCTATCGTAACCCCGATCGTGCCATAGTTTCGGAGACCAGCAGGCCTCACCCGTTGCCCTGGACCATTAGGAAAAATAGATGATACAACTCCTGCGGGTCGCCGTAGTCCTCGTACTGTGCAACTGGGCTGTCGGCCTGGCCAAATGGACGCCGGCTCCGGTGCCTGCGTCCGCTGCCACTACCGAGTTCTCGGCGGAGCGCGCCATGAAGCACGTCCGGCGCATCGCGGAGCGGCCGCACCCTACGGGCAGTGAAGCGATCGCGGCAGTCGAGGCCTACATCACGTCCGAGATTCGCGCCCTTGGACTGTCACCGCAGATCCAGGAGGCCACTGCGGTCGGCACGCGTTACGCGGCGGCCGGACACGTGCGCAACATCCTCGTCCGCGTGCCGGGAACGCGGGCGGGTGGACAGGCAGTGGTCCTTGTGGCGCACTACGATGGCGTTCCGGCCGGTCCGGCTGCCGGAGATGACGCCGCGGCGGTTGGTGCGATGCTCGAGACGTTGCGTGCAGTGCGCGCGGGTCCACCCTTGATGCACGACGTCATCCTGCTCATCACGGACGGCGAAGAGGAGGGGCTCTTGGGCGCTGCGGCGTTCGCGCGTGAGCACCCATGGGCGAAGGACGTCGGCGTGTTCCTCAATTTCGAAGGGCGTGGCACGGGTGGTCCGGCATTCATGTTCGAGACGGGAGCAGGAAACCTGGACGTGGCCCGCATGCTTCGCCGAGCGCCGGACGCACGAGGCACGTCGCTGAGTGCCGCGGTCTACCGGCGTCTCCCAAACGATACCGACCTCTCCGAACTGCTCGTGCTCGGAAAGCCGGCGATGAATTTCGCACATCTCGCGAACGTGAATCGCTACCACACGAGCCAGGACGACGTGGCGCATCTCTCGGTGGGGACCGTGCAACACCACGGCCAACAGGCGCTGGCGATGGCCCGCGCGTTCGGCAACGACTCGCTGCCGCGCCCGGTGACCAAGGACGGCGTGTACTTCTTCTTCCCGGGCATGGGCACGTTCGTGTATCCGGAGTGGTTCGCCCTGGTGCCGTCGATTCTCGCGTTGGGGCTGGTCGTCGTCGCGACAATCCGTCGGCGCAAGGAAGAGGAGAACGAGGCTGGCTGGATGGGGAGCATCCTGCTTGGGTTTGTCGCCGCGCTCGTGACGATGGTGGTCGGATTGCTCGTGGGATACGGCATTGGCGCTGCGCTCATGCGGGCTCACACCACAATGGCCGACGGCGACCCGCGGTGGAGCGAGACGTACGCCGCCGCTGTGATGCTCGTCGTGCTCGCGCTCACCATGGGACTGCACCGACTCGCACTGTGGAAGCGGCAAAGCGGCGGAGCTGAGCTGGGAGCGCTGGCATGGTGGTCCATCGTGGGAATCGTGGTATCGATCGTGATGCCCGCAGCGAGCTTTCTGTTCTCGTGGCCGCTGCTGTTCGCAGTGGTCGCCGCGCAGTCACCGCCGAAAGTGCCGCAGGCCGGCGGGGCGCTGCATTGGCTTGCAGCCGTGGTGGTCGTCCTGCTCGTTGGGCCAATCACGTACAGCATGTCGGTCTCGGCACTTGGGCTCGACGCGACGGGCGCTGCGATCCTCGGCTTGATCGTGGCGATGGCGGTGACCCTGATGCGGCCCGTTATCGTGGCATCGACTGACTCGTGGTGGCCATTCGTTCCAGTGCTGGCGTTTGGTGTGTGGAACGTGATCGTTGGGCTGTCCACCGTGCGCACGGACGCCCAGCGTCCCGTGGGTGCGTCGCTCGTGCTGGCCGTCGAGGCCGAGTCGAGCCGCGCCTTTGTTACCGGGGTGACGGGGGGTGCGCACGCGACGCGCTGGCTCGGTGGAGCGCTCGGAGCCAGGGAGTTGGAGAGCGCCGCGCTGCCTCAGTGGCTGCGACGGCTCAACGGAGGGCGCTCGGCGGCGAAGGTCGAGCGGTTCGAGTCGCCGATTCCGCCGGCGAGGGTGACTGTGCTGAAGGATTCCTCATCGGGTGGTGAGCGGCACATCGTGGCACGTGTCCGGCCTGGCGGGCGAAACACGCTGGGTGTCCGGATGGACCTGGACGGAGGACGCGTGACCGCCGCGTCGGTCGATGGCCGCGCCATCTCCACAGAGCGCTACCGCCGGTCGTCCGCACGCTGGACGCTGGATTTCGTGGCGCCGCCGGATAGCGGGTTCGTCTTGGCACTGCGCATCGCGGACGCGGACAGGCCGGTCCTCAACCTGGCGTCGCGCACGGCGGGCTTGGTGGCGTGGCCGGTGGGGCCAATGCCCACGCGACCAGCGCAGATCCTGCCGATACAGTCCGGCGACATCACCGTCGTGTACTCCCGGGCGCTTCTGGAACGGCCCACGTCGCGGCGACGTTGACCCAAGCGACTCTTCGCAGAGTTACACATCGCATGCAGAAGACGTTTCTCGCTGTGATGCTGAGCCTATTGCCCGCGGCGGTGGCGATGGGTCAGGGGACGACGATCGCCAAAGGCACGGTGTATTACGGCCGATACGCGGCGGCGTCGTTCCACATGGATGGTGGTCCGCACGTCGCCCTGCTGCGCAATCGCAAGGTTCTGATGATGGGGTTTCGGCGCGAACGCGTGTTCGCGGCTGGCCGGAGGTTCCTCTTTGCGACTACCATGGAGGTGCCTGTGTCGGTGTTGCTGCCTCTCGAGTCGCGACCGGCACCCGCCGAGTGTTTTTGGCGGAAGTCGACCGGCAAGCTGGAATGCTATGCCGTGCTACAGCCGGGGATGCCTGTTGGCGCGTTCGGCCTGACGCCGTTCGGCGTCAAGGCGTATGTCGGTCCCTTGAGCAGGGTCCGCCTGTTCGGCGCCCTGGCTTCCGGCGCCATTGCGTTTGACCGGCGGACGCCGGTGGCGAAGGCGAGCGCCCTGAATTTTGCGGCGGAGTTTTTGCTGGGCGCCGACATCGGTGTGGGGGCGGGCCATGCACTGGAGGTGGCGTGGAAATTTCAGCACTGGTCCAACGCCAATCTCTCGCACCTCAATCCGGGCCTGGACGCGAACCTCATTACCCTTGGCCTGAAGCGCAGGCGCTGAACGGCACAGGGTATAGGGTATAGGGTTAGGGTATAGGGTAGGGTCCAGGGTCAGGGTTTAGGTAACCCTATACCCTACACCCTAACCCTGTACCCTACACCCTGTTTTGTGCACTCGAGAGCTTAAGCTCGAGGCGCTCTTTGGCAGCAGCCCACTCATCATCGAGAATCGAGAAGTAGACCGAGTCTCGAATTGACCCATCCGGCTGGATCATGTGCTTGCGCAGCGAGCCCTCGCGGACACCGCCGATGCGCTCGATGGCAGTCTGGGAGCGAACGTTCTTGTGGCCGGTCTTGAACTCCACGCGCATGCATTTCCACTCTTCGAACGCGTGGCGCAGCATCAGGTACTTCGCCTCGGTGTTGATCGCGGTGCGCCACCACTTTGGATTGACCCACGTCCAGCCGATTTCGGCGCGCTTGTGGGTGCGGTCGATGTTGGCGAAGCGCGTGCTGCCGATCACCTGATTGGACGAGCGATCCATCGTGACGAACGGTACCGCGGTGCCGGCGCTGAGCCACGAGAGGGCGGTTTCGACGTACTTGTGACACTCGTCTGCAGTGCGAATCACCGCGCTGGAAAACTCCCAAATCTCCGGGTCCTGAGCGGCCGTCCAAAGCGCGTCCACATGGTGCAAACCCATGGGCGCGAGGCGCACGTGACGACCCTCGAGAGTTATCGCAGCCAGGTTCATCAGGTGGTCCCCTGTTTCGGGTCACGAGTCATGGGTCACCGGTCACGGCGTAAGGTTCTGCAGTTGGCGCGCGATCCGCGCGTTCTCCGCCCAGACGCGTAGCGTATTGCCACTCCAGATCTTTCTGATCTGTTCATCCGTATAGCCGCGGCGGAGGAGCTCCGCCGTCACGTTGTACGTCTCGCCGGCGTCTCGCCAACCCGTGACGCCGCCGCCGCCGTCAAAGTCCGAACTGATGCCTACGTGATCGATGCCGGCAACCTTGACGGCGTGGTCGATGTGGTCGGCGAAGTCCCGAATCGTAGCCCCCGGCCACTTGGCGTCGACCTCGGCCAGGCGGCCCTGGTACTCAGTGCGTTGCGCGTCCGTGAGGTTGGCCAGCGCATTGCGGCCACCGCCCGTGATGCCCATGGAGCGGCGCAGTGTGTCCATTGCGGCGGTCCGCGCTGGGGGCACCACCTTCACGTACGAGGCGAAAGCGACCATTTGCGCGACACCGCCGTTCTTCTTGATCGCACGCAGCTGCTCATCATCGAGGTCGCGCGGGTGATCGGCAATTGCGCGGGCGCTTGAGTGCGACGCGATGACGGGCGCTTTGGACATGGCCGTTGCCTGCATCATGCAGTCCTTGGATACGTGCGAGATGTCCACCATCATGCCGACGCGGTTCATCTCGGCGACGACGTCGCGGCCGAACGCGCTGAGGCCGTTGTGCTCCGGGCCGCGCTGGTCGGTGGACGAATCGCAGATGTCATTGTTGCTCGTGTGCGCCAGCGTCATATAGCGGGCGCCCAAATCGTGGTACGTCTTGATGAGCGACAGGTCTTTCCCGATGACATAGCCGTTCTCGATGCCGATGGCGGCAACGAGCTTGCCGCTGTCGTGGAGCTTCACGACTTCTTCGGGGGTGACCGCGAGGCCGATGAGCCCAGGGTGCATCGTTTCCGCCAGCCTGCGGATCGCCGCGAACTTGGTTATCGCGTCCGCCTTGGCCTTGTCGTAGTTCTCCGGCGTCCGCGGAGTTTGGCCCACGAAAACGATGAAGAACGCCACATCCAGGCCGCCCGACCGCATGTTCTGGAGCGTGACCTGCCGCGGCGCGTTCAGCGGGTCGTGTTCGGGCGTCGCGAAGTTGAGCGGAATGTCGTCGTGGGTGTCGATGGTGACGATGCGCTCGTGAAGCGCCTTGGCCCGGACCATGAGTTCGGCGTCGGATGAGGTCGCAGGGCGAGTGGCAGGGCGGACGCAGCCGGTCAGCGCGAGAGCGCTGAAACCGGCGGCGGCAATGGCTCGAAAGGCTGTCTGCATGGATGAATCCTGGATGGTCCTGACGTTCGTAGGACAGTGGGCGTGATGCGAGATGTCCAGCAGGGAATCACGGTGGCCGGCAAGCCAACGGTTCTTCAATTGCCGGTGTCAGAATCTGGTCACCCTTAACGGCGGAAGCCAATTGCGACTTCTACGCAGCACGTACCTGGCGTTGCTGTCCCTTGCCACTGCGGCCACAGCGGCCGCGCAGGAACCTGCCCCCGCGGGGGGCGCGTTGCCGGCGAGTTCGCTGGCGGTGTTCCTCGACTGCCAGAATGTGGGGTGCGATTTCGACTACATCCGCACGGAGATCACGGCTGTGAACTGGGTCCGCGATCGCGAGGTCGCCGATGTCCATGTGCTGGTCACGGGACAGGAGACTGGTGCGGGTGGGCGCGATTTCACGCTCGCGTTCATGGGCCTCCGGACGTTCGCCGGTCTCTCGGACACGCTGCACTTCGTTGTGACGCCGAACTCTACCGACGATGAGCGCCGCTCTGGTCTGGCGAGAGTCCTTCGGATTGGCTTGGTGCGGTTTCTGGCGAGAACGCCGGATGCGGCACGGCTGACCATCAGCTTCGGCGCTGCGGCAGCCGGGGCGGCGCAGACGTCCACCAAGGCCGATCCATGGAAGGCGTGGGTGTTTCGAATGGGCGCTGATGGCTTCACGGCCGGCGAGGAGACGGCCAAGGACTTCAACGTCGGGGGACGCTTCAGTGGCAACCGTATTACCGCCCAATGGAAGACACAGGTCTCCGCGCGCGAGAACTACTCGGAGAGCCATTTCGAAATCGACGACACGACCACCGCCATCAACATCCGTCGCAACTACGGATTCAACTGGCTCCAGGTACGGGCGATCTCGCCACATTGGTCGGTGGGCGTGCGGAGCGACGCGAGTTCGTCGACCTATGAGAACACGCTGCGCTCGATCCGCATGTCGCCGGCGATTGAGTACAACGTCTATCCGTACACCCAAAGCACGCGGCGTCTGCTCAAGGTTGAATACGCCTTGGGTTTCGCGGATTACCGATACCGCGACACCACCATTTACGACAAGGTCGCGGAGACGCTACCGCTGCACCGCATGCAAATATCCACGACCCAGAATCAGCCGTGGGGCCAGGTGGACGTGGGGATTTCGGGCATTCAGTACCTGCACGACCGTTCGAAGTACCGCGTAAGCTCAAACGGCGGCATCGAAGTGCGCGTCTTCAAGGGCTTCCGGGTCGATGTCGGAGGCGGCTACGACGTGATCTACGATCAGCTGTCGCTGGCGAAGAAGAACTACACGCCACAGGAGATCTTGCTGCGACAGTTCCAGCGCGGCACGACGTATAGCTACTTCGTCCATGCGGGCGTGAGTTACACGTTTGGCTCGATCCTCAACAACGTGGTGAACCCGAGGTTCGACTAGGCCTTCGCTGTCATCCTGAGCGCAGCGAAGGATCTCCCCAGTACTGAGGAGGTCCTTCGCTGCGCTCAGGACGACATTACGGCGCGAGTTTCGACAAGGTGTAGATGACGAGGCCCGCGAGCGCACCAACCAGTGTGCCGTTGATGCGGATGTACTGAAGGTCGCGTCCGATCGCGAGTTCGACGCGGTCCGCGGTGACCTTCGCGTCCCAGCCCTCGACCGTGTGGACGATGAACTCAGCGACATCCTGCTGGTAGCGCGTCACGAGAAAGGTTGCGACGTCGGTGACCGCCGAATCCAGCTGCCGCACGAGGTCCGGGTCGTTGGCGATGGCCTCGCCAAACGTCGTGACCGCCTTCTCCACCGCGCCGCCTTCGCGCGCGACCTCGTCCGGTTGATCCGCGAACTTGATGAGCGCGTCCTTGGCGTCGCTCCACAGTGACGCGGAGAACCGCCGCACCGACTCAGCTTCGAGGAAGTCGCGCTTGATGGCCTCTGCGCGATCCGCGGTAGCCGACGACTGTTGCAGATTCTCGATGAACGTGCGCAGCGCCTGGTCGAAGCGCGCCCGCAGCGGATGCTTCGGATCATTCTGCACGGCGATCAGCGTCCGCTCGATACCCTGCATGATCTTCCTGTAGATCTTGTCGTCCACCGCTGTCGGCACCCACCACGGCGATTCCTGATCCACCCGTTGGCGGATGAGATCCCGGTTCTGCTGTAAGGCGCGGGCGAGCACACCCACCGCCTCGTTGAGCAGTTCCTGATGCTGGTTGCTCTCGGCGACCACCGCGAGGACTTTCGCGGCGATCGGCGCGACCTTGGTCTGGCGAATGCGTTCCTCGACGCTCTTGTCGATGATCGCGCGCACGTCGTCGTCACGGAGCATCTGCGCACCCGACGCCAGGGCGGACGCGGCCTGTCGCGCAATGGTTCGCGCGTTCTCGGGCTGCGACAGCCAGCGGGCCAGCTTTTCGCCGACCTTGAGGTTGCGGAGCCGCGATTCGATGACTTCGCGCGTCAGGAAATTCTTCTGGACGAACGCGGCGATGGTGCGACCCAGCCGGTCCTTGCGCGACGGAATGATCGCGGTGTGCGGGATCGGCAAGCCCATCGGGCGACGGAAGAGCGCGGTGACGGCAAACCAATCCGCCAAGCCGCCGACCATGGACGCTTCCGCGGTGGCGCGAACGTAGCCGAGCCACGGGTAGCGTGCCTCGAGCCACCGGGCGATGACGAACACCACGCTGGACGCGACGAGGAGCATCGTCGCGCGGAACTTGAGCTGTTCCATCCCGCGCTTGCGCTCCGCTTCGTCAGCGATCGCGACGGGCTGCGGCGCCAGCGGCCGCGGCTCGGCCTGCAGCTCCTTACTGGCCGCCAACGCGAATGCGCGCCGCGTCCAACAGCGCCGTGGGAGTGCCGGCGGGTACGTCGACCATCAACACGACGTTCTTGCCGTTGGCCTCGCGCGGCGTCACGATCACCGTGCGACCGCGCCCGTCGTACCGGCGCGCGCCGGACGACGATACCGAGGCGCCTCCGGTGCCGTACCGGCGCACGATGGCCTGGCCGAGTGCGTCAACGAACTGCGCGGCGTCGACAGGCGTGTCCCACGCCGTCGCCCACATGACGGCGCGGCCCTTCGGAGTGTTCACAATGCGATACCGGTCGCCGGCCCAACCGTGCGCGCCGTCCACGGCTGAACGGTTGTCCTTCGAGTGCTGGTAAAGGAAGAGCCGAGTGCCGAACTCGCCCATCACTTCCTCGAACTCGCCTGCAGCCGTCCGGCCCGGCAACGTCACGCGCACCGGCAGGTCCGGCGTGTCGCCGAAATAGGCCTCTTCGCTGAGGATCTGCTCGGTGGAGACGGGCAATTTGTCGAGCGGTGTGCGCGGATCGCGCCGAGACTGGAACCGCCGGGCGAATTCTGCGCCGCTCAGGTACGGGAAGATCAGCGATTCCTGAATCGCCATCGGCGCCGCGGCGAATCTCGGCATCGCCGACTGGTTCTCGCGAATCTGCGCGCGGATCTGGTCCCAACCGCCGGGAATGCGCGAGGCCAAGTCGGAGCCATCCAGCATGTCTTGCATCTGGATCCACGTCGCGTGTCCCTCCAGCGCGGCCTGCGCCGCTGCCTGACGATCACTGTCCCCTTTCGACTTCTGGATCGAATCCAGGTTGACGTACTGGTCCTGGAGCGCGTGCACCAATTCGTGGGACACGGTAACGCCGATGAGGTCGTCCGGCGCATCCTTGACGACGTACAGGACTTTGGTCTCGGGGTCGTAGTAGCCGAGGATTTGTTCCGAGAGCAGGTCCAACAGGAACGCCCGGAGATTCAGGGTGTCGGGCATCAACCCGAACGCCTTGTAGGCCGCCTCCTGTCCCCTGAGGTCCTCCGCGGGCAGGTCTTCGTCGAACTTGCGCAGCAGAAAGTCGCGGACTTCCTCCCGCGACTTGAGTTCGAATTTCGGTGGCGTCTTGAACTTGAGACCGGCGGCATTCTCGATGCGGGGAGTTGCCCGCTCGACGCGCATGCCGATGGGGTCGTTCACACCGCGCTGCCGGTCGCATGCCACAAGCGCCAACGCCAACAGCACTACCGCGCGAGCGTTCACGCGACTTCCCACGCAACTGGTTTGCCGGCGGTGAGCCCGACCACGCGGGCGATGTCGTGACCGCGCACCACGATGCCTTCGTCCGCGAGAACACGCGCGAGTTCGGTCTCGAGCTCGCCAAGCGTCGGTTCCGGCGGCGGTGCAGGCGGCGCCGGCGGCGGTTTGGGCTGTGCCTGCTGTGGCGCGCCCGCCGGGACCTTCGTGAGCATGTTCTCCAATTCGCTCCCGAAGCGCTCGAGCGCGCTCATGCCGTCGCGCGCCATTTGGCGCCATTCGGGCGAGCCTTCCGCTTCACCGGCCCCCGACGAAGCGCCGTTGCCGTTGCGCGATGTTGTCTTGGCTCCGGCACCACGGAGGCGTCGCATGCGGTCTTTGATGAGCGACGCCGCATATGGCGGGTACTTGGCGACGGCCTGGAGGTGAGCGCACGCCTCGTCAAGCGCGTCGATGGCCTTGTCGGGGCGGCGGCGGTCCATGACGAACTTATCGGTGAGCTGTACCGAGGCGGTCATCGCCTCATCGGTGATCACGACGTTGTGGTGACGCTCCAAACGCTCTTTGCGGGCACGCAGGATGTCGAGCGTCTCCGGCACGCCGAGCTCGCGGACGTCGACGCGATGGAAACGCCGTTCGAGCGCCGGGTCGCCGGCGATCCAGCGTTCGTACTCTTCGTCTGTCGTAGCGCCAATGACGCGAAAATCGCCGCGCACCAACGAAGGCTTGAGCATGTTCGCCGCGTCCATCGCGGCACCCATCGCCGTGCCCTGTCCGATGAGGTTGTGCAGCTCATCAATGAACAGGATGACGTCCGGCGACGCCGTCGTTTCGTCGACGATCGCGCGGATGCGCTCCTCGTACTGGCCGCGGTACGTGGTGCCGGCGAGCAGGGCGACGTGGTCCAGTGACAGCAGCATCACGTCCTGAAGCACGAGCGGCACTTCCCCGGCTGCGATGCGTTGCGCGAAGCCTTCCGCGATGGCGGTCTTGCCCACGCCCGCCGGCCCCGTGAGCACGGGATTGTTCTTGCCGTGGCGCAACAGGATGTCGATAACGCGCGAGATCTCCTCGACGCGGGAGCGAATCGGCTCCAGGCGGCCCGCCCGAGCCTCAGCCGTCAAGTCGCGCGTAAAGCGCGCGAGTTCCCCGCCAACCCGGCGTTTCGGTTCGTCACTCATGGGACGTGCTCTCGCATGTCATACAGGACATACGGACAGCGCGCCCCGGAAGCTTCAGCCCCTGAGGAGCCACGCGCGCATCGCATCGCCCCAAAGCAACGTCAGCACTGCGGCAGGCGCAAGAAATACGCCGAACGGCACGAGCGGTGTCTGCGCCGACCCTGCATCGAGCGCCAGTTCGGTTTGCGCCCGCGTCGCACGGCGCTTCATCCGTGACAGCGGGTACAGGATCAACGGGAACGCCACGGCCGCCAGCATGGCGCCCAGGAACACCGTCATGATCGCGCGCGTCGGGCCCAACGCAGCACCTGCGAACGCCATGAGCGTTACATCGCCCATTCCCATCGCTTCTTTCTTGAGCGCGGCCTCGCCCAGCCAACCAACGATCGCGACGAGCCCCGCGCCCGCGCACGCTCCCACCAAGGCGTCGTAGGGGTCCGCGAAGAGCGTCTGCTCGGCTGCGAACAACCCCGCGATCGACATCGCCAGTGTCCAGATCAAGCCGAAGACCGTGAAGCCGTCGGGAATCAGGTAGTGCTTCCAGTCGGTGATTGCGATGCCGAGCAGGATCGTGCCGAACACCGCGAGGCGCACCGCAATCAGGCTGGGGCCGAACTGAAGGGCGCTCCACATCCACCACAGGCCGACGGTGAGTTCCACGAGCGGATACTGCGCCGAAATCGGCTCATCACAACACCGGCAACGCGCGCGCAGCACGATCCAACTCAGGATCGGAACGTTGTCGTACCACGCAAGCTGATAGCCGCAGCGGGGACAGCGCGAACGCGGTCGCACCACGGAGAGATCATTCGGCCAGCGGGCGATGCACACGTTCAGGAACGACCCGAACATGGACCCGATCAGAAACGCGTACGCCGCGGTCAGGAAGTTCATGGGCGCGCCAAAGAATGCAGGAGGATCCCTGTCGCCATCGCGACGTTTAGCGACTCAACCTCTGCGGCGATAGGCACGGAGATGAGCTTGTCGGCGCGCGCTTTCGCGTCGCTGGACAGGCCCGCGCCTTCATTGCCCACGACGAGGATCACGCGCTCCGGCGCGTCCGCTGGCGACACCGCCGCCCCCTGTGCGTCGGCCGCCCAGAGCTGCGATCCAGACGACGTCCGGAACGAGTCGAGGTGGGCCCAGGTACTACTGAAAGCCAAATGCCGGAAATGCGCGCCCATGCCACTACGGACGACTTTCGCGTTCCACAGGTCAACGGTGCCCGGCAGGGCGACCGTGGCGACGGCGCCCAGCGCCGCCGCGGATCGCACGATGGTGCCGACGTTGCCAGGGTCCTGCACGCCATCAAGGACCAGCACGACTCCGCGCCAGGTCTTTGCAACGTCGGCAAACGAGCGCGACGGAATCTCGGCGATCGCCACAACGCCCTGCGGCGAATCCGTTTCAGCGGCGGAACCGAAATCCTTCGGGTCGACATCCTCGACCGTAACGCCCTTGTCCCGAAGCGCCTGCGCCAGCAGCGATCCGCGTGGCGCGTCCAGCAACTGCGCCGCGGTCAGCGCCCCCCGAATCCTGAGCGGCGAGCGCACCAGGTCTTCCACGGATCGTACGCCTTCGCTCACGAACAGATGCTGGCGATCGCGCGCTTTTCGCCGCTTCAAATCCCGCGCCAGCGTCAGAAGTTTCACAGTTAGTTTCCGTGTGGATTTCGCATTCGGCCTGCCCTCACCTGACATGACCAGACTTGCCACGATTGCCCTGCTCCTGCTCACCACTGCCTGCAGCGTCTCGCTTCAGGAGGAGCGGCAGATGGGTCAGCAATACTCGGCCGAGATCAACGCGCAACTCCCCATCGTACAAGACGCGGAAATCAACCGATACGTCAATGTTCTGGGGGACTCGATAGCCAATCTCGCCGACCAGCGCGGTCTGGACTACCAGTTCTACGTCGTCAACGCGTCCGACGTCAACGCATTCGCGGTGCCGGGCGGGTTCATCTACCTCAATCGCGGGCTGATTGACCGCACGACCAATCTGAGCCAGCTGGCGGGCGTTCTGGGGCACGAGATCGGGCACGTCGTGCGACGCCACTCCGTCAAGCAAATGCAGAAGGCGCAGGGGGCCAACGTGGGCATCACGCTCGGGTGCATCCTGCTTCAGGCGTGCACGAGCGAAGCGGCCAGCGCGGCAATTCAGGTGGGCGGCGCAGCGCTGTTTGCCAAGTTCAGCCGCGATGACGAACGCGAGGCGGACGAGGAGGCGGTGAAGAACGTGATTCGGGCCGGCATCGACCCGAGCGGGATTCCGCAGATGTTCCAGATTCTCCTGGACGAGCGAAAGGCCCGGCCAGACGCGGTCGCAGGGTGGTTCGGCACTCACCCGGGCGAAGAAGAGCGAATGGGCGAGACGACCGCGATGATCAACCAGTACGATGCCGCGATCCTCAAGACGCTCACGGTGAATTCGCCCAGGTTCACGGCGTTTCAGGCCCGGGTTCGGGCGCTACCGCCGGCGCCCCCGACCAGGCGCTAGAGCTTCGAGACTACTCCTCGCACCAGGCGCTGGAACGTCGCAGACACGCGCTCGGTCGTCTCGAGCACTTCGGCATGTGTGATCGGCGATTTGGAGATGCCCGACGCGTGGTTGGTGACGCAACTGAACCCGAGGACCCGCATGCCGATGGCCTTGGCGACGATGACCTCGGGTACGGTGGACATCCCGACCAGGTCCGCGCCGAGCGTCGCCAGCATCTTCACTTCCGCCTTGGTTTCGTACGAGGGCCCCAGGAGCCCGGCGTAGACGCCCTGCGCCAACTTGATCCGGAGTTTCTTCGCCTCGGCGAGCGCCATCGTCCGCAACTTGGCGTCGTACGCGTCCGACATGTCTGGAAATCGCGTGTCTCCGGGCTCGAGATGCCCGATCAGCGGATTCCGCGACGTGAGATTGATGTGGTCCGTGATGAGCGCCAGCGTGCCCGGCCCGAGCTTCTTCCGCAGCCCGCCGGCGGCATTCGAAACAATGAGCGTCCTGGCGCCGAGTGCGTGGACAACGCGGACCGGAAAGGCGGCGAGCGCGACGTCGTGGCCCTCGTACATATGAAAGCGCCCTGAGAACGCGGCCACCGGAACGCCGGCCAGCGTGCCGCAAATCAGTTCGCCGGCATGCCCCGGAATGGTCGCGGCCGGGAAGCCCGGAATGTCTTTGTACTTGATACGGGTCGCGTTTTCGACCGCGTCAGCGATCCCGCCAAGTCCTGAGCCGAGAACGATTCCCACCCGCGGCGCCTTGGAGCACCGGGCCTTGATCGCTTCGGCAGCGGCTCGAGCGGCGATGGAGCCGAACGGCGATGTCACGCCAGCACCTCGCGGGCCAAGCGCTCGATCGTGCCGCGCGCCTGCGCGATGAGCGCCTGACGCTCCTTCCAGGGCAGGAACGCGCTGTCGAATCCGTTCATCGCAACGCGCGCCAGCTCGCCAAAGCTGAAGCCCAGGTGCGTGGCGGCGTGCGCGTACTCGTCGGTGAGTGTTGTCCCGCTCATCAGGCGGTTGTCGGTGTTGAAGACAATCTTGAGACCCGCATCGAAATACTTCCGAGCCGGATGGGTTGCGTAGGACGGCGCGGCGTGCGTCTGCACGTTGCTCGTGAGACAGATCTCGATCGGGATACGCCGGTCGTTCACGAACTCCAACAGCGACGGGTCCTCGAACAACCGCGTGCCGTGACCGATGCGGTGAGCGCAGCACACGTGGATGGCCTGACGCACCGAGGCTCCCCCGTCGCCCTCGCCGGCGTGGCAGGTGCAGGCGACATCGTGCCCGCGGGCATATTCGAACGCGGCCGCGTGGCTCGCCGCCGGGTAACCGAGCTCCGCGCCCGCAAGATCGAATCCCGCGACGCCGTGGTGGCGATACGTCACAGCGACCCGCGCCATGTCCATCGAGTGGTCGGGTGACATGCTGCGCATCGCCGTGACGATGACACGCGCAATGATGCCGTAGTCGCCCTCGGCGCGCTGCAACCCCTTGATCACGGCCTCGACCGCGTCCTGCTCGCGCAGGCCTTCGCGAATGTTGAGCACTGGCGAGAACCGCACTTCGATGTAGAACACGCCGTCGTGGTGCGCGTCTTCGGCCAGCTCATAGGCGATGCGCTCGAGCGCCTCGGCGCGCTGCATGACCGAGAGCGTCACTTCAAATCGCTTGAGGTAGTCCTCCAGCGACTGTGCGTCCCGGACGGTCATGTACTCGCGCAACGCGCGTGCCGTGGTCTTGGGCATCGAGATGCCCCGCTGCTTGGCAAGGTCCAGCAGGGTTTCGGGCCGGACGGAGCCGTCCAGATGGCAATGCAGTTCTGCCTTCGGCAGTCGCCGAAGAATCTCGACCCCGATCGGTCGAACTGACTCGGGAATCCGCAGTGAATCAGGCATGGCGATCGGCGCGCGCCGTCACGGTTCGATAGATGGAGCCCGCTCTCGCAGTCGTCGCGGCGTCGATGGGAAGTCCCCTGCTGTCGGTGATCACTCGCTTACCCGACGCGACTGCGTCGCCTTCGTCACCGCGCCAGGCACGAACGCAGTCCATGGCCGAGGCGCCGTGGGGGACGTCGACACCTTCTGCATTGACGAAGACGCGGAGTGGCTCGGTCATGGCGTGCGGGACGGCACGGCCGAGCGGGGGCGGTCAAAGGCGCCGCGTCGCATGGCGCGATACGCTGGGCCGACGAGCGTGTCAGGCGCGAGCCTCCAGTTTTTCACGAAGTAGTCCTCCGGTCTGAGCGTTCCCTTTCGCTTCACTTCGTCGATCAGCAACTGCCGAATGGTCTCTCGCTTGTCGTAGACCACCGGCGCACCACTGAGCATCGCGAACCCGCCTCCGCCCTGCTGCCGGTAGTCGTGCAGCGCCATGGTGAACGAGTCGCCGTCCTGCACCGGCTGGCCATTCCGGGTGAGCGAAGTAATGCGCGAACCGACGGGCCTGCTGATGTCGAGGACATAGTTCACACCCGCGACCACGTCGTAGTTGAAACCGGGCACCGCGCCGTCGATCAGCGAGTCCCCCGCCGCGCGCTCCCGGAAATAGCGTGAGCTGAACTCGAGGTAGTCGCGCAGCTGCTTGCCGGAGATTCGAATCGCGCGGAGCACATTGTTTTCGTACGGATACAGCTCGGCCATGTTCGCAATCGTGATCGGGCCGGGCCCGAAACGCGCATTGAGGTTGAACGCCGCTACGGATGCGAGGTCCGCTCCGGCTGCACGCCGGGTCACCTCGAGGACAAAATCGATGATGGGCGTATCCCTCACGCGCGCTGAATCCGAGTCCCATGTGCTGGTGGTGGTGCCCAGCGGCGTGTTCACGAACGCCACCGTGCGCCTGTGCACTGAATCCGTGAGAGCGAGCAGCGCTGGCTGCTCGGCATGGCCACGCGCACGAATCACGCCGCCCCGTCTCCCGACGACCGTGTAGCCGGAACCGCGCCGCTTGACCGCCAACTGCGAAACCGAGACGCTGCCGGCCCAATTGCGCGGCTGTGTGATGAGCGTGGTGCCAATCACGGTATCCGGCATCTCGCGATGACTGTGACCAAACACAATGAGGTCGACGCCGGGCACTTCACGCGCAACGCGAGCGACGACGTTCTCGCTCGGCAGGCCGGTGGTGACTGTGTCGTACGACGCCGGTTCGTTGAACCCGGCGTGCAGCACCACAACCACGATGTCGGCGCCATTGCTGCGTGCGTCGGTCACCGCGTCGCGAACCGACGGCACGATGTCGCGAATCACGGTCGCGCCGGCCAGCTTGTCGCGATCCCAAATCATTGAGCCCGGCGTCGTTCCGCCGACGATGCCCACACGGACTCCGGACCGCGTGGCGAGCGTCCACGGCACGTACGCGCGAGTGCCCGACGGCGTGAACGCGTTTGCGGCCAGGAACGGGAACGTCGCCTGATTGATCGCCCGGCTCAGGTAGCGGCGACCGTAGTTGAACTCGTGGTTCCCGATTGCGGCGGCGTCGTACCCCATCGCGTTCATCGTGGCGACCATCGGATTGGTGCGGAGCGAATCCTGGAGGGCGATGCTCGTCACCGGGGTGCCCTGCAACAGGTCTCCGGCGTCCACCAGCAGTACGCGATCGGGATTCGCCGAACGCAGCGAATCGACAATCGTGGCGACGCGGGTCAAGCCGCGGGTCGTGTCCGGCGCGTTCGCGACGTAGTCCCAGCCGCGTAGCCACCCGTGCACGTCCGTCGTGCCGGCTACCACGATGGTCAGCGAATCCGGTCGCGTCTCCGCGCGTCGCGACGTGGCTACGCGGGCGCAAGCAGTCGTAGCGACGAGAAGCAGCAGAAGGGCGCGCATGGATGACAGAAAATAGCGGTCCCGCCGCCGCGCCGAGCGATGGCGCCGGCCCCAACCAGCCGTCAGCTTTCCGCGCGATGAAGCCACTCTTGATCGGAATCGCCGGAGGGTCGGGCTCGGGCAAGTCCACGGTCGCGCGCAACGTCGCCGGTGCGCTGGGCTCGGCGTCGGTGGCGTTCATCGACATGGACGCCTACTACCACGGTCAGGCGCATCTCTCGGTGGACGAGCGCCGCAAGATCAACTTCGACCACCCGAACGCGATCGACTGGGAGCTCCTGTGGCAACACGTGGGCGCCTTGGCGGACGGACGAGCGATCGAGAAACCCGAGTACGATTTCGCCACGCACACTCGCAGTTCGCGAACAACACACATCGCTGGCGCGGATGTCGTCGTGGTGGATGGCATTTTGGTTCTGACGGACCCGCGGATTCGCGCGCTGTTCGACGTGAAGGTGTTTGTCGACACGGATGCCGACATTCGCTTGATTCGCCGCCTTCAGCGCGACTTGGTGGAGCGGCAGCGGCCGCTCGCGGAGATCATCGAGCAGTACCTGACGACCGTGCAGCCGATGCACCTGGAATTCGTCGAGCCCAGCAAGCGCTACGCCGACGTCATTGTGCCGCGCGGCGGCGACAACACCGTCGCTATCGAGATGATCGCGGCCAAAATCCGGCAGCGACACCAGGAAGGAGGAAGGAGGAAGGAGCCTGAGTCTCTTCCGCCTTCCTCCTTCCTACAGTTTCACGATCGCGGCGAGTATGGCGTAGCTGATCGCGGCGACGAACGCCGACGCCGGGATCGTGAGCACCCAAGCCCATACGATGCGTCCGGCAATGTTCCAGCGGACCGAGCGCGCCCGCTGCGTTGCCCCGACGCCAACGATCGATCCGGTAATCGTATGGGTAGTGCTTACGGGAATCCCAAAGCCCGTCGCAACGAGAATGCTCATCGCGCCGCCGGTTTCGGCGCAGAACCCGCCAACTGGGCGGAGTCGCGTCACGCGAGAACCCATCGTGTGCACGATGCGCCAGCCACCGAACATCGTGCCGAGGCTGATCATCGAATACGCGCCGATCTCGACCCAGAACGGAATTCGTTCTGACGTCTGCAGGTGGAACACGCTCAGGAAACCGGTCTGCCCGGCGAAATACGCTTGGGTTGCGACCAACAAGCCCACGATGATGCCCATGGTCTTTTGCGCGTCATTGGCGCCGTGCGAGAACGAAAATGCGGCAGAACTGACCAGCTGCGCATACCGGAAATAGCGGTTGACCTTCCCGGGATTGGCACGGTGGAACATCCACGAGACTGCGATCATCAGCGTCGAACCCAGCAACATGCCAACGATGGGCGACAGTGCGATGAACGAGAGTGTGAGCACCCACTTCGAGCCCCAAGTAATCGCCGCGATTCCGGACTTGGCCACAGCAGCACCCGCATAGCCGCCGATGAGTGCGTGCGACGAGCTGGAGGGCAGCCCGAAATACCAGGTGATCAGGTTCCAGAGGATGGCGCCGAGCAAGCCACCGAGGATCACGTTCGCGTCCACGATGTTCACGTCAATCATCCCGCTGCCGACGGTCCGTGCAACGCCCGTCCCCACCACGAACGCGGCGACGAAATTGAAGAAGGCGGCCCACACGACAGCCTGAAACGGCGAGAGCACGCGCGTAGCGACGACCGTGGCGATGGAGTTCGCCGAGTCGTGGAATCCGTTGATGAAATCGAAGATGAACGCGACCAGAACGATCGCGATGACGTAGCTGATCACGCGTTCTTCAGTGAGATGCTCTGCAGCGCGTGGACGACAGCCATGCAGCTGTCGATGGACTCCTCGAGCACGTCGTACAGCTCCTTCCAACGAATCACGTCCAGCGGATCGGGCTTTCCGTCAAACAGCGCCCCGACGGCTGCGTGATAAACCGCATCGCCTTCCTCCTCGATCCGCTTCACTTCGATGGCCGCCGCCTTGACGTCGTTCGGCTTGCGAATGCCGGCAACGCCTTTCTGGAGATACTCGGTGGCGTCCACCAGTAACCGCGAGAGTTTCTTTGCCGGCTCACGGACATTCATGCCGACGCGAAGCATCTCGGCGCGGCGCGCAGTGCCATCGACCAGGTCGATCACGTCGTCGAGCCGGGTGCCCAACGAATGAATGTCCTCGCGATCGATCGGCGTGACGAAGCTGTTGTCGATGCGCGTGGAAATCTCCAGCGTGAGCTGGTCGGCGCGATGCTCGACCCCTTTGATCGCTTTCACCTTCTCGGCCATCAGCTCCGGTCGCTCGAACATCTCATTGAGCAGCCGGGACGCCTCGAGCAAATGCGTCGCCAACTCATTGAAGAGCGAGAAGAACTCCTGATCGCGCGGGATAAGGCGTCCGAGCATTTCGAGACCCAGGGTTGGTGGAGGGCGTGCGGAGATTTCTGCCGCTCAAAGGTCACCCGCGCCGTTACAAAACACAATTTCCGTTACAAGACCCGTGCCTATCCGTAACGCTCCATAACGCCCGTCACATGCGAGCGCCGGTGTCGGGCCAGCATTGCCGGCTCCGTGAACAGCTTGATGAGAACCACGCCTGCGACAAAGCCGCCAACGTGCGCCCACACCGCTACACCGCCCGTGTCCGCGGAACCCCGAAGCGCGGGCAGTGCCGTCAACAGCTGAAGACCGAACCACAGCAAGAGCGCCACCCAGGCCGGCACGGTGATCATCCGGACGAAGATCACGAACACCATCAGGTAGTTGACCCGGGCGCGGGGAAAGAGGACCAGGTACGCGCCCATGATCCCCGAGATCGCCCCGGACGCGCCCACGGTTGGAATCGCCGAGGCAGGCGCGCTGATGATGTGTGCTCCGGCCGCGAGGAAGCCGCACAGGAGATAGAACGCGAGGAATCGGCCCGGCCCCATGCTGTCCTCGATGTTGTTCCCAAATACCCAGAAGAACCACAGGTTGCCAAGCAGGTGCGCCCACCCGCCGTGCAGGAACATCGAGGTGAAGGGCGTGAGCCAGTTGACGGCATCACTGTCCACGGCGCATGAAAGCCCGGGTGCAAGCGGCACGCTGTACCCGACCGGCCGCAAACCCGTGAGTTCCGCCGGCACGAGACCCCTGTCGCAAACGGAGTACACGAAGTCCGGATTGCCCCCTGCGCTCTGGACAAGGAACCACGTCGCCAGGGTCGCCCCGATAAGGGCGTATGTCATCCATGGCGTAGTTACGGTCGGATTGTCGTCGCTGATGGGAAACATGTCGCGTTTGGCGGCCGTATTCCTGCCAAAATGGCCGAAATGGCAGGTCCCAGACTTGCCTGAGCAGCTCCCGGATAACTCTAACACTTCCTGAGGATTCAATGGCTGACAAAGTGATTGGTATCGACCTGGGCACCACAAACTCCGTCGTCGCGGTGATGGAGGGCGGCGACCCGGTCGTCATCCCAAACGCTGAAGGCGGCCGGACGACGCCTTCCGTCGTCGGCTTTACCAAGGACGGGGAGCGGCTCGTTGGCCAGGTGGCCAAGCGTCAGGCCGTCACCAACCCGACCAACACCGTCTTCTCCATCAAGCGGTTCATGGGGCGTCGACTCAACGAGGTCACCGAGGAACTGAAGCGCGTTCCTTATAAGGTGGTTTCGGGCGCCAACGATGTCGCCACCGTCGAAGTCCAGGGCAAGAGGTTCTCGGCGCCCGAGGTCTCGGCGATGATCCTGCAGAAGATGAAGCAGACCGCCGAGGACTACCTCGGACACCCGGTCTCCAAGGCCGTGGTCACAGTGCCGGCGTACTTCAACGATGCGCAGCGCCAGGCCACCAAGGACGCCGGCAAGATTGCCGGGCTCGACGTGCTCCGCATCATCAACGAGCCCACTGCGGCCGCGTTGGCCTACGGCCTCGACAAGAAAAAGGACGAGAAGGTCGCCGTGTTCGACTTGGGCGGCGGCACGTACGACATCTCAGTCCTTGAGCTGTACGACGTGGACGGCTCGCGCCAGTTCGAGGTGAAGTCCACGAACGGCGACACGCACCTGGGCGGAGACGACTTCGACCAGCGCGTGATCGACTGGATCGTCGCCGAGTTCAAGCGCGATCAGGCAATTGATCTCTCGAAGGATCCAATGGCGCTTCAGCGCCTGAAGGAAGCCGGCGAGAAGGCGAAGATGGAACTGTCCACCACCACGACGACCGACATCAACCTGCCGTTCATCACGGCGGACGCGAGCGGCCCCAAGCACCTGCACTACACGCTGTCGCGCGCGAAGTTCGAGCAACTGGTGGATGACCTGATCCAGCGCACGATCCCGCCCATGAAGCAGGCGCTCAAGGATGCGGGTCTCGAGCCAGCGAACATCGACGAGGTGTTGCTCGTTGGTGGTTCGACGCGCATCCCGAAGATCCAGCAGATCGTGAAGGACTACTTCGGCAAGGACCCGAACAAGGGCGTGAACCCGGACGAAGTCGTCGCCATCGGAGCGGCCGTCCAGGGCGCGGTACTCACCGGCGAACAAAAGGACGTGCTGCTGCTGGACGTCACGCCGCTATCACTCGGCATCGAAACGCTGGGTGGCGTGATGACCGTGCTGATCCCGCGCAACACGACGATCCCGACGAAGAAGACCGAGACCTTCTCGACCGCCGACGATTCGCAAACTCAGGTCGAGATTCACGTGTTGCAGGGCGAGCGGCCGCTGGCGCGCGACAACCGCACCATCGGCAAATTCCAGCTGACGGGCATTCCGCCGGCACCGCGCGGCGTGCCGCAGGTCGAAGTCACGTTCGACATCGACGCGAACGGCATCCTGCACGTGCAGGCGAAGGACAAGGCCACGGGCAAGGAGCAAAAGATCCGCATCGAGGCCTCGAGCGGACTCTCGGACGCGGACATCGACCGCATGGTGAAAGAGGCCGAGAAGAACGCGGCGGACGACAAGGGAAAGCGCGAGGAGATCGACGTCCGGAACCGTCTCGACTCCATGACGTATGAAGTGGAGAAGAACGCGAAGGAGTGGTCGGATCGCTTGCCGGCCGAACTGAAGGCCAAGTTGGAAGCGTCGGTCGAACGCGCCCGTAAAGCGCTTCGCGGCGACGACATCGCCGAGATCAAGGCCGCGCAGGAGGATCTGTCCAAGACGTTCGCGGAGGCCGGCCAGTCGTTCTACGCGCAGAACAAGTCGGAGCCAGCGCCGTCAGCGGATGCGCCGCCGGCCGGCGCCGAAGGCGACGCCGCGCCCGACGACAAGGGCAAAAAGGAAGACGTCGTCGAAGCGGACTACGAGATCGTGGATGAAACCAAAAAGCCGTGACCGGTGACCAATTGTTGAACCGCACCAAATGGAGTAGCGTGTAACCATGAGCATGAGATTTCGCATTACCCTGATTGCCGCTGTCATCGTCGCGTTTGCCAGCGGCCTGGTGTTCGCGTCCGGTTTTGACTTTACCCGCATCAGCTGGGCGCAGGCACGCGCCGGCGCGCCGGCAAAACCCGCCGTGGCTGCCGTGAAGTCCCTGGACGAAACCGCGCAGGCGTTCGAAGCCATCGCCGAGCTCGTGACGCCGGCGGTGGTCTCGATCGAGGCCGAACAGCTCGAACCGCGCGCTCGCGCGCGCGGTCAACAGCGCAACATTCCGCCGGGCATGGAAGAGTTCTTCCGGAACTTCGAGCAGCAGCAGGACCAGCCGCGGAGCGGCCAGGGCTCCGGCTTCATCGTGTCAAAAGACGGCTACATCCTCACGAACAACCATGTGGTTGCCAACGCGGATCGCGTCACGGTGACGATGCTCGACAATCGCCGCTTCCCCGCCAAAGTCATCGGCCGGGACCCGACCACGGACGTGGCGTTGATCAAGGTTGATGGCACGGACCTCCCGACTGTCGCGCTGGGCAATGACCAGACTATGCGCGTTGGCCAGTGGGTCATTGCGATCGGGAATCCGCTCGGGCTCGACTTCACCGTCACTGCGGGCATCGTCAGCGCCAAGGGACGCTCGCGGCTCAACCTGCCCAGCCCGGATGGCGGTCCGAACAACTACGCCATCCAGGACTTCATCCAGACGGACGCGGCCATCAATCCGGGCAACTCCGGCGGCCCGCTCGTGAACATCCGTGGCGAAGTCATCGGTATCAACAGCGCCATCGCGAGCGCCACCGGGTTCAACGCCGGGTACGGATTCGCGATTCCGATTTCGCTGGCCCAAATCGTGATGAACGACCTGAAGGAATTCGGCCGTGTGCGTCGGGCTGTCCTCGGCGTAACAATAGACGAGGTCTCTCCCACGGACGCCAAAGCCGCCGGCCTGAGCGAAATCCGCGGGATCAAGATTCAGTCGTTCGTGCCGGCGGACAACAGCCCGGCAAAGCGCGCGGGTATCGAAGTCGGCGACGTCGTGATTACAGCGGGCGGCCAGCGGGTGAATCGCGTGGCCGAACTGCAGCGCGTCGTTCGCGGCTTCAAGCCCGGTGAAGTGATCGACATCGAGGCGATGCGCTTTGGCGAGAAGAAGTCGTTCAAAGTGCGCTTGGCCGAGCCACCGGCGGATGCGACCTTGGCCTCCAATGAGCGCCGTGACCCGGAGCCCGATCGGAGCAATGCCAAGAGCAACGACCGCTTGGGCATCACCGTTCAGCCGGTGACTGAGGCAGTGGCGTCCGAGGCCAGGCTCAGTGAGGAGTATCGCAGGGGCCTGATGGTGACAAACGTGTCCGTACGCGGGCCCGCGTACCGCGAACTGCGCGCGAATGACATTATCGTTCAGGCGCTTGGGCCGAAGCGCGACATCCGGTCTGTGACGGATCTCGAGTCCGCGGTGAAAGCGACCAAGCGTGGCGAAGTGCTGTCACTCGTCGTCTTCAGCGGCGGCGCCACGAGAGTGGTGAACCTAGCCCTGGATCAATAGCCCGAGCTTGAAGTGAAGCCCGGGCGCTGAACTGGCGCCCGGGCTTTTGTTTTTTTGCGGGAGTGGCGGAACTGGCAAACGCGCAGGACTTAGGATCCTGTGTCGCAAGACTTCCGGGTTCGAGTCCCGGCTCCCGCACTACTTGCAGCAAGTAAGAAAGGCTGACGCCGTTCGAGTGGCGACGTCGGCACGTTCCTCGACGATGAGTGGATCAACGGTTCGAGGTACAAGCTCGCGCTCAAGGCCGATCTCAATCAGGACGGCGCCGTCGCCTGCGCAGGGCGAGCAGGAACCCCCCGATTGACAGCCCACTCGCAAAGTGTTCGATGGTCCAGACGTCCGTCCACGCGACGCGCTTATCTCCGAACAGAGTGCCGAAGGTCGCGAACTCGCGCTGTATGGCCATGCAATCTGACAAGATGAAGATGTTCACGAAGAGCCAGCTCACGATGAAGGCTCGAGTGACCCACGCGTTGGTCGGCGTTCCCCAACGCCAGTACACGAGTGCGCCGAGCAGCACCGCGGCAGGATCCGCCATCATCCGGTTGCCCCAAAACTCCACGCCCTGCATCCAGTACATCACAACCGGCCAGGAGTCCGCCTCGAGATAGTGTTCGAGGGTCTCCCATGCGTAGGCCACGAGCAGCGTGGACAGCACGTACACGTTGATCGGCATCCGCGCCGACACGTGCGCTAGCGCTTCGTTCTTCATAATCATCGTGGCGGGCGCGGGCGTGAGTCCAGAGTTTAGCTGAAATAAACAGGTGGCGCCACCGTACTGAGTCGATACTCAATCGCAGCGACGCGATGGAAAGCCGGCAGGTCGGTTCGGACCCCGACTGCGACCATCGAGATCTCCGGATGCACGCGGTTGAGCTGGCGGGCCACATGCGCGGCAAAACCCCAGCCGCGGAGGATCGCTACGGGACCTACGGGTGGTGACCGAGAAACGCGGGCTCGGTTGCGAGTGGCGGCGATTGACTCAGATGATGCCAACAATTCCAAGGGTCGCGCTTACCTGATTCAGCACGCCGGCCCTTGGGGCCGCGGTTAGGTTTCGTCACGATGAAGCTCGAAATAAAGACCAAGAAAAGCGACGGCGTGGAGCGCCTCCTCGAGGTGTCCATCCCACTCGAAGAAGTGCGGGAAGCCGAGGAACAGACCACGCGTCGCTATGCGACTCAGGCGCGCCTGCCGGGCTTTCGCCCCGGCAAGGCGCCCGCAGCGCTCGTCAAGAAGCGTTTCAAGGACGTCATCCGTCAGCAGACGCTGGAGTCGATTCTCCAGGAAGCGTATCAGGAAGTCATTTCGCGCGAACAGCTCAAGCCCGCGGCGGCGCCGCACTTGCATGACGTGCAGTTCGACGAGGGCAAGCCGCTCACGTTCGAGCTCCACATCGAACTCCGCCCCGAAGTGTCGCTGGCGCGGACTCAAGGCTTCAAGCTCGAGCGCACGAAGACCGCGATTACCGACAACAGCGTGACAGAGCAGATCGACCAGATGCGTGATCAGCGCGCCACGTGGACGCCAGTCACGGAAAAGGCGGGTCCTGCCGACATGGTGACGGTGCTGCTTTCGACCGCCGACGACGCGGGTGAACTCCCGGAAGGCAAGGAGTATCGCATCGTGTTGGGAGGCGGCCAGGCGATTCCGGGAATCGAAGAACTGATCATGCGCCTCGCGCCGGGCGAAACGAAGGAAGACAGCGTCCGCTGGCCCGACGACTTCCCGGACGAAGCGCAGCGCGGCAAGTCCAAGCCGGTGCGCGTGACGTTGCAGGAAGTGAAGAAGAAGGCGTTGCCGGAGCTGGACGACGCGTTCGCGCGCGAGGTGGGCGACTTCGATTCACTGGACGCGCTCACGAAAGCCGTGCGGACAGACCTCGAGTCACACGCTCAGCGCGAGTCGGACGCCGGGGTGCGCCAGCAGCTCATCGACCAGATCGTCGCCGCCAACGCCTTCGACGTGCCGCCGAGCTGGGTGAAGCAATTGGTCGAGGGGTACATGCAGGCGTACCAGATCCCGGAAACGGAGAAGGACAAGTTCAGCGCCGAGTTCCGGCCGATTGCCGAGCGTCAGGTTCGCCGCGACCTCATCATCGACACCATCGCCGAGAGCGAGAAGTTGTCGGCATCGGAGTCGGACATCGATGATCGTGTTGCCGAGGTCGCCAAGGGCCGCAAGCAGGATCCGGGCCAGGTGTATGCGTCACTACAGAAGGCAGGCCGCATCAAGGAAATCGAACGAGCGATCACGGAAGAGAAAGTCTTCAAGTGGTTGCTGGAGCGAAACACCGTTGAATAACGACAACCGTCCCATGTCCACGATCTATCCTCCCTACGTCATCGAACGGTCGAGCCGCGGTGAACGCAGCTACGACATCTTCTCGCGGCTGCTGATGGACCGGATCGTCTTTCTGGGAACACCGGTGAACGACGATGTCGCGAACATCATCATCGCCCAGCTCCTGTTCCTCACGGCGGACAACCCGGAGCGGGACATCTACCTGTACATCAACTCGCCGGGCGGCAGCGTGTCTGCGGGTCTCGCGATCTACGACACGATCCAGTTCCTGAAGTCGCCGGTGAACACGATCTGCATGGGACTTGCGGCCAGCATGGGTGCGTTCCTGTTGTCCGCGGGACGCAAGGGCAAGCGGTTCGCCCTACCCCACTCGCGGATCATGATTCACCAGCCCTCGCAGAGCGGCGGCGGCGGAAGCGCCTCCGAGATCGAGATTCAAGCGAAGGAGATCCTGTATCTCCGATCCCAGCTCAACGAGCTGATGGCCAAGCACACGGGTCAGCCGATCGACCGGCTCGAAAAGGACACGGACCGCGACCGCTTCATGTCGGCGGAAGAAGCCAAGACCTACGGCATCATTGACACGGTCATCTCGAGTCAGGCCGAGATCGTGCCGGATCAGGTTATCAAGGCACAGGCCGAGAACCGATAACTGATGGGTGTCCGGTTAGGGTGCAAGGTACAGGGTCACCCTTCTCCGCGCCTTTACCCTTTCTCGTTAGTGTCGTCCCTGTTGACCACCCCTTGGAACGGGCTTTTATTGCAGGGGCCCCCGAGGGCGTGGGCCGTCTCGACCGGCCGTCTTTAGCAGAGCCAAGTCATGTCCCACGACAAACATCTGCGCTGTTCGTTTTGCGGAAAGTCGAAAGACTCGGTCCGGAAGTTCATTTCGGGCCCGTCCGTCTACATCTGCAACGAATGCATCGCGCTCTGCAACGAGATCCTCGCGGAGGATGAGGAGCGCGAGGTCGCGGAAGCGATCACGCAGGTCCCGACGCCGCCAGAGATCAAGGACGTCCTGGACCAGTACGTGATCGGGCAGGAGAAGGCAAAAAGGGCGCTCTCGGTCGCGGTCTACAACCACTACAAGCGCATCAATTCCTCGTCCGTCCAGGATGAGATCGAGTTGGACAAGAGCAACATCATGCTCATCGGGCCCACTGGCGTCGGCAAGACGCTGCTGGCCCAGACGCTGGCGAGAATCCTGGACGTCCCTTTCACCATCGCGGACGCCACGACGCTGACCGAGGCTGGCTACGTCGGCGAGGACGTCGAGAACATCTTGGTGCGGCTGCTGCAGGCAGGCGACTTCAACGTCGCGGAGTGCGAGCGCGGCATCGTCTACATCGACGAGATTGATAAGATTGCACGTAAATCGGAGAATCCGAGCATTACGCGGGATGTCTCCGGCGAAGGCGTACAGCAGGCGCTGCTCAAGATTCTGGAAGGCACGGTGGCTTCGGTTCCGCCGCAGGGCGGCCGCAAGCACCCGCAGCAGGAGTACATCCAGATCAACACCAAGGACATCCTGTTCATCTGCGGCGGTGCGTTCGACGGTCTGGAGAAGATCATCGAGGCGCGTACGGGTCGCCGTCAGATCGGCTTTGCGGACCTTTCGAACGACAAGCCCAGCGAGCGGAAGAAGAATCCGTTCGCCGAAGTCGAGCCGGACGACCTTCTCCGGTACGGCCTGATCCCGGAGCTCGTCGGCCGCTTGCCGGTGGTGGTGGCCCTCGAGGCACTGGACGAATCGTCGCTCGTGCGCATCCTCAAGGAGCCGAAGAACGCGCTCACGAAGCAGTACCGGAAGCTCTTCGAGCTCGAGGAAGTGGAACTCACGTTTGACGATGCCGCCCTGCGCGCCGTCGCCCAGAAAGCTCTCAAGCGCGGCACCGGCGCACGCGGCCTGCGCGCCATCGTCGAAGAGATCCTGATGGATGTGATGTTCGAACTTCCGACCCGCGACGACGTGGTCCAAGTCCGCGTGACGGAAGCCTCGGTGCTCAACGCCGGAACACCGCCACTCCTCGAGATTTCGCCGCAGCGCAAGAAGAAAGAGGCGTAGTGCGCGGCAAACGGGAGGGCTCCAGCCCGGATTCGGGCGGTTTGAGGCTCCCCGTCCTTCCCCTCCGCGACGTGGTGTTCTTCCCGCACGTCGTCATGCCACTGATCGTGGGCCGCCCGGCGTCCCTGGCCGCCGTCAACGCCGCGTCCGCTGGTGATGGCCGCCTACTCCTGGTGTCGCAACGCGACTCCGATGTCGAGGAGCCCAGCGCCGGCCAGATGTTCCGCGTCGGGGTCGTCGCGCGTATCAACCAGCTGACGCCGCTGAGTAACGGCAGCACCAAGGTGCTGCTGGAGGCCCTGCATCGCGGCAAAGTGACGCGGTACGTATCCCAGAGCAGCCACCTGAGCGCCGTCGTCGCCGAGCCTGAAGCGGCCGCGCCTGTGACCTCGCCTGACACGCAAGCGCTCGCCCGCACGGTGATCACGACGTTCGAGGAGTACGTCGCCCTCCAGCGCCGCATTCCGCCCGAGGTCGTGGCGGTGGTGCAGGCTGCCGATGGCATCGAGCGGCAGGCGTACGGCATGGCCGCGCACCTGGCGGTGAAGCAGGAGACGCGCCAGCGGCTGCTGGAAACGGATCCGGTCGAGCCGCTGCTCCGCGCGCTGAGCGACGTCCTTGCAGCCGAAAACGAATTGTTGCGGCTGGAGCGCAAGATCGACGAAGACGTGCGCGGTTCCCTCTTCCAGAACCAGCGCGAGTTCTACCTCCAGGAACAGCTCAAGGTCATTCACCGTGAGCTGGGGCACGACGATGATGATCTCGCCGAACTCGATGCGCAGGTGGAAGCGAAGGGACTGCCCGAGTCGGTGAAGACGCGCGTGCAACGCGAGATCCGCAAGCTGCGCCGCACGTCGCCGTTGCATCCGGAGCACACGGTCTCCCGCAATTTCGTGGATTGGATTCTCGCGCTGCCGTGGACCACCCGCACCGACGATGTGCTGGATGTGGCACACGCCCGCCGCGTCCTGGACGAGGACCATTACGGCCTCGACGACGTGAAGGACCGACTCCTGGATCACGTGGGCGCACTGGCGCTGGCCGGCAAGCTGGAGGGCCCGATTCTCTGCCTGGTAGGGCCGCCTGGCGTGGGCAAGACGTCACTGGGCCGCTCCATCGCGCGCGCGATGGGTCGCAAGTTCGTGCGCATGTCACTCGGCGGAGTGAGGGACGAAGCCGAAATCCGCGGACACCGTCGCACCTACATCGGTTCGATGCCCGGACGCGTCATCCAAGCGATGCGACGTGCCGAGTCCGTGAATCCGGTCATGCTGCTGGACGAGATTGACAAACTCGGACACGACCATCGTGGCGACCCGGCCAGCGCGCTGCTGGAAGTGCTGGACCCGGAGCAGAACCAGGCGTTCAACGATCACTACCTCGAAGTCGACTACGACCTTTCGCAGGTGCTGTTCATCACGACCGCGAACTATTTGCCGCAGATCCCCGAACCGATGCGCGACCGACTCGAGATCATTCGGCTGTCGGGCTATCTGGACCAGGAGAAGATCGCGATCGCGCGCCAGTTCCTCGTGCCACGGCAGTTCCGTTCGCACGGGCTGGCGCCGGACGAAACCGCATGGGACAGCGATGTGCTGCCTGCGATCATTCACGGCTACACGAAGGAAGCCGGTGTGCGCGATCTGGAGCGCCGCATCGCGCGCGTGGCGCGGAAACTGGCACGTCGGCGCGTGGAACAGGCCGGTGCGACCGACCAGTTGAGGACCGCGGATCTCACCGCCTTGCTCGGCACCGCGCCGTACGATCCGTCCGACACGTCGCTCGAGGACCGGGTGGGCGTCGCCAACGGCTTGGCCTACACCAGCGCCGGCGGCGAGGTGCTCGAGATCGAAGTCAGCACGGTGGCGGGACGCGGACGACTGCAGCTCACCGGCACGCTCGGCGACGTGATGAAGGAGTCCGCGAACGCGGCGTTGAGTTACGCGCGTTCGAGGGCCGAGCCGCTGCGCCTGGAGCGCGACTTCCACAAGACACGCGACTTGCACATCCACATTCCTGCCGGCGCTACGCCAAAGGATGGCCCGTCGGCGGGCATCGCGATCGCGGCCGCAATTGTCAGCGCGCTGACTGGCGTTCCGATTCGCGGTGACGTCACCATGACCGGTGAAATCACCCTGCGCGGCCGCGTGCTTCCCATCGGTGGGCTGAAAGAAAAAGCGGTTGCGGCGCTGCGCGCAGGCGCGCGCCACGTAGTGATCCCGTGGCAGAACGCGCGCGACCTGCCCGATCTACCGCAGGAAGTGCGCGACGGACTGACGTTCCATCCAGTGCGCACGATGGACGAAGTGCTGACGATTGCCTTGGCCGGCAGCCGGGCGACACCGGCGTTCGCCGGCGACGCGCCCACGGCCGCATCGTTGGCACAATAGAGCTGTCGGTCTCGGCCGTCGGCCTTCGGGAACTACATGCCTGAAAAAGTGCGGGACCCGTTGGTCATTCGTGATCTGGAGTTCCTGGGCGGACTCGCGTCCCCAGGCGGGTGGCGGCCTGAGCACGACATGCCCGAGGTGGCGTTCGCTGGACGCTCCAACGTTGGCAAGTCATCACTGATCAACAAACTCGTACGACGCAAGAAGTTTGCGCGTGTCAGCAACACGCCCGGCCGCACCCGCGAGATCAACTTCTTCCGCGTGAACGACCAGTTCGTGCTGGTGGATTTGCCTGGCTACGGATACGCGCGCGTCTCGAAGGACATGCGGGAGACCTGGCGTCCGCTCATCGAGGGCGTGCTGCGCGACAACCCCAGGATGCGCGGCGTCGTGCACCTGCTGGACGCGCGGCACGAGCCAAGCGTGGACGACCTCAAGATGCTCGAGTTCCTCGCGGAACTCGGCACGCCGGCGATCATTGTCGCCACCAAGGTGGACAAGCTCGTGAAGTCCGCGCGCGAGGCGCGGCTGGCGGCGCTCGCGGCCCAGGCCGGCATCGAGTCCGACCAGATGATCCCGTTCAGCGCTGTTACCGGTGAGGGCCGGGATGAATTGGCGGAGGCGGTAGTGGCACTCGTGGCGAAGAAAGTGGAAAGTAGGGAGTAGGAAGTCGGCCCATTCCCCATTCACTACTTCCTGCTACCTATTAGTCATGGCCTTCCTACCTCTGAAGAAGATCAACGAGCCCAAGGTGGAAGCCGTGGGCCGTGCGTGGGTCGAGGGAATCGCGTCGGCGCTCGCAAGCCCCAGGTGTGACCGGGCGGAACTCTGCCGGCAGACGCTGCTTGACCTGACGTATCCGCAATACGCGGCGAACTGGGAGACGGCGGTCAACGATCCGAAGGTCCCACCTGCGACCCGCTTGGCACTGGCCAGCACCGACCCCCGCAACATCACCCTGGAGCCCGAGTACTACGGCGACTGCGACACTGAGAAGTTCCAGCGGGTAAAGCCGCTGCTATGGCTGTGGTATTCCTTCGACCGGTCGCTGGCCGGCGGACAGAACGTCTGGCTTGGAGTGCTGCTGAGACGCGCGCTGGCGCCACACATCTTCAAGACGTGCGGCGAGAACTTCAAATGCTTCCAGTTCGCCGAATTCTCGTTCGGCTACAACATGGAAGTCGGCGACAACGTGGTGGTGCACCGCCATGTCCTACTGGATGACCGCGGCGGCATCCGGCTCGGGAACAAGGTTTCGATTTCGGACTACGCAAACATCTACAGCCACACGCACTCGATCGTCGAACAGCGCGACGTGACCAACGCGACGACGATCATCGACGACGGCGTCCGCATCACGTATCACGCCACAGTGTTGGCGGGCGTCCACGTGGCGGAGGACTCGATGGTGGGCGCCATGGCGCTCGCCACGAAAGACGTTCGCCCGCACCACGTCTACGTCGGGATTCCTGCGAAGAGCGTACGGGTAAAGCCGACCGCGCCCGAGAACAAAGAGACGGTCACGCAGACGGCACGCGAGCGCGGCAACAGCTAAGTGCTCGGCGGGTCGGCCTTCGGCCGCCCGATCTCGGCCGCCTCCGGCGGCCTCACGTACTCGGCGGCGCTTCGCACCGATTTACAGTCGGTTCACACGACGCGAAGGACGTCGTCGACCGGACCGGCATCCCCGCTCGAGAGCAATGCGACGATCTCGCGCAGCATCGTGCGGGAACGCGGCCAGCTGAAGCGCGCGTCTGCGTCATCAATGGACAACCATTCGAAGCCGTCGTGTTCGACATCGATCGTGACAGTGCCGGGCTCGTCGACGAACGCGGCGAATGCGCATGCCGCCGTCACCACGCCCGCCTTGGGCAGATAGAACGGCTGTACGCCGACTGAGTACATGCGGGAGACGGCGAGGCCGCACTCTTCCCGCACCTCGCGCACCGCCGCTTGCTCCGGACGCTCGCCCGCTTCAACGCGACCGTGCACGACCTCCCACGACGCCGGACAACGCGTAGCAGGCCCGCGACGTAACAGCAGGACGCGCCAGCCGCTTGTGAGCGGGCGAATCACATACACGTCCACGGTGGCCACTTTCACGGCGACTTCGTTGGCGTGCATCTGGAGGGTGATGTCCGGGATCGGGGTCGACGTGTGCGGAGGCGCCCCGGGCTGGTACCGTGGCGCCTCGACGGATTCTACACGCGCGGGCGGAGTCGCGACGCGCAGCAGCTCCGCCTGCGACGTATGGCCACGCCCCACGTGCTGCATCCCGGATTCCCAGAGCGATCGCATGCCGCCGTTGCGCGCATGCTCTGCGAGCTTGTCCGCGGCCTCTCCGGACGCCACCGCCCGCTCGAACTCCGGCGATGAGATCAGCACTTCCACGATCGCGAGCCGTCCCCGATAGCCGTTGCCGGCGCACGACGCACATCGTACCGGCGACGGTTCGGCGACAAGCAGCTGTTCGCGGGGTGCCACGCCGGCGCGGCAGGCGCAGAGCCGGCGCAAGAGCCGCTGTGCGATCACGCCCTTCACGGCGGTCGCGATCTTGTACGGCGCGACGCCGACGTCCGCGAGTCGCGTCACAGCGCTGGCGGCATCGTTCGTGTGCAACGTCGAGAACACAAGGTGGCCGGTGAGTGACGCCTGAATCGCGATCTCCGCCGTCTCGCGGTCCCTGATCTCGCCGATGAGCAGCACATCGGGGTCTTGGCGCATGATCGAGCGCAGCGCCGCCGCGAACGTGAGCCCCGCCCGCTCGTTCACTTGCACCTGCACGATGCCCGGCACGCGATACTCGATCGGGTCCTCGACGGTGACGATGTTGACGCCCTGTTGCTGGAGGCGGCGCAGCGCCGCGTAGAGCGTCGTCGTCTTGCCGGAGCCCGTTGGACCGGTGACGAGGACGAGCCCTTCACGGGCATCGAGGAGGCGCTCGATGCGTTCCTGCTCGTCCTCCATGAAGCCCATGCCGTCGAGCGTGAGCACCGCGGTGCGACCGTCGAGCACGCGCACCGCCACCTTTTCGCCGTGCGACGCCGGCAGCGTCGAGACGCGGAGGTCCACGGCGACACCGTTCACCGCGATGCGGGTACGGCCGTCCTGCGGTCGCAACCGGTCGGCGATGTCGAGGCCGCAGAGAATCTTCAATCGTGACACCAGCGACGGCGCCACCGATCGTGGCAACGTGCGCACGTGTCGCATCACGCCGTCGATCCGGTGGCGCACGACGAGGCCGCGCTCCTCCGGTTCGATGTGGATGTCGCTGACCCGCGTCGATATGCCCTCTCCAAGCAGGTCATCCACGAGACGCGTGATCGTGGTGGCGTCGTCGCCGTCGAAATACGTCGGCGGCGCACCCTCGATGTCTGCGGTCAAGTGTTGGACATCATGTTTCGGCGCTGGCCCTTCGTCGCGATAGGCGGTATCGAGGGCGCGCGAAAGCGAGATCGGGCTCGCGAGTGCGAACCGAATCGTGCGACCGGTGGCGAACGCGATCGCGCGCTCGCAATCCAGGTTCAGGGGATCGGCCGTGGCAACCTCGAGCACGCCATCGGCGGCCCGAATCGGCAGCACGCGATAGCGTCGGGCCCAGCGCTCCGGCAAAAGCGCGCGCGCGTTGGCGGAGCCATCACTGAGGTCCGCCACCGGCCAGGAGAAGCGTTGCGACGCGAGCGTCAGCAATTGATCATCGGTGAGCAGTCCCGCCGCGACAACGGCTTCCCAAATCGGTCGCCCGTCGGTGGCGAGTGATGCGACCGGCTCTTGGCCAAGCGCACCGGCCAGCAGTGGCCTCAACCAGCTCTCATTGGACCACCCGGAATCCACCATTGCGCCAAGGTGACGGTTTCCCGCGCGCCACCATCGTCATTCCTTCGCGCCGAGGAGCGCCGTGTTCCGCGCTCTAGAGAATGCCCCAGAAGGTCCGAGTGAGGTCCAGACTGAAGACCCAGCGTCCGACCGGTATGGCGCGTGACGCGTCAAGCCGCAACAGTTCCGCTCCGACGACAAGCCCGACGCCCACCGACTGGTAGACTCCGGTCGGATTGATCCGAAGCGGATCCAGCGACCCGACCAGCATCGAGCCGCGCGAGATGGGCATCGCGGAGGGAACGGCGCGCAACCCCACAGCCGTCCAGTGCGGCGCGAGCGTCGCACGCGCTGGAACCTTGCCAAAGCGGCCGAGGTGAACGGCCGGAAACGGAACGGGGATCTGGTATTCGAGTGTCTGCGCGATCCCCTGGTCGCCTGCCAGAGAGTGATACGCGTACCCCGGCGCGCTGACAGGTCCCCCAAAGAGAGCGAGGTCCTGCGCGCGGAGAAACGATTCGCCCTGCGCCATCACGGCCAAGGTTCGCGACGCGAATCGCGCGTCGCCGAATGGACGGCCGACCTCGACGTCGAGCACTCCCCTGCTGACCCGCGTGGCCGCGCCGCATTTCGTGGGATCTCCGACGCACGCAGTGAGCGGAGTGGACCATGTGCTGGCTTCCATGCGGCCGCGCCAGTCAAAGCCGAACCACGCCGCGCTGGTGGGGCGCTGAAGGCGAAGCGCCACGCGGTTGCCCGCGCGCTGAGATACGCCGAACGACGGTCGAAACGCTCCTCGCGTCGGTTGCGCGCGGACGAGGAGATCGAACGGCCGCTCGGCGGCGAACTCGAGCGCCGCTTGCGTTTGCCCTCGCGACAGGCGCAAGGTCGCGACGGCTGCGCGATAGCCATAGAAATCGCTGAAGTCGCTGCCGAACTCCTGCGCCGCGAAACTGTTGGCCAGTCGCGAGCGTTCATTCACGTCGCCCGCGTCGCGAACGTCGCCAACGACCTGGACTGCGAGTCCATTGCCGCCGGCGTCATGCCAACCAAGGGTCAGCGAACCGCGACCGCGTTTGTCGGCCAGCCCGTGGCGACCCGACGCGGCAAGCGTGAACCCAGCGATGAGGCGCGCCGAAGCACCGGCGCCCACCGACACTCCTGAATTGCGATCAAATCGCACGAAATCGCTCGCGCCGCGTGCGACAAGCCGGACGCGGCTCTCGGACGATCGCGCTCGCGCCAACGACCTCACCTCGTCCATGGTGCGTTTGATCTCCAACGGAGTCGTGAGACGCACTTCTGGCGGCAAGGAATCGGTGAGCCTCCCGGGCGGCCATTGGTAGCGCTCCAACTCGGCCGGCGGAACTGAAACGATCTCCGGCCCGCGGAACACGATCGGTGGCACGTCGGTGTTCAGCTCGTAGTTGCCGATCTCCCACCGGCCGCGGATCATCCCGCGCACGGGATAGTCGAGCCACGTGAGCGTGCGGCGGATTTCCACCTCCTGCCGCCGGGGCAGCCAGAACCGGCCCCCCACAACGCCATTCTCGATCACGACGAATACATCCTCGAGCTGCTTATCGAGATACGCCGCCCGCGTGAAGCCGAACGCCATCCGAACCACCTGCGCGCCCTCGCGGTCGAGATACACCGCGCCGATGACGCGCGGCAACGCGTCGTCCCGGGGACGCACTTTCAGCTCGTAGACGTCGATGACCCGCCCGGGCATTGTGATGCGCAGCGAATCGGTCAGCGCGAATTCGTAGTGCTCCAATCCTGCGGTCGACAGCGGATGGGGTACGTCGCGCACCTCGTCGCCATCGCCCAATCTGATGATGGCCGGGAAGTTGTTTTGGATGATGCCGAGGTGATCCTGGTGGTATCTGATGTCCGTGGGGAGCAGCGTCGTGTCGCGGCGCCCGATGATGCGTTGCTTGCTCAGGTTCGGGGCGCGCCAGTACACTTCCAGCGCGAGTTCATCGGCCTTTACGACTCGCGGCAACTCGCGAAGTCCCTCGCCCATTTGGGCGAGAAACGTGACGTAGCCGCGCGCGGTGGCCTGATAGCCCGTGAGGCCGCTGTCGGCCAACTGTTGGACCCGCCGATCGGTGGCGCGCCTCGCCATGGCGAGCACACGTGGATCATCCCACGTCTGCGCGCCAAGCCGTTCGGCAGCAACCAGCAGGCCCATGACCACCCCGAGCCCACGCTTCGAGAGCATATAGAAATAGATGCTGAGCCCCCTCTGGCGCGAAATCTCGTTCGGCACGATGACCGGGGCGCCCAAGCTGCGTTGTTGCCAACGGGACGGCGTCGGTCTGCGCCGGTGCCGGCATCGTCCACGACTCGGTTCCAGGCCGGGAATGGGAGGAGACGGAGGCCAAGGCGCGGGTGCTTCTGGCGGCCATCGGACTGGCCCGGCCGATGGGTCACAAACCCCACGGGGGCAACGACTAGGCAGGAAGGGGGCGCGCTTTCATATTCCCCTTCACGAATGCGCCTCAAGCTGACCAGCGCCGACGGCAGTCAGAATTTCGAGCTCAAGGCCAACGCCACCATGATTGTGGGGCGTGCGCCGACGAGCGAGATCCCCGTCTTCGACCCAACCATTTCCCGCCGACACGCGGAGTTGGTCGCCGAGGATAAGACGTTGCGCGTCAAGGATCTCGGCTCCAGCAACGGCACCTTCCACAATGGCACGCGGGTCGAGGGCTGCACGGTAGCGGTCGGCGACACGATCACGTTCGGCAAGGTGGCGTTCAAGCTGGCCAATGCCGCCCCGGCCCCGAACATCCCGGCCGGCCTGGCTGGGATGCCCGCTGGCGCCACGATCGTCCGCGCCATGCCGGTACACAACACGCCCGGCGCGGCGTTCGCAGCTATCAGCAAATCCGGTGAACTCGCCGCCGAACTCACGCCCGCCGAAAAGGTCCAGCAGAAGTTGTCGATCCTGCTCGAGGTCTCCAAAGAACTCGGACGCGCAATCGACATGGACTCGATCCTCGGCAAGATCGTCGAGCAGGCCTACACGGTGCTGACCGTGGACCGCGTCGCCATTCAACTCATGGACGACTCGGCTACGCTTGTCACGAAGATCGCGAAGGACAAGCGCGGCGGGGATCAGCCACGCGCCGTACCGCAGTCGATCGCCAAGAAAGCCGTCGAAGACAAAGTCGCGCTCTCGGGCGACGCCGGTTCCGACGTCGGATTCGAGAAAGGCGCTTCCATCGTTCTGCAGAAGGTCCGGTCGTTCATCTGCTCGCCGCTCATGGCCGGCGAAGGCCGCGTGCTCGGCATCATGTACGTGGACAACGTCTCGGATACGCACAAATTCGGCGACGAGGATCTCGACTTCGTCATCGCGTTCGCGGGCATTGCCGCGGTCGCCATCGAAAACAGCCAGTTTGCGGAGCGCGTCCGCAAGGAAGCGCTGGCCCGCAGCAACTTCGAGCGCTACTTCACGCCGCAGGTGGCTCAGCGGATTGCGAGCGCCGGTGCCGGCGCCAAGCTGGGCGGCGACAAGCGCGAGGTCACCGTGCTTTTCTCCGACATTCGCGGCTTCACGGCGTTGTCCGAGACGATGCCTCCGGCCGACATGGCGCAGCTACTCACCGACTATTTCACCGAAATGGTGGAGTGCGTGTTCAGAAACGAAGGAACGCTGGACAAGTTCATCGGCGACGCCGTGATGGCCCAGTGGGGCGCGCCAATCGGCACGCCGGAAGATCCCGACAAGGCGATGATTGCGGCAATCGAGATGATGGCCGAGTTGGACAAGCTCAACGTGATGTGGAAGCAGCAGGGCCGGCCCGAATTGCAGATTGGCATCGGGCTCAATCACGGCGATTGCTTCGCGGGCAACATTGGCTCGGAAAGACGTCTCGAGTACACCGTGATCGGTGACACCGTGAACACCGCCAGCCGCCTGTGCTCTGTTGCCGGGCCCGGCGAGATCCTCATCTCCGAGGAAATGCGGAAGTCGTTGAAGACAGTGCCGGCCCTCGCCGTCATGCCTCCCATGGAGCTCAAGGGCAAGAGCCAGCCTGTGCCGGTGTATCGCGTCGTGCGTTGATAGTTCCCGCCGGGTATGAGCGGCTGCTGCTCGGGCACGCAGTGGCGGTGGCGCGCTCGGATTACGCAGTCAGCATACGAAGGTCTTTGGTGGGCGCCGACGGCGTTCGCAACACGCTCCTCGAATACGCGGCGAAGCAACCAGCCATTCGTGTATTGCAGGGACGGGGCGCCGCGTACGCCGTGGCGCTGCCGCACAGCACGACGCGCGTCGTCGTTCGACACAACCGGCATGGTGGACTCTTTGGCCGCATCACCGGCGACCTGTTTCTCGCTCCGACTCGCGCCCCGTACGAACTCGACATGGCGCTGCAGCTCTCAAAGCTCGGTGTGCCCACACCGGACGTCGTCGCGTTCGTCCTGTACCCGCCCGGTGGCCTGCTTCAGCGCGCTGACGTCGTGTCCGTCGAGGTCACCGGCGGCCGCGATCTTGCCGAGATTCTCGTGAAAGACGGCAGCGCAGAACGCGCCGCTGCGCTCGACGCAACGGCCCGGCTCGTTGCCGCGTTGACGCGCGCCGGGGCGCGGCATCCGGATCTCAACGCCAAGAACGTGCTCGTCACGTACGAGCGCGCGTACGTGCTGGACGTAGATCGCGTGGTTCTGGGTGGCAGCGCTGAGGACGCCACCGAGGCGAACCTTGCGAGGCTGTCCCGCTCACTGCGGAAGTGGCACGACCGCTTCGGCGCGCGCATCTCCGAGCGGGACATCGCCGAACTTGAAGCCAATGCGCGGCGCGGCGCCGAGAGCGCTGCGTGAGCCTGCTGTCGTGGCTGGATGAATGGCGTCGCGGCGTGAAGGCGGCGGCGTGGCGACGCGCGGGCCGCGTGCCCGGCGCCGCCGGCCACGGCGCGGCGCGCTGGCAGGCGATCGAACGCGCCGTCAGCGGCGCGACGGCCGGCCGCTACGGATGGGACGACGCCGGCCTCGATGAACGCGTCGTCGAGTACGCATGGGCCTTCGAACGGATTGGCTCCCTGAAGGCGAAGGACAGCCGAGTGCTCGACGCCGGATCCGTTCTCAACTACCCACGCGTGCTGGCCGCGTGGCGGCGCGCTCAGCATCCATCCGTCTCGATTGTCACGCTCAAGTACGAAGGCTACGCGGAGCCGGCCGACGACGTGCGATACGAATTCGCCGACCTGCGCAAGCTTCCCTACCGCGACGAGTGGTTCTCGCACGCTTTAAGCCTCTCGACGCTCGAGCACGTCGGACTCGACAACACGATCTACGGCGCGGCCGCAGAGTCGACGCCCGACGCGAACACCGAAGTCGTGCGCGCGCTCAGCGAGATCCATCGCGTTACGGCGCGCGGGGGCACACTGTTGCTGTCAGTTCCGTTCGGGGCGCGCTCGAATCGCGGCTGGTTCCGGATCCTTGATTCGCAGGACCTCGCGCGCCTCACGTCGGCGCCGGGCTGGACGAACCCGAGGACGCGCGTTTTCCGGTGTGAGAGAGCGGGCTGGCGCGAATGCGCTGCGGACGACGCGAAGACCGCTGGCTACAACGAGCCACTGAACCGCCCCGGACAATACACGGCGCCCGCATGGGTGAGCGGTGCCGAAGCGGTGGCGCTCGTCGAGATGCTGCGTGCCTAGCGCCAGCCGCGCGCTGTGCCGAACTCGTCGATCAGTGAGTCGAGTGCGGCGACGACGCGCTCGGGCGGCATCGGTGCGACACGCCTGGGGTCGTCACTGAAGACAACTCGGCCGAGCGTCTTGTAGGGACTCCACTGCCCGGTGTCCTTGCGCTGCAGGCATAGCGTCAACGTCTCGAACGCCGACGCTGCATGCGTGACGGACGTATCCGGGCTGATGAGCAGGTCCGCCGTGGCGACCGCCGCGAGGACCTGGTGTAGCGTGAGCGAGACCACTTTGGCGCCGACTGGTGCGGCAAGCGCATCCGCCGACGTAAGGTCTGCCGGCATGCCGACGATCATGATCGTCGCATCGGGGAGCCGCTCGCGCACCCGACGCAGCACCGGCACGTACTTCTCTGGCGGCCACCAGCGCTCCGGATGTCCGACGGACAGGTTGACGAGTACCCGCGGGCGCATGGCGCCAACCGCAAGCCACTTCGCGTCGGCCTCGGCGCGAAGCGCGTCCGGCATCGGAATGCGCGGTCGCCAGTCGCGGCTGCGCGGCGCGATGCCGAACGGGCCGGCGAGCGCCACGACCTGATCGGTCCAATGGGGAAGGCTTTCTTCAGGTATGCGCACCGTGTAGACCTGGTCGTTCCCGCGGCCCGCGAGGCCGATGCGCCACGGCGCGCCGGTCGCAAGCAACAGGCAGCTCGTTTGCATGTTCACGTTGCGCACGGCGACACGCCCATCGACCACGGCGTCATACCGATTTCGGCGCAGGTGCGCCCACAGCGGGATCGCCTTGAGCAGGAACTCGCGCTTGTGGACGATGACTTCGTTCACGAAAGGCAGCGTCCGCGCGACCGGCGCGTTCTGCGGCGACGCCAGAATGTCGAACGTGATGTGCGGCGACACCTCGGCGATGGCGCGCATGATCTCGATCGAAACAATGAAATCGCCGATGCCGTCGTCGCGAAGGAACAACACCCGGTACGGGCGAGCCTTCCAGTTCGGGAGCGGCGGCGCTGCCGGACCACCAAACGCCGCAGACAGGCCGCGAAGGATCTGGCGGCGGACGGCGTTTTCTACGTCTCTCAACGCCATTTCTGCTCCGCGATGATCTCGTCGAGCGCTGCAACGACGCGCGCGGTCGGCAGCGCGCGCAGCGAACGCTCATCGTCGCTAAAGGCGACGCGCCCGGTCATGCGGTACGGCTCCCACTGGCGCGTACCCCTCCGCATCAAGGCCAGGATGGGAACGCGAAACGCGGACGCGACGACGGTGATCGCCGTGTCAGGGCTGATGACCAGGTCGGCCGCAGCGGTAACCGCCGTCACTTCCGCCAGCGTCAAGGGCACGGCGCTCGCGCCCGCGGGCGCTGCGATGCGGGAGGTGTCTGCGTCGCCGCCCGGCAGCGTCGGCAGGACGATCGCGGCTGATTTCAGACGCGCGCGGAGCGCCAGGAGCATCTCGCCAAACTGATCCACCGGCCACTGCCGGTCATCCGAGGCCGAATACAGGTTCACGACGACGCGTGGCTTGCCCGCGCCAGCCCGAGACCACACGCCGTCCGCGTGCGCGCGCTCTGCGCCGGAGATCGTGAGCTTGGCGCGCCAATCGCGGCTGTCTCTCGCGATCCCGAAGGGCTGGGCCAGCGCAACGTACGCGTGAATCCAGTGGTCCACCGGATCCAGTTTCACCGGCACGCTGTAGACACGGTCGTTGTGGCGCCCTCCCAGCCCGATCCGCCACGGCGCGTTGCTGGCGAGCAGCAGCGCCTGCGTGTGCTTGTTCACGTTCCCGATCGCCGCGCGCCCGTCGATGGCGACGTCGTATCGGCGGCGGCGCAGTTCCCGCCACACTGGCCAGGACGCCAGGAACGCGCCGCGCTTGTGCACGATGACGTCGTTCACGAACAGCAGTGAGCGGCCATAGGCCGCGTTCGACGGCGAGCAAAGGAGGTCAATCGTGAACTTCGGGGAGACCTCGGCGATGGCGCGGATGATCTCCATTGACACCATGAGGTCGCCAATGCCGTCGTCCCGGATAAACAGGATTCGGTACGGGCGCGCCTGCCAGTCCGGCACCGGCATTTCCCGAGCGCCGCCGAACGTCCGGACGAGCGCTTCGGAGAACAGCGCGCGGACCGCCGACTCGATTGACGTCCGCGCCTCCTACTGGCCCGGCCGCCGGTACTGCGGATCGTTGTACATCTTGAACTGGCGGTAGACCTTGAGCGCCACGCGCCCGGCCGCGACGTCTTTCGCCAGCGCGGTCAGTTCGGCGGCGAGGTCGTCCCGCTGCTCCCGCATCACCGCCAGACGGCCTTCGCAACGCGCGCGAAAGTCCGGCGTCACGTCAAGACGATCCGCTTGCTCGCGCATGTGAAACATCTTGAGCTCGATGATTGAGATCTTGTCCACCAGCCACCCGACCGTCTCAGCCACGCTTCCCCGCCTTCCGTTTGCCTTTGGCTGACTTTGGCATCGCTGACGCAGCGGCAGCGGCCACACCGCGCAATTCCTCGTCGATCTTCTCGATGAGGTCGTTGCGCTGTTGGTTCAGCTTGTCGACGGCGCGCTTGGCGGCCGCCACCTGATGGTCATCGGCGACGCGCGCTTTGTCTTCCTCGTGCCACAGCACGATGTTCGTCGCCGCCAGCCGGGACACGAGTTCGCCAAGCCCTTCTTTTCTGTCGGCCATGGTCAGACGATCTCGATTTCAGGGAGCGGGAAGATGAATTTGCCGCCAGACGCCAGGTACTCCTTCTCGCGCTCGAGAATGTTGTTCTTGAAGTGCCACGGCAGCGCGAAGAAGTAATCGGGCTTCATCTTTCTGGCTTCGGCCTCGGACACGATCGGAATGTTCGTGCCAGGCGTGAACGCGCCGAACTTCTCCTCGTTGACTTCGGCGATGTACGGGATCTGCTTCGGCGTGAGGCCGCAAAACTGGAGCAGCACGTTGCCCTTCGTACTGGCGCCGTAGCCGATGATCTTCTTGCCATCGGCAACCAACGCGTCGATCAACGCGCGCAGATCCTTGCGGTGCTGGAAGACGCGCTGCTCGAACTCGCGGTACGGCTTGGGCGTGTCCAACGCCATCGCCTCTTCCTGACGCAGCAGCCAATCGACGATCGGCGCGTTGGATTTGTACTTCGCACCCTTCTTGCTCGCCGTGACCGCGAAGCTGCCGCCGTTGATCGCGTTCATCTGTACATCCAGCACGCGCATGCCGGACTTGTCCAGCATGTCCTTCACGACCTTGAACGAGTAGAACTCGAGATGCTCATGGCAAATCGTGTCGTAGCTGTTGGTGCGCAGCATGCTCGGCATGTAGCTCTGCTCAAAGTGCCAGACGCCATCGTCGGCCAGCACGGCCTCGATGTCGCGCACGAAGTCCATTGGTCGCTCGAGGTCGTAGAACATCGCAATTGACGTGATGATCTTCGCCTGCTCTTTCGGGAATTCCTTGCGGAAGGCCGCAGCCGAAAAGAAATCCGGAATGAGCCGGATGCCGTCGGTGTAGTACGACTTGAACTTCACGCCGGTCGGGTCGATGCCGACGCGCTTTTTCGTCTTGCTGTACGCCTTCAGCGACGTCGCGTCGTTGCTGCCGATGTCGATGACCAGGTCATCCGGCCCCGGGTTCACGAAGCGCTCCAGCGTCGCGATCTTCTGCTGGAGATGGCGAACCATCGAGGCGTTCAGGCCCGACCGGTACCCGTAGTTCTCGCCGTACATCTCGTCGAGGCTGTACGACTGCTTCATCTGCAGGAGCCCGCTGTCCGGGCACCACACCAAGTCGAGCGGGCCCTTGGTGAGCTTCTCGCTGGTCGACTTGGGAAAGACGCCGGTGAGGTACTGCTCCCCCAGTGACAAGACCGTCACGAGATTCGGGCTTCCGCTGATCCTGCACTTGGAGATCTCGGAGTACATGGCGCCTGAATATAGGTCCGCCTCCACGTGAGGCGCCGCTAGCTTTCCGCCCCATGGCACCGCCACGACTCGACCGCATCGCCATCGTCATGATGAGCGCCGCTGGCGACGCCGTGCACGTTCTGCCGGTCATCAACGCGCTGAAGCGACATAATCCCGGCTGTCACATCACGTGGGTGCTGCAACCCGCCCCAGCAACGCTGGTGCGCGGGCACCGGTCGGTCGATGAGATAGTCCTGTTCGAGCGCGGCGCAGGACTGCGCGGGTTCCTCGATATCCGCCGCCAGCTCGCCGGCCGAGCGTTTGACCTCGTTATCAATCTCCAGGTCTACTTCAAGGCCGGCATCGTCACGGCGTTCACGAGCGCGCCGGTGAAGCTGGGGTTCGACTTCGCGCGCGCGCGCGACTTCAACTGGCTCTTCACGAACAGGAAGATCCCCGCGCACGAGAACCAGCACGTTCAGGACCAGTACTTCGAGTTCCTGACATCGATCGGTGTCACCGCTGAACCGGTCGAGTGGGATCTCGGCCCCTGGGCCGACGAGCGCGCATGGCAGTCCGAGTTTTTCGCCGAATCCAAGCGGCCGTCAGTGGCGATGGTAATTGCCACCAGCAAGCCCGAGAAAGACTGGATGCCGGAGCGATGGGCGGAGGTGTCCGATGCGCTGTGGCACGACTTCAAACTCGAACCGATCCTCGTCGGGGGACGAAGCGAGCGCGAAGTCGCCGCCGAACAAGTGATCTTGGACCGCGCCGGACATCGGCCTCGCTCGGCGCTTGGCAGCGGGCTGCGTCGCCTCGTGTCGATCCTCGACGGCAGCGCACTGGCGATCGCGCCCGACACGGGTCCGCTCCACATGGCGGTGGCGATCCAGCGCCCCGTGGTCAGCCTGATGGGCTATACGAACCCCAAGCGCACCGGACCTTACCGGCGGTACCACGACCTGCTGGTTGACGCCTACGGCGATCCCGGCGAGGACTACCCAATTTCCATAGAGAACCGGCACGAACGCATGTCGCGCATCACGGTCCGTAACGTGCTCGACACGGTGGACCGCTGGAAGTCGACCTACGGCGCTTCGACCGCCCCAAATCGGTAGAGCAGTCCCACCTGCTCCATGATGCGCACCATGCGCTGGAGCGGCAGGCCCATCACGGCGAAGTAGTCGCCGTCAACGCGCTTCACGAGCGTCGCGCCGAACCCCTGGATCCCGTATGCGCCCGCCTTGTCCATCGGTTCGCGCGTTCCGACATAGGCTCGAATCGCGGCGTCGGTGAGGGGATGGAACGTCACACCGACCTCTTCAACGCTCGCCTGGACTCGCCCTTGCCACGCGACGGCGACCGCAGTCATCACGGTGTGCGATCGTCCCGAGAGGATCCGCAGCATGCGTTCCGCGTCAGCGTCGTCAGCCGGCTTGCCGAGGACATCGCCATCGACGACAACGATGGTGTCGCTGCCGATGACGACGGCATCTGCTTCCTGGATCGCCGCCGCCTTCTCGCGCGCCAGACGCTCGGCGTGAGCCGCAGGCACCTCTCCGGCCAGATAGGTCTCGTCCACGTTGGCGGGGCGCACCTCGTGCGGGATGCCGATGAGCGTGAGGAGCTCGCGACGACGCGGGGACTGTGACGCAAGTATCACCCGCGGCCGAACGGGCGCCACGCTCATTTCTCGAGCATCAGCGTGACGGGACCGTCGTTCACGAGCTCGACGTCCATCATGGCGCCGAACTCACCCGTTTCCACAGCGACTCCCTTCGCTCGCAGCAGAGCGACGAACTTCTCGTACAGGGGGATCGCGTGCTCCGGTCGCGCCGCGTCGATAAAGCTCGGCCGCCTACCCTTCTCGGCGTTGCCGTAGAGCGTGAACTGCGACACGAGCAGGATGGCACCGCCGGCCTCGACCACAGACAGGTTCATCTTGTCTTCCGCATCCGCGAAGATGCGAAGGCCGATGACCTTGTCCGCCATCCACGCGAGCTGCGCGCCGCCGTCGGTTGCCGTGAACCCCACGAGCGCCAACAGACCGACGCCGATCTTCCCGGTGACGCGGTCGCCAATGCGGACTTCCGCGCGTGATACCCGCTGTAAGAGAACCCTCACGCTGTCATTCCGAGCGAAGCGAGGAATCTGTAGGTGGTCGTTGCAACTGCAGATCCCTCGCTTCGCTCGGGATGACTCACTCGACGGTGACGGACTTCGCCAGGTTCCTCGGCTGATCAACGTCGAGCCCGCGCTTGGCCGCGATATAGTACGCCAGCAGCTGGAGCGGAATCGCCGCGAGGATCGGGTACAGCATGTCGATCGTCTCCGGAATCCGGAACTCGTAGTCGAGCTTTCCGGCCAGCGACGACTCCGCGCGGCTCGTCAGCGCGATGACGCGCCCGCCGCGCGCTTTCACCTCGTGCACGTTCGACACGACCTTCTCGAACACCGAGTCGTGCGGTGCGATGAAGACGACAGGCATGTTCTCGTCGATCAGCGCGATGGGACCGTGCTTCATCTCGGCCGCAGGATAACCCTCGGCATGGATGTAGCTGATCTCCTTCAGCTTGAGCGCGCCTTCGAGCGCGACGGGAAAATTGTAGCCGCGTCCGAGGTACAGAAAATTCGAGGCGTGGTCGAAGCGATCGGCGATCGCCTTGATCTCCTCCGCGCGGTCGAGGATCGATTTTACCTGCGCCGGCAGCTCGAGCATCGCCTGCGCGATTTCGCGGCCGCGAACGACGGACATGTCGCGCAACCGGCCAAGCTTGAGCGTCAGCAACGCCAACGCCGCCACCTGACTCGTGAACGCCTTGGTGCTCGCCACTCCGATTTCCGGGCCGGCGTGGAGGTAGATGCCGCCGTCGTCCTCGCGCGCGATGGTCGACCCGACCACGTTGACCAGTCCAAGCGTCTTCGCCCCGCGCCGTTTGGCTTCGCGCATCGCCGCCAGCGTGTCCGCCGTCTCGCCAGACTGCGAAATCACGACGCACAGCGTTTTGGGTGTGACGATCGGATTGCGGTAACGGAATTCAGACGCGTACTCGGTGTCTGTCGGGATGCGCGCGTGCTCTTCGAGCATCAGCTCACCGATCAGCCCGGAGTGCCAGCTGGTGCCGCACGCGGTGATCACGACGTGATCGATGTTCTGCATTTCGTCGCGCGTGAGGTTCAAGCCACCAAGCTTGGAAAACCCGTCCTCAACGACGAGTCGGCCGCGCATCGTGTTCTCGATGGTCGTCGGCTGCTCGAAGATCTCCTTGATCATGAAGTGCGGGTGCCCGCCCTTCTCGATCTGATCCAGGTCCCAGTCGATGCGGCTCACGCCCTTGCGGACCTGATTGGCGTCGAGGTCACGCACTTCGTAACCCCCGCGCGTCAGGATGCCCATCTCGCCGTCATCCAGGTACACGACCTGCCGGGTGTGTTCGAGAATCGCGGCCACGTCACTGGCGACGTAGAACTCGCCCTCGCCGAGTCCCAGCAACAGCGGGCTGCCCTTTCTCGCACAGACGATCTTGTCGCGGTTCCGGGTTGAGATCACCGCGATGCCATACGTACCCTCGACGAGGCGCAGCGCATCCATGACGGCGTCTTCCAGCGACTCGCCGCCCTCGGACGCGGCTTCAATCAGGTGCGCGAGCACCTCGGTATCGGTATCCGATGTGAACGTGTGGCCGCGCGTTTCGAGCTCGTGCCGCAGCGCCGTCCCGTTCTCGATAATGCCGTTGTGGACGACCGCAATCGAGTTGGTGCAGTCTTGGTGCGGGTGCGCGTTTCGCTCGTTCGGCGCGCCGTGGGTCGCCCACCGCGTGTGGCCAATGCCAATGGTGCCGCTCATCGGGGCAAGCCGGATGGCGTTTTCCAGCTTGGCGATCTTTCCGGCCGCGCGCCGTGTCTCGAGCCCCTTGCCGTTCAGCGTCGCAACGCCGGCGGAGTCATAGCCCCGATACTCCAGCCGTTTGAGGCCTTCCACCAGCATTGGTGTCGCCACCTTGGGCCCGATGTATCCGACAATTCCACACATACTGAACGATCCTGGTTGTTTACCGCGCCGCGGTCGTCGCGGCGGCGTCCAATTGCTCCAACGGCACCCTCGCCTTCTGCACCAACGCCCTGGCATCCCGCTCGGTGAGCGCCTCGGCAATCACCCGAACAATGGGCTCCGTGCCGGACGGGCGCACGTGCAGCCAACTGTCCTTCCAGCTCAATCGAAGACCGTCCTGCATATCCACCGTCGCATCCGCGAATGCGCTCCGCAAGGCAGCGTACACGGAATCGAGGCTCGCCTTCGGCCGGTCCAGCTTGTCTTTGACGATCGCGTACTTGGGCAATTCCGATGCCAGTGTCGACAGGGACTTGCCGGATTCCGCCAGCAGCTGAAGCACCAGCGCGATACCGACCGGCGCATCGCGCCCGAGATGCATCTCGGGCAGGATGACGCCCCCGTTCCCTTCACCGCCGATCACGGCACCCAGGTCCCGCATCTTCACGGCGACGTTGATCTCCCCGACCGGCGCCCGCACCAACTCGCCGCCGGCGCGGTTCACCGCGTCTTCCACCACACGACTCGTGGAGAGGTTGGTCACCGCTTTGCCCTTGCGGTGCTTGAGGACAAGCAGTGCCGCCAGCGCCAGCGTGTAGTCCTCGCCGATCGCCACGCCCTTCTCGGACACGAGTGCCAGGCGATCGACGTCGGGATCGACCGCGAGACCGATGTCCGCGTTGGATTCCCGGACGAGCCGTTCGAGCTCGCCGAGGTTCTCGGCAACCGGCTCGGGCGCCCGTGGAAAGCGTCCGTCGGGCTCCATGTTGATTGCGGTGACCGTGCAGCCCAGTCGCTCCAGAAGCTGCGGCACGATCACCGCGCCGGCGCCGCGAACGCAATCGAGGGCGACGCGGAAGCGCCGCTTCACGATCGCCGCAGCGTCCAGGTACGGAATCTCGAGGATGCGCTCCAGGTGGCGATCCGCCGCCTGTGCGTCCGGGGAAACCGTTCCGAGCGTGTCCCATGTGGCGCGTGGAATGCCATTTTCCACGTACGAGCGCATCTCCGCGCCCTCGCTCGCCTCGAGAAACAGGCCCGTTGGGCCGATGAGCTTGAGCGCGTTCCACTCGATCGGGTTGTGGCTCGCGGAGAGCATCAATCCTCCGGCGGCGTGGTGGTGCTCGACAGCCATCTGGCACGTGGGCGTCGTCGTGAGCCCGATGTCGATCACGTTGGCACCGACGGACTGCAGCGCGGAAAGCGCGACGCGATGAAACATCGGCCCGGAGACGCGGCTGTCGCGGCCAAGCACAACAGCGCGCCCCGGCGTTTTCCGAATGGCCCATGCGCCGAATGCCGACGCGTATGTCGCCACGATTTCAGGTGTGAGCGCTTCGCCGACCCGACCGCGGATACCGGAAACGCTCACCATCAGTCCAGCTGGACCCATTGCTCTCTCCGTTCTTCACAGCAAACCTACGTCGCAAGGGATGGCTGGGCCAAGTGTGTGTCAGTCTGTGGCTTACACGCGTCGGACGGACACATTGGGCGCGATTATCTTTTGGCCACCGACCCAACCCGAGCCACGCCATGACCCGCGCATACGACGAGGATCTCACCTACGGCTTTGGCACTCGCGCCGTGCACGCGGGACAGCGGCCCGAGCCGCTCGCCGGCGCCATCATGACGCCGATCTTCCAAACGTCGACGTACGTCCAGGAGGAACTCGGCAAGAACAAGGGCTATGAGTACGCACGCGGCAAGAATCCCACGCGCGAAGCGCTGGAGCGCAATGTCGCGTCGCTGGAAGGAGCGAAGCACGGGTTTGCGTTCGGCTCCGGCATGGGCTGCGTCGACTCCATGATGAAGCTGTTCCGCGCCGGCGACCACATCGTCTGCGGCGAGAATGTGTACGGCGGCGTGTTCCGGCTCTTTGACAAGATCCTGCAGTTCTACGGGCTCGAATTCACGTACGTCGACACCCGCTACCCCGACCGGATCGCCGCCGCGATGAAGAAGAACACGCGCTGCGTGTTCGTCGAAACACCGTCGAACCCGATGATGCGCGTCACGGACATCAGGGCGGCTGCGGAAATCGCGCACGCCGGCAAGGCGATTCTCATCGTCGACAACACGTTCGCTTCACCGGTCTTCCAGCGCCCGTTCGAGCTGGGCGCGGACATCGTGTACCACTCGACCACGAAGTACCTGAACGGTCACAGCGACATGATCGGCGGAATCGCCCTCGTGAACGACGACGACCTGGCGACGCGGATGCAGTTCATCCTCAACGCCGCGGGCGCCGTCCCTGGCCCGTTCGATGCATGGTTGGCCCTGCGGGGCACCAAGACCCTGCACCTGCGCATGCGGCAGCATGACACCAATGGACGTGCGGTGGCCCGGTTCCTCGTGGAGAAGTTCGGCGCCGAGTCGGTGATGTATGTCGGCCTGCCCAGCCATCCGCAGTACGAGCTGGCCAAGAAGCAGATGTCGGGTTTCGGCGGCATGATCAGCCTGGACTTGGGCACGCGGGCTCGGGCCGCCCACGTGCTCAAGCGGGTGAAGATCTTCTCGCTGGCCGAGTCGCTGGGCGGCGTCGAGTCGCTGATCAGTCAGCCGGCGTCGATGACCCACGCCTCCGTACCGCCGGAGGACCGTCTCAAGCTCGGTATCACGGACGGCCTCATTCGGCTCTCGTGTGGCGTGGAAGAGACCCAGGATCTGCTGGCGGACCTGGAACAGGCCATCGAGGGCATTCCGACGGCCTTGAGCACCGGCGTCCATCACGTCTCCAAGGCCGGTCGGTGAGACACTTTCCAGGCATCCCCGCGTAGGGAGACACATGCCTGATACCGTGAAACTCACCGCCATTTCGTCGCGCGCCTGGGAACATCCTGCGGACCGTGCGGCGTTGAACGCTCTCCGCGCCCTGCCGGGCTTTGACGAGGTCCTCCGGCGCGTGATGGGCTTCATGGGCGAGCGCGGCGTGCGCCAGTTGTTCCTGGCCAACGCCGTCCGCGTAGGGCCAAGTCAGCGGCCGAAACTGAACAAGCTCTATACCGAGGTGCTCGAGACCCTCGACGCGCCCGAACGCTGGGATTTGTACGTGTCCCAGACGCCCGTGGCCAACGCGATGGCCGTCGGATTCGAGCGGCCGTTCATCGTGATGAACTCCGGCATCCTGGAAGTTCTGGACGAGGACGAGCGCCGGGCGGTCCTCTCGCACGAAGTCGGACACATCATGAGCGGGCACCCGACCTACACGACGCTCGCGATCATCCTTCTCACGATCGGCTTCGCCAACCTCCCGATCCTCGCTGGACTCGCATTGTTGCCGTTCGAACTCGCGCTCATGGAGTGGTACCGCAAGTCGGAGTTCTCGGCGGACCGCGCCGCATTGCTCGGCACGCAAGACGTGCGCGGAACGCAGAGCGTGCACCTCAAGCTGGCCGGTGGCGCGCAGATGGATGACCCGATCGACCTCGACACGTTCCTCGCGCAGGCGAAAGAGTACGAGACGATGGCCGGGCCATGGGACAAGGTCTGGCAGTTCATCAACACCGTGTTCCGCACGCATCCGTTCGCGACCGTGCGCGCCGGCGAGCTGCAGCGGTGGATCGAATCGGGCGACTACAACAAGATCCTCAACGGCGAGTACGTGAAGCGCAGCGACGAGCCGCCGCCGTATTCCAAGGACTTCGAGGACGCCACCGGTTATTACGGCGGCCAGGCGCGCGAAGCCATGTCCACCGTGGGTGACATCCTGGCGCGGGCGCGCGACGCGTTCGCCGCGGCGATGAAGGGTCCGGGCACCAGCGGCGGAGCATCTAACGGCGGATGAAGGTTTTGCTCGTGGGCGGCGGGGGCCGCGAGCACGCGTTGGCCTGGCGGCTGACGCGGGATGACGCCGCAATCGAGATCATCGCCGCACCGGGCAATCCGGGCATTGCGGCGATAGCGCACTGCGTGCCCGTGGGCGTCACCGACATCGACGGCCTTCTGGCGCTCGCCGAACAGCACAAGCCGGACTTCACCCTGGTCGGCCCCGAAGGGCCGCTGGCCGCCGGCATTGTCGACCGCTTTCGCGCTGAAGGCCTCCCGATCTTCGGCCCAACGCGCGCCGCCGCAGAGATCGAGACCTCGAAGGCGTTCGCGAAAGACGTCATGCGGGTCGCGAACGTGCCCACAGCGCGCGCGGTGATCTGCACCGACGTAACGCGGGCGAAAGCTGCGGCACGGGAGTTTGGCGCGCCGGTCGTCGTGAAAGCGTCGGGCCTCGCCGCTGGCAAGGGCGTGATCGTCGCGCTGTCCTTGCGGGAAGCGGACCGCGCCATCGACGACATGCTTGTTGGCAACGCGTTCGGCGACGCCGGGCACGAAGTACTCATCGAAGAGTTCATGACCGGCGAAGAACTGTCGGTCTTGGCGCTGACGGACGGAGTCACCGCCCTTCCCCTCGTGCCCGCGCAGGATCACAAGCGCCTTCTGGATGGCGACCGCGGACCGAACACCGGCGGCATGGGCGCCTACGCGCCGGTGTCGTTGGCGACGGAGGCGTTGATGGAGCGCGTCCAACGGGAGATTCTGCGCCCAACGCTTGCCGAGTTGGCAGCGCGTGGCCGTCCGTTCACAGGCGTGCTCTACGCGGGCCTCATGTTGACGCCCACAGGGCCGCGCGTGGTGGAGTTCAACTGTCGCTTTGGCGACCCTGAGACTCAGGCGGTGCTGCCGGCCACGCGACTCTCTGTGCCATTTGCCGAGGTGCTTGCAGCGATTGCACGCGGTGACCGCATTCCCGCGTCAGCGACGGCGAGCGTGAACGGCGCGGCCGTGACAATCGTGCTCGCGGCGTCCGGGTATCCGGAAAAACCCTGGTCAGGCGCCGAGGTTTTCATTCCCGGTGGACTCGGAAGCGAGGTGAGCGTCTTCCAGGCCGGCACCAAGCTTGAAGGCACGCGCCTTGTGGTTTCCGGTGGCCGAGTATTGGCCGTTACGGGACGCGGACACGACATCGAAGACGCCAAGCGGCGGGCCATGTCGGCGGCAGCGAAAATCGAGTTCTCAGGTCGCCAGTACCGCTCGGACATAGGTTGGCGCGAACTTTCGCGCCGTGCCGGAACTCCCTGAAGTAGAAACCATCGCGCGGGACCTCGAACGCGAGGTCTCGGGCAGCACCATTTCCGCGGTCGACGTCACCAAGCGCGACGTCCTTCGTGTCGTCGGCGCAGCGGCACTCAAAAGTCG
>JANNRQ010000071.1:0-21707 GCA_031401495.1 Gemmatimonadota bacterium
TCGGCCTTGATCTTGCCCGAAACGAATAGCAATCGAGCGATCTCCACGCTCGCCGTCAGCCCGTCTACGATGATCAGGTCGGAATAGCTCAACTCCGGCACCATCGGCTGCAACACGGCCTTGATGCTGAAGCTGCCCTGAAAGTCCGGGTGATACACGTTCTCCCGCACTACCGGCAGCAGGTCGATCAGCTTCGCCTCCAGCGCCACCAACTCGGCCCGCAACGCCGGCACGCTGTTCTGTAACCCGCGGATCTGGGTCTTCTCGTACGCCGAGTACATCAACACGCGGTCGGCAGACTTCGTCGCCGCCAACATGCGCTCCACCAGCTCCGCCCGGCAATCCTTGGGACCCTCGGCCAGGTACGCCTCGTGCCGGTGCGTGCCGTCGCCGTTGGCCTCGTGATAGCTGAACTGCGCCGGCGCGGCTTCGTGCGGCTTCATCCCGTCCCACACCGGCACCGCGCGCATGATGGTCTCGAAATCCAGGAACCCGAGCTTGCCGCTGAACGGCGCCAACGCCTCACTCAGGCCGGGCTCCACGATCATCCGCTTCTCCTTCATGCTCGTGAGCTGACGTTTCACCACGGCGTTCTTGGTTTTCTTCTCAGGCAGCTGCCACACACTGTGCACGCCCGCGGCCATGTGCTCCGACGCGCGCTTGATGCCCACGTTGTACAACTTCCTGATGTGGTCCGCGTTCTGAGGCCAGCAACGCTTCATGAACGGGCAGTCACGCGGCTCACCGCAGTGCTCGCCGATCGTCCGGTCGGGCAGGGGGCCCGCCAGCGCCGCCTTCTGCGCCGCGATCTCCGCCGGAATCCCGGCCTGCGCCGCCCGCACCGCCTCGGTCACGTCAGTCCGCGCGAACAGCGAGTTGGTGTCCGGATGCCTGAACTCGCCGTTCAGGTGCATGATCTCCACCGCGCTCACCTTCACGCCGCACTTCTCGAGCACGTATAGCTGCACCGCCGCGTCCGGAATGTGCTCGGGCTTCTGCGACGAGGTCATCTTGACCTCAATGAGCGTCCACTCGACGGCGTTACCCGTGACTTGTGACCCGTGACCTGAACTGCGGAGCAGCAAATCCACCTTAACGCGGACGCCGTCGAATTCGAACGTCGCCTCGAAGATCGCCGGCACGTCGCTGTCCAGGGCCATTCTGGTCTCGGCAAGCCGATCAGCGATCGAGTTGCCCGTCCAGTCGATCATCACCCCGCCCGGAAATTCCTCACGGGCCAGCGCTCCAACCTGCCCGCCCTGATCGAACCGGTCCTGAAGGACCTTGTCCGGCTGAAGCTCTGTGGCCAGCGGCTCGTTCACCTTCCACCACAGCAGCTTGTGGCACTGCACGCCTGAGACGTACAGGGACTTGGTGAGCTGCATAGGGGAATCTGCCATCTTCGGCTTTGCGTTGTGGGGCTACAACACTCGCCACCAAGGCGCCATCACCAGCCGGTCAGTCAGCGCTACCACGTCGGCGCCACCGTGCAACAACAATGCTCCGGCGGCCACGTCTTTGTACTCGTCCAGAAAGGCGTGCAAATGCTTCGCGTCGCCCGCCGAAGGGTTGGTTGACGCCTTCATTTCCACGGCGATCACCCGCTTGCCGCGCTCGATGACGAAATCCACCTCACGTCCGCTGACCGACCGCCAATGCATCACGGACGGCCGCGGCGCCTGGAGATCGCGCCACACCAGCAAGTCCGCCAGGATGAGATTCTCCAGATGCACGCCTTCGGGATCGGGCGCGCCCCCCAAAAACAATCCGAGCGCGGAGTCTGCCCAATAGACCTTGGCAGATTTGATGAGGCGTGAGGTACGATTGCTGGTGTATGCCTCCAGCCGCACCAGAAGATATGAGATATCCAGCAGGTCCATCCATCGCTTCAGTGTGGTCGCGGATACCTGCACGTCACGCGAAACTTCGGCCGAGTTGAGCAACCCCCCGGTGCGGAGCGCCAGCGCCCGCAAGACGCGCCGAAAGTCCGGAAGTGAATCCACATGGGCCAGATCGCGCAGGTCGCGCTCCATGTAGGTGTCCACGTAAGCCAACAGCCGGTCGGCACGTTCGGCGTCAGTGTCGGCCAACGCCACTTCGGGCAGCCCGCCACGTCGCACGGCATCGCGCCAGTCCATCGGCGAAACCGCGCGACCCGTGAGCATGGCCGCCCACGATGTCGGCGCCGAATCAAACAGTTCAGTCCACACTCCGGTGCGCGCCTCACCGCGCAACTCACCCTGCGTTAGCGGACCCATCCGCATGTACGCCGCTCGGCCCGCCAAGGACTCCGTGACCTTTGGATGATTGAGGATGTCGGCCGACCCGGTGAGCACGAACTGTCCGCGCTCAGGGTGAAGCTCGCGGTCTACAAGCGCCTTGATGGCGATCAGCAGGTTGGGCTCTCGCTGCACTTCGTCGATTACCGCAGGCTGGGCGGCAGCGACGAAGGCATCCGGCGCGATGTGCGCGGCGTCGCGTGTGGCCGAGTCATCGAGAGACCGGTAGTTCCAAGACGCCGACGGCTGCGCCGTTCGTACCAGTGTGCTTTTTCCTGTCCGCCGTGGACCGCTCACTACCACCACTGGGAAACTCGCCAGAAGGCGTGAGAGCACAGCTGCGGCAGCTCTCCCAAGTGTTTTCGTCCGTGTCATGGACGATAATCAACCATTTCACGGACGATTATGCAATCACCAATGTAAGTCATTCAATAACAACAATTTATGCAAGTACCAAGCTTGGCTAAACACAGCCATCTTCCAATACATCCAATGCGCTACACGGGTGCGATGGAAGCCGAGTTTTGGTCTGCGCGTCAGGCTATACGCAGGCGCTCGTGGAACTGGAGCCCACGGACGTGCGTGCGGCGGACGATGACGACGACCTTCCCGCCATGCGGCACGTGGACCGGAAGCCCAGGCCAGCCTAGGACGCGACCACCGGTTGGCTCTGGCAGGGTGCGCGTGCGCTGGGCCGGTTGTCGCGCGCCATCGGAGGTGAAGTGAGCCGAGCGAGAATCTGGTGAGTCTGTCTTGTACGAGTCGCGACAGTTTGATGCCACCACCGTATGTCAGAAATGACATATATTCCCCGTGGAAACCAGGGACAAGCCGCTCGTCTGGCTGCAAGGCGAAATCAAGTCACCTCCGTGTACTGGCGGTCTTTCGCAAGACAACACGAGTCACACCGCGCGGAATCGTTGTGGAATGCAAGCGTCGGCTGCAGCGGTACGACGCAGCAACACTGGAGGACTGACCATGGACGCTCGGAAGAGAAGGAGACTTGCCGCCGCGGGATGGCTGGCCGGCTCAACCAGTGAATTCCTCGGCCTCAATCAGGTCGAGGCCGCTCTCGTCGAAGTTCGGGTCGCACTGGGCCGATTCGTACGCGCTGTCCGCACACGGGCCAACCTCACCCAGACGCAGCTCGCCGATCGGCTGCAGTCCAGCCAGTCGCGCATGGCGAAACTTGAGGCAGGGAATCCAGACGTCTCGCTAGACCTGTTGGTTAGCGCAGCACTCGCGGCCGGCGCATCCAGTGCCGAGCTCGGGTCTGCATTCAGGTCGTCACAGAGCCGGATGCCGCGTCGAGCACGGCGATCAGGAAAGCGGGCGTAACAGCTTGAGCGCTCACCACTGCCAGCGTCAAGAAAAGTTCTCCGCCGGTCTTTCGTCCACCGTGCCAATGGAAATGCAAGGCTTCAGCCCGCATTGTAATGGTGACGGTGAACCGAGGGAACACGACATGTTGGACGAGATGGGAATCTTCCGAACGGACGTTGCGATCGAGAACCCGCTCCAGCACGGGGTGTTTCGCACGATCTCCAACGCCATGGTGGACACCGGCAGCGAGTACACCTGGATTCCACGCACCGAGCTCGCCGCCCTGGGCTTCACACCGCGCCGATCGGTTTCCTTCGTGTCCGCGGATGGCCGGCAAATTGACCGCGACGTCTGCTATGGCAACATCTACGTCCACGGCACCTCGGCGCCCGACATCCTGGTCTTCGCCGAACCAGGCGACATGACGCTCCTGGGTGCCCGCGCACTGGAGGGACTGAACCTTCGCGTTGACGTAGTCACGAAGCAGTTGGTGCCCGCCGGTCCGGTGCCGGCGGCTGCGGCGGCCGCCGCGTAGCCGCCGAGTACCGCGCTAGCCCAGTGCGTCCTCGAACAGCGCAGGGAGGTCGATCACCAGCGGCTCGGCCATTCCCTCGGGGTGCCACGTCATGCGCGCGTGGAACACCTCACCCGGCTCGTCCGCATTCCGCCACCGCGACACGATGCGGGCGATTGGATTGACGACCCAGTACTCCGCGATGCCGTTGCGCAGGTAAAGCTCTTTCTTGACCTGATAATTCAGGCGTGCGTTGCTCGGCGATTCCACTTCAAGCGTGAGCAAGAGGTCGGTCAGGTTGTATGGGTACGGCGGCCGTTTGCCATCTGTCAGCCTCACCACGAAGACGTCCGGTTGCACCCTGTTCCGCTTGCGATCCGGCTTGCGCACGTCCGCGGGCGACTGGAGCACGCGCGCGAGCATGGTCGGGCGTACGTACGCATGCAGTCGTTCGCGAAACGATGACACCACTAGCTGATGGACGTCCGACGGCGCCGGAGTCACGTACAGCACTCCGTCGATGAGCTCGTAACGCTGGCCGTCGTCCTCCAGGGCGTCGAGCATGTCCACCGTCCAATCCGTCTGTGCGGCTGGCATGACCATAATCTGCTCGGCTCGGCGTTTGAGAAGCAATGCACCAGTCCACGATGTGATCGTCGTGGCTTGGGGCATCATCAAATCATTGTCGTCCCAAGCACTTCATCGCCGCGCGCCCGCTCCGCCGTCGAATGCCACGAACCCGGCCCAGTGAATGGGATGCAGCGTCGCGGGCGCGTTCAGCCGGGCCAACTGTGCCGCCTTGAGTGCCGCGCGACTGATCGATGGGCTTCAAATGCCACTTGGCATCTGGTACGGCCCGCAACGGTTTGATGAGGGTCGTGGGCCGATTTGTACCACTATGACGCGTCTCAGCGGAGCGCGCGGTGTCACGTCCTCGAAAACTGTTGGCGAAGGTGCTGTCCGGCCATTCCGACGAAAACATCCGCTTCCCTGAGTTGTGCTCGATGCTCCAGCTGCTCGGATTCACAATGCGAGTCCGGGGCAGTCATCATTCGTTCACGCGACCCGGCGTTCGAGAGCAAGTAGTCCTTCAACCTCGGGATGGATCCGCGAAGTCGTATCAAGTGCGGCAGGTGCGCGCTATCTTGCTCATGTATCACCTGACCGTGATTGGAGGGCCCGCTGATGGACCACGCTGAAGCGCACAAGTACGAACTCGTGATCTACTGGAGTGCCGAAGATCGTCTGTTTCTCGTTGAAGTGCCTGATCTCCCCGGGTGCATGGCGGATGGCGACTCACCAGAGGCGGCAGCCGCAAACGCCGCCGAAGTGATAAAGGTGTGGATTGATACGGCCCGCGAAGCCGGTCGCGAGATTCCGGAACCCACTCGGCACCGCGCGGCTGTCTGACAGAGCGGTAGCTCGAAGCAGGGATGGGTGCCGGGTCACTGACGCCGCGTTGTGCAGTCGTCGGCGGTCCTCCACGTGAACCATCCGTCACCAAGGCCGACACCGCCTGACGCCTGCGCCCACGACGAGTCGCGCCCAACGAATGCGCGCAACGCGCGGCCATGCGCGCACGACTCGGCCGCGACCGCGGCCATCGTCTCCCGAGACAACTCGCTCGGCGGAATCGTCGCCACTATCTGAACGCCCGCCACGTGCGCCCAATACGCTCCCATGTCCAACGGCGACGTCCCAATCACCGCGACGTCCGAGCCACGCGCAACACCAGCAGCATGCAACGCCGCCGCGACGCCTGACGCATCGCGACTCTCGCCCAGCCTCGGTCCGCGCACCAAGCGCGCGCCGGCCTCCCACACGCAGAACGCAGCGAGCGCCGCCAACAGCCACTCGCGCGAATGCGATTGCACCTTCTCGTCCGCATCGGCCATCGCGAGCAGTACCACGAACGCGACGATCAATGATGCTCCCACCAATCGCCCCTCCACGTGGATCAGCGCGTACATCGTCATCAGCGCCACCGGACCCCAGAGCAGCGGCCACAGCGACCACTTCGGCCGACGCTGCGCTGCCATCGCCAAGACAACAAACCCAAGCACTAACAGGAAGGGGATCCACAACACCGTGCGATACCATCGCCCGGTCACGCGCAGCACGGCCATCTGCTGACCGGCGTTCCATGTGGGATGGCTGCCCGGATTCCAATACGCCGGATCGTACCAGTACGGAAACGTCCCCGGCATGCTGTCGGCGTAGAGCTTTGCGCCTGCAACAGACGTCAGCGCAATCGCAGCCCGGTTCACGACAACTGCGTCGTCAGCGCGGTGCTCAGCGCCCTCTCTGCTCACGCCGTTGACGTACCACGCATAGTTGAGCCGCCCGGTCTCTCCCGTGCTGAAACGGCCGGCCGCCTGCGACTGCGCCATCACCAACGGTGACGCGACGACGCCGAACGCCGCGAACGCGACGGCAATCTCGCGCGGCCGGCGGGACGCAAACGCATACGCCAGCAGCAGCGCGATGCCGGCGGGGAACATCACGGCCTTGGTCCAGTACGCGCTCGCCACGACGACACCGAACAGGAGCACTTCGCGCTGCGTCAGCTCGCCGCGCAGCCGACGGGCGATCATCGCGCTCGCGCAAAACAGGTGCGCGGCCACGAGCATGTCCGGCGTGATGCTCGCGACACTGATCATCCGCACAACCATCCAGCCGAACAGAGCCCATGCGGCAGCGAGCGTCCATCGATCGCCGAAGCGACGAGGATGGAACTGCAGATTCCTCGCTTCGCTCGGAATGACGGCCTGAAGCAGATTCCTCGCTTCGCTCGGAATGACAGCCTGAAGCAGCGATCCAAACGCAAGCGCGGCCAACAGCATCAGCGCGATGTTGATGCCGTACGCAATCGACACCTCGCGCACGCCCATCCATCCGAACAGCCGCATCCCCAGGGCCAGGATCATCGGATACACGGGGCTCCAGTATCCGTTCGCGATCGGCGACGCGTCGCCCGACGCGAATTGGCGCGCCATGTCCAGATAGCTGATGCCGTCGGCGTTGATCGCCTCGCCCTGCGCGATGCACTGCCACGCACCCGCGCCCACAAGCGCAACCGCGACCGCTCGCTCCTTGGTCACGCCGGATTCTAACGTGTTGCAACTGTGACGTTCGGGCGCACATTACCCCGCATGCGTCTCATTGCCATCGCCACCACCGCCTTCGCGACCGCGCTATCCGCGCAGGTCGTCGCCCGCGACACAACCACGGTTGTCGCCATCATGGCGCCGCGCAATCCGCTCCCCACCGAAGCGGCCAGCGCCAACGTCACCAGATTTTCGTTCATCGCCTACGGCGACACGCGCGGGCGACAGGACGGCGTCGCTCCGCAGTACGAGCACGGACTCGTCGTTCAATCCATGCTCAACACCATCCGCGCGCGCGCCAACAGCGCGAGCCCGATTCGCTTCGTGCTCCAAAGCGGCGACGCGGTGGTGAATGGCGGTGACCCCAAGCAGTGGAACGTGAGCTTCGTGGGCCTCATCAACCGCATCACCAGCGAGGGCGGCATCCCGTATTTCCTCGCGCCCGGCAATCACGACGTCACTGGCAGTGCCGACCTCAACAATCCCGCCCGCCGCAACGCGCTGGGCAATTATCTCCGGGCGATGCAAGCCCTCATCCCGCCGGACAGGAACGCGCGCCGGTTGGACGGCTACCCGACGTACGCGTTCGGCTACGGCAACACGTTCGTTCTCGCGTTCGACTCCAATATCGCGGCAGACTCGGTACAGCTCGCGTGGGTCAAGAAGCAGCTCGAGGGACTGGACCGGCGCCGCTACGTGAACGTCATCGCGTTCATGCACCACCCCGCGTACTCCACCGGGCCGCACGGCGGCGCGATCATCGAGCGACCTACCGCCGAACTGCGTAAGCACTACATGCCGCTGTTCCGAACGCACGGCGTGAAGCTGCTGTTCGTGGGACACGAGCACCTCTACGAACATTGGGTCGAGCGCTATCGCGACTCCACCGGCCGCATGCGTCGCATGGACCAGGTCGTAAGCGGCGGTGGCGGCGCGCCCATCTACACGTTCCAGGGCTACCCCGATCTGCGACAATATCGCATCGACGGCGGGCGCGATTCAGTGCGCGTGCAGAACCTCGTGCGCCCCGGCGCCGAGGTCGGCGAGAACCCGTACCACTATGTGGTCGTGCATGTGGACGGCGCCGAGATTCGCCTCGAAGTCATCGGCGTTGACTGGGGGAGGGCATTCCAACCCTATCGATCGAACCGGACTGTTCTGTCGGATTCAGGAGCAGTGCCCTAACGAACTGTGCTCGGCGGGCCTTCGGCCCGATTTCGTTCTCGGCCGGCGCTTCGCGCCGGATTCATCGCAGGCCTGCGACAGTCGATGCTGCCGGCTCCACGCAAGCCTGCGACAAAATCGGCGCCGCCGGTTCCACGCAAGCCTGCGACAAATCGGCGCCGCAGGCGCCGCCGAGAACGTCAATCCGGCTCGCCAAGCGAGCACCGCTCTTGACTCGGCCTAGGCACCGAAGGTACGCTCGGCGTAGGACTGGTACGCCGAGAAATCATTGGATGATGCTCATTCTGGAGGCCCGCATATGATCGACGACATGGGAATCTTTCGTACCACGCTCCAGATCTCATCGCTGACAGATACGGAGCGGCGCCGTGAGCTCACTGATGTCATGGTCGACACCGGCTCCGAGTACAGCTGGATCCCACGCCGCGTCCTCGTGGATCTTGGCATTCCGGCCGTGCGAGTTGACCGGTTCGAAACCGCTGATGGCCGCGTCCTCGAACGCGAGGTCGGATTTGCCATGCTGTACGCCGCGGGTCGTGACGGCCCAACTGTCGTCGCCTTCGCCGAACCAGGCGACAAAGTGCTACTCGGCGCCATCGGGCTTGAGGGCCTCAACCTTCGCGTGGATCTCAACCTGAAACTGCTCGTGCCGATGGGTCCAATCCCGGTCTAGGGGTCCGACGCCAGCCATCACTGCCGGCCCGGCAGCATCTCCTCAAGCGCCAGACGCGTCTTCAGAGGCACCTGAGATGGGTCGAAGTATTTCTCCACGATCGCGAGCGCCTCGGATGCCGACGTGATGTTGAGCGACCGCAGCAGGAACCGCACGTCGTCCTCGTCCTGAAACTCCGCGCCCAAACGCATGGCCACCGACTTCATGGCCAGCAAGTACCCGCGCTGCGCGACGTAGACCTTGAGGTGGGAATGCTCGAGATATCGATCGAACGCGCCGAACTTGCCGAGCAGGCCTTTGACTCCGTCATTGAGCCATGTGTCCGGCACGCCGGCTTTGGCGGCGACGCGGGCGACGGCTTCACGCACTTCCTTCGTGGGCTTGAACACGCCGTCGACATCGCGTGTGGCAGCGCGTGCATGCAACGCCAGGCACATGACGGCGCCACCAACGAGGAATACCTCGCCCTGCGTCTCGCTCGCCGCCAGCTCGTCGTTCAGGAGCGTGAACAAGCGCTCGATGTCGGCGGCCGTGAACTTGACCGGATCGCCCATCGCTACACCCGCGCTCCCACGCTCGAATCCACGAAGATGTTGCGCCGCTTGAACGCCACCGGCGACGATTGCAGCAGGTACGGCCGAAGGCCCTTGAGCGTCGTCGCGAAAAACGGTTCCTCGCTGGGCTCCACCGTCGCGCACCAGGCAGGAGGCGAAACGCCCAACCGCGACGCCGCGTGCTCAACCATGGCGGCGGCATAGTTCGCTGTCGACGCCGACAAGCCGCCCAAGTCCACCGTCGCAACGGCACCAGCGAAGGACGCCGGAGTCTGCTTGGCCAGGAAGTCGCTCAACTCGGCGAACGCGAACGCGCGATCCTGCTCGCTGCGAAGCGCACGAACGATGGCGCTGAACCGGTCCGGTTCGGTTGCCACCACGCGCGACAATACATATGAAGAGAGATCCTGACCGTCGGCCGCGGCAAGCCGCTTGATCGTCGCCTTCTCCCGCGGCGTGACCCGGATTTGCAGCTGCTGAGTCTTGGCCTGCATGATCCCGAACCTAGGTCGCCAACCATGCAACGTCAATACATGCGTATTGACAAAACAATCTCGAGCCAGAACGGCTCCAGGCACCCCTTCCTTATAGATGTGCGCTCGTCGTCCGCTGCCCGCCACCTACGGCGGATTCATCGCAGGCTTGGGGCAAGCGATGCTGCCGGGTTGAACGCAAGCCTACGACAAATCGGCGCCGCAGGCGCCGCCGAGCACTTCATCGGCCCGCACAGTGGGCCGCCGAGAACGGTTCAAGCCGCGCAGCGGGCCGCCGAGAACGGTTCAACGCATCTTGGCGTGAAACCAGCTTGCCAGCCTCGGCATTTCGTCGCGCGGAAACGCGTGCCCCGACGTCAACCAGACAATCTCTTTGGGTTCGCGAGCCAGCCTTTGAAGCGGCAGCGCCGACTCATGTTTCAGCATGATCATGTCGGCGTCGCCGTTGATTATGAACAAGGGCCGAGGTGCGATGCGTCCGATGTAATTCGCCGGGCACGCGGCCGCTTCGTGGTCCTTCTCCAGGTAGTCGAAGTGCCCTGGGTGCACCAGCGCGACAGCCGCGATGCGTTTGTCGGCGCCGCCAGCGATGGCGCCAAGCACTCCGCCGCGACTTCCCCCGAGGTAGCCAATGCGTTTCGGATCGGCGCCGGCTGACGCGAGCAGGTCGAAGCTCCGTCCGACGTCCTTGATGGTCTGCATCACGAACGCAAGGTACGTGGCCTTCTGGTTGTACAGGTTGTCGTGCTTCTCCGCGTCCGCGAACGTCGTCAGCAGCCCGGTGTTGCGCTCGCCGTAGTACAGCAGATCGATGGCCAGCACGCGGAATCCGGCGCGCGCGAAGAAATCACCCAAAAACCGCGGCTCGGCTCCATCCTTTCCGGGCAGGCTGCCGCCGTGCACCAGGATCAGTCCCGGTCCAACTCCCGCCGAACCGACCTGCGAGTACATCCGCGCCGTCACGCGCACGCCGGCCGTACTCTGGAACGTGAGGTGCTGGTTTACGATGCCAGTGCTGGAGTCCGTATCGAGCACCTTCACATCCAACGGCAGCGAGGCGTCGTATTGGTAGAAGGCCTTGAACGACGCGAACGTCCGGTCGTCCACCGGTTTCGTGAGCCATTGGTCGCCGGGCACCCTTGGCGCCTGCGCGTTGCTCACGCGAGGTGGCACACACGAGGCGGCTGCCGCCGCCAGCGCCATCAACTTGAGGGCACGCATTACCGCAGCTTCGTTTGCAGCCAGCTCGCGATGCGCGGGAACTCCTCGCGCGGCATGGTGTGGCCCATCGGCAGCCAAACGAACTCTTTTGGATCCTTGGCCAGTCGCTGCAGCGGCAGAACCGCCTCGTTCCTGAAGTGGTCGCTGTCGTTCTCGCCGTTGATCATGAAGAGCGGACGCGGTGAAATGCGCCCTACGTAGTTCGCCGGGCAAGCGGCCGCTTCGTGCGCCTTCTCCAGCGCGTCGAAATGCGTACCGAGCAGTGCCGCGACCGCCGCGAATCGCTGATCCGCGCCGCCGATGATTGTGGCCATCACCGCGCCACGGCTGAAGCCCGCGATCCCAACACGCTTCGGGTCTGCGTCCATCGACGACACCAGCAGGTCATAACCGCGGCCCACGTCCTTGATGGTCTGCATCACCCACGCCAGGTGCGCAGCGGGCTGGTTGTACAGCTTGTCGTGCTTTTCGGCCTCAGTGAACGACGTGAGCACATCGCTGGCACGCTCACCGAAGAACTGCATGTCAATTGCCAGCACCAGGAATCCGGCGCGCGCCAGATAATCGCTCACGGCTTTGATGCCCGCCCCGTCCTTGCCGGGTCCGCCTCCACCATGCAACACGATGAGCGCCGCTCGTCGCTGTGAGCTGCCAGACGTCGTCGAGTACGCGCGCGCAGTCACGCGGATTCCCGGCGTGCTCGTGTAGCTCAGGTGCTGGATGCTCATGCCGCCGGCCGTGTCGCGCTCCAGCAGCTTCAAGTCGAGCGGCAAATTGTGGTCGTAGGTGTAGAACGACTTGAACGCCGCGAACGTGCGGTCATCCACCGGTTTCACGAGCCATCGGTCTGACGGCGGTTGCGCCATCGCGGTGGCGGCATTCAGGACCAGCAGCACGGCGATCGTTCGAATTCTCATGGACACGTTCCTCCGGCGAAACGTCATCTACTTCGGTGCGTTCTTTGTGCGGACGACGCGGAATCCAATCGCCGGACTCGCGTATCCGGGCTCGAAAGTCTCCGCATGATCTGCTTCAAACATGTATGTCGGGTCTTGCCACGATCCACCAACCACTGTGCGACGGCGCGCGTCCACCATGTCCGACAACCATTCGCGCACATTGCCCGCCATGTCGTGTGCGCCGAAAGGGCTCACCCCCAGCCGCATGCTGCCCACCGGAGCCGGCCCTCCCAACCCGAAATTGGCACGCTGCTCCACCGTCAGTCCATCCGTGCCCCACGGGAACGGGTCCTTGCCGTCGGCCAGCGCCGCCCGCCACCACTGCGGTCCGGTTGGGAGCTGTGTCCCTGACCACTGCGCGTACGCGATCGCCTCGTACCACGTGATGGACACCACGGGCTGAAGCGCCTGGTCCGCAGGGTGCTTGCCGCCGGACCATCCGCGCGGCCCCGGCAATCCGCTCCGATCCGCGAACTGCGCCAACGCAGCCGCGCGATCGAGCCACTTCTTGTTCACCAGCATGGAGTCCGGCCAATGCGCGTTGTCGCGGTAGCCGCCCGCGTCCACGAAGCGTTGATACTCGGCGTTCGTGACTTCGTACTTCCCGATCTCGAACGCGGCAACGCTGCCTTTGCGAAGCGCGGGACCCGACGTGACCGCAACCATGCCGGCCGAGGCAGTACCCCCACTCGGTGCGACAACAGTATTCGTGGCGCGCGGCACGCTGACGACGCGCTCCAGCGTGTCCGCTCCGGCGCCCGTCAGTCGCAGGAAGTACTCGCCCGCGACCAGCGATCGCGTCAGCGGCGTGCGGCCGAGTGGAATGGCGCGACGCTGTGCGAAACCGGCAATGGGGCTCACCCGCGTTGCCGTCGCTGTCAGCCCAGGCGGCAACGAATCGAGTTGCAACGTGCCGGCGACCTTGATGGCGATGCCCGAAAACCTGCCGTCGGAGACGTCCGCGCCCGCTGTGTCGAGCATACGTGCCACCTCGTCGAGGCGCCCGGAATCCGCAGCGGCGGCCACCCGGGCGACGATCGCGCCTGACGTGCGCTGTGAGGAAACGAACGCGGCGATGAGTGCGACGACCGCGATCGCGCCCGCGCCGATCGCGATGACGCGTGGCGGTACGGCGAACCGCCGCCGTGACGACAACGCGCCGGGTCCGCTGACCGCTTGAAGGAAGTCAGCCGACGACGCAAAGCGCTGGTTGGGTTCCTTGCTCAGCGATTTCGCGATGGCGCGTTCCACCGCCTCCGGGCAGTCGGGGCGCAACGTGCGCAGCAGAGCCGGCGTCTCCGACATGTGGGCGCGCAGGATGGCCTGAGCACTGGGCCCTGTGAACGGCGCCTTGCCCGCGATCATCTCGTAGCCGACGACGGAGAGCGCGTACACATCCGCGCGCGCGTCGATCTGGTCTCCGGCTACCTGCTCGGGCGACATGTAGCCGGGAGTGCCGACCGACGAACCGGTGCTGGTGAGCCGCTCGGTGTCCGTGCGCGCTTCCATGAGCGCGCGTGCGACGCCGAAGTCAGCGAGCACGGCGTGGCGGCCTTCGAGTAGGATGTTCTCCGGCTTGATGTCGCGGTGGATCACGCCGCGTTCATGCGCGAACGCCAGGGCGTCGGCGATCTCGGCCAGGATGCGCTGTGCGTCCGCGATCGGCAGCGCGCCGTCGCGCTTGAGACGAGCGCGTAGCGACTCGCCGGCCACGTACGGCATGATGTAGTAGAGCAGGCCGGTGCGCGCGCCGGCCGCGAGCACCGGAAGGATGTGCGGGTGCTGAAGCTGTGCCGCGACTTCCATTTCGCGCTTGAAGCGAGCCGCGCTCACCTCGCTGGCCCACTCCGGCGGCAACACCTTCACCACGACGCGGCGGTTGAGCGACACCTCCGTCGCCATGAAAAGGCGGCTCATGCCCCCGCCCGTCAGCTCGTCGTCGAGCCGGTAGTAGTCCCCAAGTGCGTGCTGGACTTGCTGTTTGAGTTCAGTCACGGAGAGGGAGACGGGAGCGAAGCCAATCTATAGTATGGGCCCCACCTACGATTGCCATCAAACGTACGACAACCTCGTGTCTCGTGCGTGACGCGACGGGGGCCGAATCGGCGCGGTCCACCCAGCGACAAGTTGTTGTTATTTCTGCACTTACAACGTGTCCAAAGATTGCAGGACGATCGGCTATTTCCGCGTCATCCGCGTCATCTGCGTGAAAATGACCCGCGTGCGAACCCCTTGTGGCTCCCCGCTGTGAACCGCACTTTCGGCCCATGAAGCGCACAAAGAAGCCGAAGCGGGCCGCTGCGAAAAAGCCGGCCAGGAAGGCGAGGTCGACCGCGCGCGCCAAGCGCGAGACACGAAGCACGAAGCGCCAAGCACCCCAGGTCATCAAGCGCGTCATCACGCCGACGCACGCGATCAACTCCGCTCCCACGGTGATCAAACGCAGCCGCATCGTGCGCGGCGGTTTGATCCAGATGAGCAATCCGATCAACGACGCCACCACGCCCGTCGCCAAGGTCGCCCAGGCGATGCTCGACAAGCATCTGCCCATGGTGGACGAAGCCGGGAAGCGCGGCGTTCAGATCTTGTGCCTGCAAGAGATCTTCAACGGGCCGTACTTCTGTCCGTCGCAGGACCCGCGCTGGTGCGACATCGCCGAGTCCATTCCCGGACCTACGGTCACGGTGTTCCAGGAAAAGGCCAAGAAGCATCGCATGGCCATCATCGTGCCCATCTACGAACGCGAGATGGCCGGCGTCTACTACAACACCGCCGCGGTCATCGACGCCGACGGCACGCTACTCGGCAAATACCGCAAGAACCACATCCCGCACACCAACCAGTTCTGGGAGAAGTTCTTCTTCAAACCCGGCAACCTGGGCTATCCCGTCTTCCAGACGAAGTACGCGAAGATCGGCGTCTACATCTGTTACGACCGACATTTCCCCGAGGGCGCGAGACTACTGGGACTGCACGGCGCCGAGATTGTGTTCAATCCCAGCGCTACCGTGGCGGGCTTGTCGCAGTATTTGTGGAAGCTGGAGCAGCCCGCGCACGCGGTGGCCAACGGCTACTTCATGGGCTGCATCAACCGCGTCGGCACCGAAGCGCCGTGGAACATCGGCAAGTTCTACGGTACGAGCTATTTCGTGGACCCGCGCGGCAACTTCCTCGCCACCGGCAGCGAGACGAAGGACGAACTCGTCATCGCCGACATGAATCTGGACATGATCGAGGAAGTGCGGCGCACGTGGCAGTTCTATCGCGACCGCAGACCCGATTCCTATGGAGATCTGGTCGCTCAACTGCCGTAATGCGTACCAGGTAGTCAGCGGCGGCTTCGCCGCCGACTGTCAGATTCGCGAGCCCGATGAACGCCGGTCCTGAGAACCCGCTGGAACAAACTGAGGAATCTGCGAGTCGGCGGGCCGAAGGCCTGCCGCCTGATACCTATGACGCAGTCTGTTGCGTCACTAGACGTTCGGCAGAATCGCCGTATCAAACGTCCCGTTGGTCACCGTGAACGATCCCCCCGCCTGCATCCCCGGTGTGCACGTGCCCGTGCCACTGAAGGTTCCCGACACGCGCGTGGACGAGATCGAAGAGATCGTGATCGTGCCCACGGTCATGGTGCATTCCATCATGAAGAGCGCGCCGGCAGTGCCGGAGTTGGGTGCGCCGAACATGATGTAGAGGCGCGAGCAGGTGCCGCTGCAGCCAGCGGTCAGTGTCTCAGTGCCCACGGTCCGACGCCGAATCGTTAGGAGGGCGAAATCGTGGCTCGTCGCGTTGCGCGGCACCATCGAGTTCGTGAACACGGTGTTGGTGCCGAGGTCCGACGCGGCCCAGGCATTCGTTTGCCGCGTGAGGGGCGTCTCGGAGAACGCGCCATTCGCGGACCAGTTGCCGCTGTTGGCACCGGCGTAGGTGAGCATGAACGAGCCAATGGGGTTCACCGGGGCGGAGGCCGACTTGCAGCTGGTGAGCAGGACGACCGAGGTTGCGGCGATGATGCGTGTGACGTGCACGGAACTCTCCTGGAGTGATTAGGCCAAGTACGGACGCTGGATATTATGGCGGGAAAGCAATTTGGCGAGGAAGTGGGTGCCCCCATCGCGCGGCGACCACTTGCAACGCCTCTCTGCGGGCCGCACTTTCGCGCGCATGCCGCTGCTGATCAAGAACGGCCGGATCATCACCGCCGACGACGACTACAAGGCAGACATCTACTGCGCCGACGAAACCATCACGCGCATAGAAAAGGCTATCGACGCCAAGAAGCTCCCCAAGAGCACCGAGGTCATCAACGCCGCGGGGAAGTACGTCCTCCCGGGATTCATCGATCCCCACGTCCACATCTACCTGCCCTTCATGGGCACGTACGCCGCGGACGACTACGAGTCAGCGTCGAAAGCGGCGCTCGCCGGTGGCACGACGACGCTGATCGAAATGATCTGCCCGGGCCCGAAGGATGACCCGTGGGACGCGTACCAGTTGTGGCGCTCACAGGCGAAGAAAAAGGCGGCTGTGGACTACACGTTCCACATGAGCGTCGTCCGTTTCGACGCCAAGGCGCGGCCCCAGTTCAAGAAGATCGTGGACGACGGCATCGCCTCCTTCAAAGTGTTTCTCGCGTACAAAGGGGCGCTGGACCTCTCGGACGCGGACCTCTACGCCGCGATGCAATTCGCCAAAGAACTCGGCGTCATCACCACTGCGCACTGCGAGAACGCTGAAGCGGTTGACGCGATGCAGCGGAAACTGCTCGCGGAAGGGAAGAGCGGCCCCGAATGGCACGAGCCGTCGCGTCCCATCGCCGTGGAAGCGAGTGGCGTGAATCACCTCTGCACCTTTGCCCAGCTCACCGGCGCGCACGTCTACACGGTGCACACCTCTTGCGCGCCCGCGGTGATGCAGGCGCTGGACGCGCGCATGCGCGGCGTGAACGTGTGGATCGAGGCCGTGGCGCCGCATCTCGTGCTCGACAAGACGTTCGCTGAGCGGCCGAATTTCGAGGGGGCGAAGTGGGTCATGTCGCCGCCGCTGCGTGACAAGCGACATCAGGATACGCTTTGGAGCGGTCTCCGGTCGCGCATCATTTCCACGGTCGGCACCGACCACGCGCCGTTCACGCCCAAGCAGAAAGAGATGGGCCGCGACGCGTTCACCAGGATTCCCAACGGCATCCCTTCCATAGAAGAGCGCGTGGACCTGCTGCACACCTATGGTGTCGCCGCCGGGAAGCTCTCGCTCAACGCCTTCGTTGACGCGGGCAGCACGAGCGCAGCGAAGATCTTCGGCCTGTATCCGAAGAAGGGCACCATCAAGATCGGCAGTGACGCGGACCTGGTCGTCTACGACCCCAAGGCCAAGGGCACGTTCACCAAGGGCTACTCCAAGGCCGACTACTCCGGATACGAGGGCATGGAAAAGATCGGTCGCCCCACCGCGGTCACGGTGCGCGGGCAGGTGCAGGCGAAGAACGGAAAATTCGTCGGGACCATCGGTCGCGGGCGCTTCCTAAGCCGAGACGCCACACACGGTTAGAGCGTGCCTTGAGGCGTACGTAATACTCGTTCGGCGCTACGTAAGAAGTACGAAGCGCTAGTCGGGTGTTGAGCCAGAGATTGCGTGCGAACACCACACGCATCGGAGGCTCACCATGTTCACGTCACGCAAATATCTCCCCGTAGCACTGCTTGCCGCGCTCACCGGCACTGCCGGTTGTTTCGACTTCATGGGACCAGACCTCGACTGGGGCAGCGGCTTCGGCGGCTGCACCACGAACTGCGAAGCTCCAACCACGGTCGCTCCGTGGAGCGCGAACGTACTTCGCGGCGACACGGTGAGGTTCAGCGCCTGCGGAGGGACCCAGAGCTGCTACCTGCCGAACTCAACCGGCAACGTGCCGTCGAAGTGGACCGTTCCGGATTCGAGCGTTGCTGAGCTTTTGGGTGGCGAATCGGCGATACTCGTGCCGGCTGCGACCAGCGTGTTGGTGCGCGGCGTCGCGCCCGGTCGTGTGACGGTGGCCGTGACGTTCTCGAAAGGCGGCAGCAGCTATTACGTGCCGCAGGTGTCGATTCGCGTTGCGGACTCGTCCGATATCAAGTCGATCGAGTTGCCGCTGTACGGGTCTGACTCGCTTCGAGCCAGCCAGACGCGGATCGTTGGTCTGCAACTGCGGGATGTCGGGGGCACCATTTTTCGCGGCGCGCCCACAAGTCTCACGTCCAGCGACACGACCATTCTCCGCGTCACGCTCAAGGCAGGCTATCAGGGAGCGACGGAGATCAGTGTTGTCGGACTCAGCCCCGGAAAGGCGAGCGTCACTGCCACGTTCCTGGGCGTGACCGCGACGCGAGTGCTGACGGTGGTCCCGTGACCTGCGCACGCAAGTGCGCAGCGCTCGCAATCGTCGCCGTCGCCGTTAGCGGATGTGGAGACTACACCGGTCTCGGCCCCTTCAGCGGCGGCTTCGGCGGCGGCGACGGCGGCTCCGGCGGATGCAGCTTGTCGGGCGGCGGCTGCGGACCTTCGCCCTTCGCCAGCCCGGGCAACGTGCGAATGCTGCGCGGCGACACGGTTCGGTTCGTCGCGTGCACCAATGGTTATCGTTGCGGCGGCGCGGACGACACGGGCAACGTGCTCGCGTTTTGGACACTGCCGCATGACTCCGTCGCAGTCATCCTGAAGCCAGGCACCATAGAAGCGCTCGATGATTCCGCGACCAGTGTGCTGCTGCGCGCAGCCGCCCCGGGAAGTGTCATCTTGAAAGCGGCCTTCGCGCAGAAGGGGACTCAATCGATCAACGTTATCGTCGCGGACTCGGCTGCGATCACCGATATCGACCTCTTTTCCTATGCCACGCTGCCGTACGCGCTGCTTGTGGATAGCACAACTTCCCTTTCGGTTCGGCTCAAGGATGCTGCCGGGAACCTCTATGTCGGCTGGCCGACGGCGGTGTCCGTGAGCGACACGACCATCCTCGCGCTTCGGATCGCGGCCGACGTCGACAAGCGGGCGAAGCTCGAGGTTCGGGGACTCAAGGCCGGGCAAGCCGAACTGCGAGTCCAATTCCTGGACGTCACACGCGTTGCACGGCTCACCGTACTGCCATGATGCCCTTGTATAGACTGCTGCTGGTCCTGGTCGCCCTCGCGATCGGTGCCGGAAACGCCGCCGCTCAGATACTTGGCGCGGCGAGCGGTGACCGCGTGCGCGTCACGGCGCCCACTGTGTCGGGCAAGCCCATCGTCGGGATAGTCATGGAGCGTAAACAAGACACGCTTGTCCTTCGACCCATGAACGACACACGCATGGCGATTGCCCACGGCTGGATCGAGAAGCTGGAGCGAAGCACCGGCATTCGTCGTTGCTCTGGCATCCTGCCGGGCCTGCTGTCGGGCATCATCCTCGCAGCGGTTGTCATTGCTACCGACGACACCGGCTGGGGGCTGCTGATCTCGCCGATGGCCGGAGTAGCGGGCTACGCCATCGGGTCAATCATCGCCCGCCAGTTCACCTGCGAGCGCTGGGCAGTCGTGCCGGTACCTGGAAGGTGATGGTTCCGCGGCGCACGCCGCCGCGTCTTCCCGTATCTCGGGCGAAGCTGCAATTTCGGCCAATGACAAAGTCAAGAAAGGGCGCACGGTCCAGCGCAAAGGGGCGGGCTACGAAACGCGCCAAGGCCAGCGCGTCAAACGGCAAGAAAGCGGCGACGCCGATGCCGAAGGCGGTGAACGCCGCTAGCGTCCGCGCCAAACACAAGGAGTTCCTCTTTCCCTGCGTCACCAACTACTACGAAGAGCCCATCGTCCTCACCAAGGGCGAGGGCAGTTGGGTCTGGGACGCCGACGGACGCGAGTACCTGGACCTCTTTGGCGGCATCCTCACACTCGGCGTCGGCCATTGTCACCCCGAGGTGGTCTCGCGCATCCAACAGCAGATCGAAACGCTGGGCCACACGTCGTCTCTGTACGCGACAGAGCCGGTCGTGAAGTTCGCCGAGAAGCTGGCCAAGATCGCGCCGGGCAAGCTCAAGAAAAGCTTCTTCACGGCTAGCGGCACCGAAGCGAACGAGACGGCGATCCTGGTCGCCAAGCTCTTCACGGGCAAACAGGAGATCATCGCGCTCCGCTACGGCTACTCCGGCCGCTCGCTCACTGCGCTCTCGCTCGGCGGCAACGCCAACTGGCGTCTGATCCCGACGCAGATGGTGGGCGTGAAGCACGCGCTCTCGCCGTACTGCTACCGCTGTCCGCTGGGGCTCACGTACCCGTCGTGCGAGATCAAGTGCGCGCAGGACATGGACGAACTCATCCGCACGGAGACCAATGGTCAGCCGGCCGCGTTCATCGCTGAACCGATCGCGGGTGTCGGCGGATTCATCACGCCGCCCAAGGAGTATTTCCAGATCGCCGTCGGCATCGTGCGCAAATACGGTGGCATCTTCATCTGCGACGAAGTGCAGACGGGCTTTGGCCGCACCGGCGACAAGTGGTTCGGCATCGAGCACTGGGGCGTGGAGCCGGACGTGATGACGATGGCCAAGAGCATCGCCAACGGATTCTCGGTGGGCGCGACGATCGCGACCGAAGAAGTGGCCAATGCGTTCACGGGACTCACCATCTCGACGTTTGGCGGCAGCCCGCCGACCATGGCGTCCGCGGACGCAACCATCGACGTGATGCGGCGCGAGAACACGCCCAAGCGCAGCGCCGAACGCGGCAAGCAGATGCGCGAAGCGTTGATGGCGATGTACGAGAAGTATCCCATCATCGGCGACGTACGCGGCATGGGGCTGATGCAGGGCATCGAGCTGGTTGAGGACCGCAAGACCAAAGTGCCATCGCCCAAGAGCGCCACACGCTTGATGGAAGCCGCGAAGAAGCAGGGACTGCTCATTGGCAAGGGCGGGCATTACGGGAACGTGATTCGCATGGCGCCCTCGATGCTCATCACAAAAACCGAGATGGATGACGCTATGAAGCGGCTGGACAGGGCGATGGCGACCATGTGAACTGCTCATGGACTACGTCGTAAGTACTAAGCGGCGTGCCTGCGGCACGCCGACTCACGGATTCACGAGCCCGGTGACCGCCGGGCCTGAGAACCGGCTGGAACAACCGCGGCAATCCGACAATCGGCGGCGAAGCCGCCGCCTAGTACTTAGTACCTAGTTCAATGCCAGCCGACCCAAAGCTCACCAATCCCGACTTAGCTCCAGTCTCGGCGAGCGCGCGGACCTGGACCTGGTGGCATATCGCCAGCCTCTGGATCGGCATGGCCATCTGCATTCCGACCTACACGCTTGCGAGCAGCTTGGTCGACCGCGGTTGGACGTGGCAGGCCGCTGTCGCTTCCGTCGTGCTCGGCAACTTGATCGTGCTCGTGCC
>JANNRQ010000072.1:0-92916 GCA_031401495.1 Gemmatimonadota bacterium
GGCAGCATCAAGGACCGGATCGGTCTGCCGATCATCGAGCGAGCAGAAAAGGACGGGTCGCTCAAGCCCGGCGGCGTCATCGTGGAAGCGACCAGCGGCAACACAGGCATCGGACTGGCGATCGCCGCTGCCCGTCGAGGCTATCGCTGCATCTTCACGATGCCGGACAAAATGTCGCAGGAAAAGGTCCGGCTCCTCAAGGCGTTCGGCGCTGAAGTGATCATCACGCCCACTGCGGTGCCACCGGACCATCCCGACAACTACCTGCAAACCGCAAAGCGCATTGCGCACGACACCCCTGGTGCGATCTTGGCGAACCAGTTTTACAACGCCGCCAACCCAGAGGCGCACTTCGCCACGACGGGTCCGGAGATCTGGCAGCAGACGGACGGCAAGATCACGCACCTCGTGTACTCCGCTGGCACGGGCGGTACGATCTCTGGCGTCGGGCGCTACCTGAAACAGCAGAACAAGAACGTGCAGGTCGTTGCCGGCGATCCCGTTGGATCGATTCTCGCCGACATGTGGCGCACCAACGGCATGGCCAAGCCCGAAGGCGCGCCTTACAAGGTCGAAGGCATCGGGCAGGACAAGATTCCCGGCACGCTCGACATGAAGGTCATCGACGACTTCGTGACCGTGACCGACAAGGAATCGTTCACCATGGCGCGGCGGCTCACGCGAGAGGAAGGCCTGTTCGTTGGCGGCTCCAGCGGCCTCATCATGTACGTGGCGTTGCAACTGGCGAAGAAGCTCGACGATCCCAAGGCACTGATCGTCGCGATCCTGCCGGACACCGGCGAGCGCTACTTGTCCAAGCTCTACAGCGACGAGTGGATGCGCGAGAATCAGTTGCTCGAGGCGGACCACACGCCGCTTGGCCAGGTTCTCGGCAGCAAGTCAGACCACAAGACCGAGATCGTTTCGGTCACGCCGGGCCAGACGGTGCGACAAGCGTTGCGCCTGATGCAACTGCACGACATTTCGCAGCTGCCAGTGATGGACAACGGCAATTGCGTCGGCTCCGTGATTGACTACTCGATGACCGCGCGCGCCCTCGAAGATGCCAAGCTCCTCGACGCCACGGTGTCTCAGGTGATGGACGCGCCGTTCCCGATGGTGGAGGATCACCAGCCTGCGGAGAGTGTCGCGAAGGTCCTTTCAAAGTCGACCCCCGCCGTGCTCGTGCGATCAAACGGCAAGGTCACGGGTATTGTCACGCGTTCCGATCTTCTCTCGTACTTGATGTCGAGATGAGCATACTGCAGATCCCTCGGTCGCTCCGCTCTCTCGGGATGACAAAGCAGAACGAGCTTCGCTCCCTCGGGATGACCAAGTGAAAGTCACGGTGTTGATGGGCGGGACGTCCTCGGAGCGCGATGTATCACTGGCGTCCGGGCTGAGGATCGCCGCGGCGCTGCGCGACAAGGGCCACGAGGTTGTCACGCTCGACACGGCGCGCGGCACGCTTACCACGAAGGAAGAGAAGGCACTGCTTTCCAAGGGCAACGTCGTGAAGACGACGCCACCCGCGCGTGAAGAATTGGCGAAGATGGCGGAGCAGACGCTGCCGCAGATGCTGCGCGCCCTGCCCAGCCTCAAGGAAGCCGACGTCGTGTTTTTGGGACTGCACGGCGGCATGGGTGAGGACGGAACGATCCAGGCGCTGCTCGACATGGCCGGCATTCGCTACACCGGCAGCGGGCAACTCGGCAGCGCGCTGGCAATGGACAAGGACGTGTCCAAGCACCTCTTTCGGCGCGCCGGTGTACAGACAGCCGACTGGGCCATGGCGGACCGCGACAAACCGATCGACGAGCAACTCGGACGGCTCACGTTGCCGGTCGTCGTGAAACCGTCGAAGCAGGGCTCAACCGTGGGATTGTCCGTGGTGCGCAAGCGGGATGATCTCGCATCGGCGATCGCCGAGGCGTATCTGCACGACGACGAAGTGATGATCGAGCAGTACATCGCAGGTCGCGAATTTACCGTCGGTATCCTTGGCGGCGAAGCGCTACCCGTTGGCGAGATCATTCCGAAGCACGAGATTTACGATTACGAGTGCAAGTACACGGTGGGGATGGCCGAAGAGATATTTCCCGCCCAGATTCCAATGGAGCGTTCCCGGGAAGCGCAGGACCTTGCCCGGCGCGCGTTTCAGGCCCTGAAGCTCAAGGGCTGTGCCCGGATCGATTTTCGTATGACGGAAGACGGTAGCATGTTCTGTCTCGAAGCAAACACACTCCCCGGAATGACCCAAACAAGTTTGGTCCCGCAGGCGGCGCAGGCGGCAGGAATCGATTTTCCGACGCTGTGTGAGCGCATTGTGCTCGAGGCGCAGCGCTGATGGCACAGCCTTCCGGACCCACTGCTGCGCTCGCGGGCGTGCCCACCGGCCTGCAAGCACAGGGCCTATGGATCGGTCGGCGCCAACTCTTCGTTCGCTTCGCCGCCGAGGCGGAAACCGCGACGATGTACACCGCGGCCGCCATCGCGGCTGAGGTCAAGCGCTCTGTTTCGCGGACAATTTTCCACTCGATTTCCATCGGCGGGCGCGATCCGCTGTCCAACTTGGAGTTCCTGCAGACAGCGCTGGCGCAGGGCCCGTGGCCATTGCCGGTGATGCTGGATGTGGACGGTCAGCGGCCCGAGGGTGTCGCGACCATCACGCGCAACCTGGCGCTCGTGCAAGTCACGCTCGAAGGGACCACGATGGAAGCAATGGCTGAGCGCGCACTCGAGACCATCAAGGTGGCGGCGGACGCAGGAGTGGAGCACGCCCTCGTGTTGTCGCCGAGCGATCAAACCAGCGATGCGCAGATGCTGCGTGTTGTGGAACAGACACACAGCGCGAGTGCGAAGGCGCGGATCGTGATCCATCCGCCACACAACACGCCGATTGATCGCGACCGCCGCTGGGTGACACTGGTGGAGCGGGCCGCGCCGGTGCACAATGACGTGCGACTGTCATTGCGGCTGCCGCCGCCGACCGGAACACGATGAGCTGGAGCCCGACCCAGGAAGCTGAACGCCCGCGGATGACGCCCGTGGTGCAGGCGTTGATCGCGATCAATGTCGCGGTCGCGTTTCTGCAGGCCACGATCGTGCAGCCGTCCGAACTCTCGGCGCTGTTCGCGTTCCGCGAAGGACCGCTGTCGGCGACGTGGTGGACCGCGTTCACCTACATGTTCCTGCACGCTGGGCTGCTGCATCTGGCGCTCAACCTGTATACGCTGTGGATGTTTGGGCCGCGCCTCGAAGTGTTGTGGGGTCCGAAGAGCTTCGCGCTCTTCTACGTGTGGAGCGGACTTGGGGGCGCGGCGTTCCACGCCGTGCTCGGGAGCGGCGGTCCAATGATTGGTGCCTCAGCAGCGGTGTACGGCACTATGCTGGCGTACGCGCTCCAGTGGCCAAAGGACGAGATCTACCTGTTCGCGGTGCTGCCGATGCGTGTGCTGACGCTCGTGACGCTCATCGTTGCGCTGGACCTGTTCCGTGGCGTGGTCGGCGGCGGATCAACGGCCTACTTCGCGCACCTGGGTGGGGTCGCGTTCGCTTTCCTGTACCTCAAGAAGCCGCAGCAGATGAGCGTGGACCAGTTGCGTCAGCGCGTGTCGCCGGCGCCGGACGTTGGTGACGACATCAGCCCCCGCGCCACGCCGCGCACGTCACGGTCGCGCAATCGCGACGAGGTGGACGAGATCGTGGCGCAGAGCAAGGCTGCGATCGCGAAGCGTTCGCCGCGCGCCGACATGGGCAAGGGGCATACGTCCCACGAATCGCACGCCGAAGAGCTCGATCGCGTGCTGGACAAGATCTCACGCCATGGGCTCAGCAGCCTGACGCAGGCCGAGAAGCGGCTGCTGGAAGAGACCTCTCGTCAGCTGCGCGACCGTTAGCAAAGAAAGAGCCCCGGGGGATATCCCCCGGGGCGTTGCCATCAGGCCGTTCTCCCGATGGCGATGGTCGACGCAGAGAGCCTCGACCTGAATTCAGTATAGGTCCGGCGACGCGTTTGCGCCAGCGCAATAGTGACTAGTGACTCGTGACCGGTAACTAGACAGGTTTGAGTCATGCCGAAACCACAGTTGCTCGAGACCTTCCCCAATCCATACCCCAAGAGGGGCTACGAGATTCGCATGGAGTGCGATGAGTTCACGTCGCTGTGCCCCGTCGGGGGCATCGAGACTGACGCCAAGGAATTGGAGCAGCTTGAAGGCGGGGCGCCCGATTTTGGCACAATCTTCATCACGTACGTGCCTGACAAGAAGTGTCTGGAACTCAAGAGCCTCAAGCTCTACCTGTGGAGCTACCGAAACGACGGCGTCTTCTACGAGCGGGCGGTGAATCGCATCCTCGACGACCTGGCCAAGGCGTGCAAGCCGAAGTGGATGGAGGTCGTGGGCGACTTCAACGTGCGCGGCGGGATCAAGAGCACCATTTCGGCAACGATCGGCGCGCGACGACTGCCCTGAATACACAAAGCCCCCGGCTTTCGCCGGGGGCCCGTGTTGATCAGGACTACAGGAGCCCCTGCACTGCGCTCAGGACGACAGTCCTAGTACGCGTACCGCAGTGTGAGCTGCATCTGGTAGTTGTTCGCTGTTGAGGTCGTGCTCTTTGCCCACGGAGAGTTGGTGTTGTTGACCGCGTTCAACACGGCCGTCGGCACGTTGTAGTTCCAGAGCGCGGTGCTTAGCGCGCCGGCCTGTCGCGACGCCGTCTGCAGCACCGTCTGGTTGTTGAACGTGCCGCCGACCGGGAACCAGTTCTGCCCCCACTTCTTGTTCAGCAGGTTCATGAAGTTGAACACGTCCAGCTGCAGAGTGGCGGCTCCCATGCCCATGGTGCTCAGGGACTGCCGTACCGAGACGTCCATGCGCTTGAGCATCGGACCCTGACAGCTGTTGCGCTTCATGATCGAGCCGCGCTGCTCGTCGAGACACGGCTGAAGCTCAATGAATTTGTTGAAGCTGGCTGCGGTGGCCGGGCTGAGCGCGAATGCTGGGCCAATGCCCGTACCGACGCGAAATTCTGCTGCGTCAGCGGCATCGCGCGGCACGTAGATCGGATCGTTACCGCCCACGCCGTCGCCGTTGATGTCGTTGTTGGTGACGTATGTCATCGAAATGCCCGAGATGGCTTCCATATAGAACGTCACGTCCGTCTGGTACTTCTTCCACGGACCGGTCCACGTGCCGTATCCGATGAAGCGGTGCGGGCGCTGGAAGTTCGACGTCGTTGCGTCTTCAGGGTCGTACTCATAGCCCGCGTGCTGACGGCCGAAGCGCCAATTGGAAATGGCGCGGTCTGACGTGAGCGACTGCACGTCTTTGGCCTGCGTGTAGGTGTAGGCAGCCGTCAGCTCGAAGGCACGGTTGAAGCGCTTGCGGGCCTGACCCATGAGCGAGTAGTTGTGGCCCGCCTTGGCGTTGGTGAGCTCGATGGCGCCTTCACTGAAGTTCACCACCGGCGTGCCGTTGGTGAGGATACGCTTTTGGTTGGCGTTCGTGACAGTCAGGTTGCCCGTTGTGGTGCTGACCGTAATAGTGTCCGCGTACATCACTCGGCCGTGCACGTCCTTGTACGAAACACCACCAACGGTGCGCGGTCCCTTGAGGTTCAGGTCGCGGATGTAGAGTGCGTTGATATCCTGACGGTACAGCGCCTCAAACGTGCCCAGGATGCCATATGGCAACCTGCGGTCCACGCCGAAGGTCCCCGTGAAGTTCTGCGGGTACTTGAAGTTCGGATCCGTGACGTTGATGCCGACGGTACCGGCAGCGCCAGCTGTCGGAGCCGGCAGGCCCAGACACGACTTCGGCAGAGCCGAAACATCCGTCGTGAATTGGGGAACCTGTCCTGCCACCGTGCATCCAACCGTGACGCCGCCCATGCCGGTGTTGCTGAATGCATTGCCGATCAGGATGTACGGCGTGAAACCAGTGAATATGCCGACGTTGGCGCGGACCTGGGTCTCAGACTTGCCGCCAACGTCCCAGTTGACGCCAATACGCGGAGACCACAGGAGCGCCGCATCGGGAACGTTGTCGGTGCGGATCTGCGCCATGTTCACCGTGCGGCCGTCATACGTGACCGAAGTGGCGGCGGCTCCAGCCAACGCCGTGAGAGCGGCGTTCTGGAGCGGGGCGCTCTTGAAGCTCGGACGGTCCATGCGAATGCCGCCGGTGACCGTGATGGTCGGCGTCACGTTCCACATGTCCTGGGCATAAAGCGAGATCTGGTTGCCCTTGAACTTGGCCGCTATGTCGCCGCCATTGGCGTACGAGAATGCGTAGCCGGCAGCGAAGTTGGTTGCCGGGGTGGCCGCGGCGTTCTGCAATTGGGTGAGCGACGTGAAGCGCCACGCACCGTTGCCCGCGCCGCTGAGGAAGTAGTTGTAGACGTCCGTGGCTTCGAACCGGCCGCCCACCGTGAACGTGTGCGTCTTGTAGGGGATGCTGAAGTTGTCGGATAATTCGAAAATCTTCTGCTGCAGGTCGTTGCCCGGCGAGAAACGCTCAGTGCCGGCGGTCACCGCGACCGAACTGGCGGCACCACCGATGGGCGTGACACCCACGGAGATTTCGGGCGCTGTTACCGGGACAATGCGTTTGTCACCCACCGTGTTGTAGCCGATGAGGAACTCGTTCGACATTCCGTTGGCCAGGTTGGTGAACAGCTGGCCTGCGATCGACCTGTTCTTGGCCTCGCGCGAGAACGAGTTGGACGTGAGCCGGATGCCAGAGCTCTGTTGCGTCGGGTTTGCCTGCAAGCTCTGCACATTGCGCGACAACTCGTCCTGTTCGGCAGTGTTGTCGAGGACGCGCAAGACTGCGCGGTTGGACGCGTTGATCGACCAATCGAGCCGCGCCATGATGTTGAGCAGCGGATTCTTGCGCGGGAAAGCGCCCGCGGTGCCCACGTTCGCAGCCGAACCAAACCCTGTCGTGCCGCCCAAGATGGCCTGAATGAGCGCGATCGAATCCGAGCAGACCCGCGTTGCGCTGGTACCGACCCATTTGCCAGTGCCGCAGGCCGTCGTATCGCCTACCGTGGTTCCTGAAGTCGGGTCCGTCCGCGCCTGCCATTCGGGCGCGACAAAGAAGTGCAGCTTGTCCTTGATGATCGGGCCGCCGATGTACCCCCCGAACTGCTTGACGTCGAAGCCGCTGGTGCGAATGGCGTCAATGTTGGCGGCCATATCCGGAGTGCGGAACGCGTAGACAATGCCGCCGCCGAGCGTGTTCGTGCCGCTCTTGGTCACCGCGTTCACCATCATGCCCGCGAAGTTGCCGTAGCGAACGTCCGTCGGGCTCAACATCACTTGAAACTCCTTGACGGCTTCCTGCGACATGATGCGTCCGCCCGTCGCACCGCCCGGCTGGCCGCCGGAGGAGCCGAGGTTGAACCGGTCGTTCTGGTTCGCGCCGTCCACCGTGAAGTTGTTGAGGCGGTTGTAACCGCCGGCCGCGCTGGGGCCGCCGCCGGTGTTCACGCCCGGCACGACCTGCGGCGTGAGCTTGACGAGGTCCATGAAGTCGCGCTGCAACGTGGGCAAGCGACGGATGATGCTGTCCACGACGATCGTGGCCACGCCCTGTCGCGTCTGGCTGAACTCGGCCTCGTTTGCGGCGGCGGTGGTCACGACTTCAGTCAGCACCTGCGCGGCCTGCGCCATCACGAAGTCCGCGCGCGTTGTGCGGGACAGTCCGACGACGATGCCATCTCGCGTCTGCGGCACCATGCCGAGGCGGCGAACGGCCACTTTGTAGTTGCCACTGACTTCGAGGCCCTGAACGAAGTAGTAGCCATTCGTGCGAGTGGTCGCCGTGACAGAGAAACCCGTCGATGCGTTCGTGACCGTCACCTGGACGTCGGCGATTCCGGCGCCCTGCTGGTTTGTAACGGTGCCGCTGACGGCGCCTGAGGTGATGCCTTGCGCCGAGAGCGACGCGGCACCGAACAGGGAGAGCGCGAGGAGCGCGAGACTGCGAGTACTCATCATGGTGACGGAATCCAGGGAATGGGGTGCACTCACTGTTCGCAAGCGCCGGTACGGGGAGCGTCGCGGCGCGAGAAACACTCCAGAATGTACCAGTGATTTGGCCATGCCGCGAGCGCTAGAATTGTCCCGATCGCGTTACCAACGGGCGACAACCCAACCGTCGTTTTGCCCATGAAAGCGCGACCGCTACATTCCGTTTTCTGTTTGGGCCAGGTAGCTCAGTTGGTAGAGCAGCGGACTGAAAATCCGCGTGTCGGCGGTTCGATCCCGTCCCTGGCCACTCACCCCCCGAGTCCAGGGCCCGAGGCGCTCAGTGCCCCCCTCCTCGATGTTCGTCATGATCGCGGCCGTGCTGGTGGCGGCGGGACTCATCGCGGTCGTGCTCCGCGGGCAGTGGCGCGCGGCCGAAGCGGAGAAGGGCGCCTCCCGTGTGCGTCTCCTCGCGGAACATGTTGTCGACATGGTGTCCACGCACGATGCGACGGGAGGGATCAAGTATGCGTCGCCTGTGTTCGCCGGCCTTGTTGGCGAGTACCCCGGGTTGATGGCGGGAAAGGACCTTGGCGAATTCGCTCACGACGAGGACAAGAGCGCCCTTGCCGGGTTGTGGCGCCGGGCGCTGCATGGGCGTGGGGCCGGTGTCTCGCTCATCTGGCGATGCCGCCGGCACACCGGCGAATACGCGTGGCTGGAGACAACGGCGCGCTCAGCGTCGAAAGAGGCTGCGACGCTCGGCGCGATCATCTGCGCTTCGCGCGACGTCACCGAGCGAAAGCAGATCGAGGACGCGCTGCGCGAGTCCGAGCAACGGTTCCGCGGGGCGCTCGAGACCGTACGCCTGATCGCGGTGGGCGTTGATGCGCAGGGCACGGTGACGTTCGCGAACGATGCGGTCTGCGCGCTCACGGGATGGCAACGCGCCGAGCTGATCGGCGAGAACTGGTTCGAGAAGTGCGGCGTGCCGGGCGACGAATCGCGCCAGCGCTTCGTGGAATCCCTGGCGAGCGGCGGCGTGCCGCCGTCCACCGAGGGAGAGATCGTCGTGCGGGACGGGTCGCGCCGAACCATTTCGTGGGACCACACGGTGCTGCGTTCGCCCGCCGGCGAGGTGCAGGGCACGGCCAGCCTGGGCGCTGACGTCACCGAGCGGCGCCACGACGAGGCGACGATGAGGCTGCTCCAGACCATCACGCTCTCGATCAGTTCGGCGAGGGATCTGGATTCCGCGCTGGCGCAGACGCTGGAGTCGTTGTGTGGCGCGACCGGGTGGAGCTACGGTGAAGCGTGGCTGCCCACGGGCGAGCCGCCGCGTCTGGAACTGTTCACGACGTTTTCGGCCCCCGGTGTGGACGCGGCTCAGTTGGCGGCGGAGGGCGCCGCGCGACCCTTGGCGTACGGACAGGGGCTGCCGGGGCAGGCGTGGAAATCCAAATCTGTGGAGTGGTTCCGGAGCCTGGCGAGCGTTTCAGCGGAGTTGTCGCCGCGCGTGATCATGGCGGCCAAGTGCGGCTTCAAGTCGGCGCTCGCGGTGCCAGTGCCGTCGGAGAGCGGAATTGCTGCCGTCCTGTCCTTCTTCATGCAGCGGGCGCCGGCGCCGGACGAGCGGCAGACGCAGATGGTGAGCGTCATCGCGGATCAGGTGGGGGCCTTGATCGACCGACTGCGCGAGCAACAGAAGTACGAAGCCGACCTGAACGCCGCCCGAGAACGTGCCGAAGCCGCCAACCGCGCCAAGAGCGACTTCCTCTCGCGCATGAGCCATGAGCTGCGCACGCCGCTCAACTCGGTAATCGGGTTCGCCAACGTCATGAAGAAGAACCGCTCCGGAAAGCTGACGCAGGACGAGCTGGAGTACCTGGAGCGGATCAACCAGAACGGCAAGCACCTGCTTTCGTTGGTGAACGATGTGCTGGACATCGCCAAGGTCGAGGCCGGGCGAATGACGGTGAGCAAAGGACTGGTGAATGTCGACGACCTGCTGCGCGACGTGGTGGCGCAGCTTTCCGGTCAGCCACGGCACGACGGCGTGGAGTTGCGCGCCGAGCCGTCGGCCGACGTGGTGCCGATCGAGGCCGATGGCGCGTTGATTCGTCAGGTGCTGATCAACCTCACGGGCAATGCGATCCGGTTCACACACAAAGGCAGCATCGTCCTGAGCGCGGATGTGAGCGCGAGCGGCGTGCCGTCGCGGCTGCACGTGAAGGACACCGGCATCGGCGTGCCGGCGGACCGGCTCACGGCGATCTTTGAGCCGTTTGAACAGGCAGAGGACCAGACGCACCTGACGTATGGTGGGACGGGCCTGGGGCTCTCCATATCACGGTCTATTTGCGATGCCCTCGGTTACTCTCTGACGGTGGAGAGCAATGTTGGCAAAGGGTCGACGTTCACGATCAACCTAGGCCACGGCATAGTAACCGTCTAATCGCTGTTTGCATGTCATTCCGAGCGCAGCGAGGAATCTGTAGCGAACTGCAGATCCCTCGCTGCGCTCGGGATGACAAGAACGCTGCTCGGGATGACGCCGCGCGGGAGTCACTAACCATCGAACCGCGAAATACACGGGTATTGACATAGGGGGTAGGGGTATATAGTGTCAGGGCGGGAGACCTATATGACCACACTGCAGCTCGCAGTATTGCTGGGCGGCGTCGCCGCCATCGTGCTGGTCAACTGGTACTACTTCGCGCCACGGGGCACGGTTGCCGCCACAGTCGCTGGCGACGGTGCGCAGAGCGTCCGGATCACGGTCCTTGGCGGCTACTCGCCCCAGACCGTGCGCGTCAAGCGAGGCAAACCCGTCCGCTTGGTGTTCGATCGACAGGAGACGTCTCCGTGCTCAGAGGAAGTCGTGATCGGCGAGCTCGGGGTTCGCCAGTTCCTCGCGCCTCACGCAGAGACCGCCGTCGAAATCACTCCGACGCGAAGCGGCACGTTCGAGATCACCTGCGGCATGTCCATGCTGCATGGCAGCCTGGTGGTGGAGGACTGACCCATGGCCAAGATCACGATGCCGGTCACGGGAATGCACTGCGCAGCGTGCCAGAGCCGCGTACAGGGCGCCCTGGCGGCCACCAGGGGCGTTTCCGACGCCTCGGTGAACCTGATGCTCAACAGCGCCACTGTGACGTACGACGAAGGCACGGTGAAGCCAGAGGCGCTCATTCAGGCAGTGCGGTCCACCGGCTACGATGCCGAGCTGCCCAGTGCTGCGGCGAGCGCGTTCGAGGTGGAACAGGCGCAGGAACGGGCGCACGCGGATGAAGTTCGGTCGCTCTTCTGGAAGACCGGCGTCAGTCTCGTCATTGCGGCCATCTCCATGGCGGTGACGATGCTCGCGATGCACGCGCCGGCGACGCCCTGGGTGATGTTGATGCTCACGACGGTGGTGGTCGTGTGGCCGGGCCAGGTGTTCTACGTGCGTGCGTGGCGGGCGTTCACGCACCACACGGCTGAGATGAACACGTTGATCGCGCTGGGCACGGGCGCGGCCTTTCTGTATTCGGTGGCCGCGACGCTGTGGCCGGGGTTCTTCTCGGCGCGGGGCGTGGAACCGGTGCTGTACTACGAGGCCGTCTCGGCCATCATCGGCCTGATCCTCTTGGGCAACCTGTTCGAGGCACGGGCCAAGCGGCAGACGACGACGGCGCTCCGGGCGCTGGCGGATCTTCAACCCAAGCGCGTGCGCGTGTTGCGCGACCTGAAAGAGGTGGAGATCGGGATCGAAGAGCTCCAGCGCGGCGACATCTTCGTGGTGCGGCCGGGCGAGCGTGTTCCGGCGGACGGCGAAGTGGTGTCGGGCTCAAGCGCGGTGGACGAGTCCATGCTCACGGGCGAGCCAATGCCGGCAGCCAAGGGACGCGGCGATCGGGTCACCGGCGGCACCATCAACCGTACGGGTGCGCTCAAGGTGCGCGCGACGACGCTTGGCAAAGACAGCGCGCTGGCGCGCATCGTGGCGCTGATGCGTGACGCGCAGGCGTCGCGCGCGCCCGTGCAGGCGCTGGCAGATCGCGTTAGTCGTGTGTTTGTGCCGGTCGTGGTGTCGATTGCCATCGCGACGTTTGTCGTCTGGTTCGTGGTCGGTGGCGCGTTCGTGCCAGCGCTCGTGGCGGCGATTTCGGTGCTGATCATCGCGTGTCCGTGCGCGATGGGGCTCGCCGTGCCGACCGCGGTCATGGTCGCGACGGGACGGGGCGCTCAGCTCGGCGTGCTGATCAAGGGTGGCGAGGCGCTGCAACGGGCGGCCGATGTCGATGTCGTGGTGCTGGACAAGACGGGGACGATTACGGCCGGGCGGCCTACCGTGGTGTCGCTCGTTGCATCGGAGGCCGTGGTCTCCTCCTCTGCCGCACTGCTCGCGGCATCGGAGGCCATGGCCTCCTCCGGGCGAACCGTGACCAATGTTGGCGAAGAAGAGCGCTTGCCAACATTGGCACGGCCTCGCCCTCCGGAGACCACGGCCTCCGATGCTCTGGCTCTCGCGGCGGGCGTCGAAGCGCTTTCCGAACATCCGCTCGCCGACGCGATTGTGCGCGCTGCGACGGACCGCGGGCTGACACGCGCCGCGGTGAGCGGATTCGAATCGCGCACGGGGCGGGGCGCGCTCGCGAAGACCGCGGACGGCGCGCGCATCGCCGTGGGCAATGCGAAGCTGATGTCCGAGCTCGGGGTTTCGGTTGCAGCGATGGAGGGCGAGGCGCAGCAGGCAGCGTCACGCGGAGAAACGCCGGTCTACGTCGCGTCGAACAGCGATCTGCTCGCGGTCCTGGGAATCGCGGACGCGATCAAGGACGATTCGGTGGCCGCCATCGCGTCGCTCAAGCGTGCGGGGCTCGAGGTGGTGATGCTGACGGGTGATCGGCGCGAGGCAGCGGAGCACATCGCGCGACAAGTCGGGATCGATCGAGTGGTTGCTGGCGTGCTGCCCGAGGGCAAGGTCGCCGAAATCAAGCGCTTGCAGTCCGAGTCACGAGTCACGAGTCACGAGTCACTTGTCGTTGCTTTTGTGGGCGACGGGATCAACGACGCACCGGCTTTGGCGCAGGCAGACGTCGGCATCGCGATGGGTACAGGGACGGACATCGCCATGGAGGCCGGTGACATCACGGTGATGCGCGGAAGCCTGGTGGCGGTCGCCGATGCGCTGTCGCTGGCGAAGCGGACGATGCGGACGATGCGGCAGAACCTGTTCTGGGCATTCATCTACAACGTGGTTGGAATTCCGATCGCGGCCGGCGTCCTGTATCCGATGTTCGGGATCACGCTGAGCCCGGTACTGGCGAGCGCGGCGATGGCGTTCAGTTCGGTGAGCGTCGTGGCCAATTCGCTGCGGCTAAGACACTAGCCGTCGTCCTGAGCGAAGCGAAGGACCTCCTCAGAACTCAGGAGATCCTTCGCTTCGCTCAGGATGACGCAACCAGGATCTCCATGACAACAGCAACGTGTGCGTGCAGCGTGGCCGGCGAAGAGCGCAAGGCCACGGGAGTAGACCCGGACATCAAGTCGAGCAACCTGACGCGGCTGCGGCGCATCGAGGGCCAGGTGCGCGGGCTGCAGAAGATGATCGAGGAGGATCGCTACTGCGCCGACGTGCTGACACAGGTGTCATCAGTGCATGAAGCGCTGAGGTCGGTGTCGCGCGAGTTGATGCGCAATCACCTCAAGCACTGTGCGACGTCAGCGATTCGTGCGGGCGACGATCAGGCCGAGGCGATGTATGACGAGCTGACGGAGTTGATGCACAAGCACCTGCGTTAGGGCGTACTCGGTACAACTACGCCCTGGGCGCGAGTCGCACGCCGAACGACTCGAATGAACTGAAGTCCATGTCGCAAGTCGCGACTGACGCGTCGCAGGAAATCGCGGTCCCCGCGATGAGACAGTCCACGAACATCTTTCTCTTGCGCCCCCGTTCGTTGAACAGCCGAGCGGCGATGGCGGAGGCCGCTCCGGTGAACGGTTCGGGCTGGCCGAGCAATGCGGCCGCCGTTGCAACGGTCTCGTGCGACACGGGGCCGGCGAGGAACTCAGCCCACGCAACCGCGGAGACCGCGACGTCCTCGCCGGAGCGAATCCACTCGGCGAGCAGAGCCGACTCAGCCGACGGCGCCGCGATAGCACGGATCAGGAAACTATTGTCGAGCTGAATCACGGCACGCCGTCAGTAGGCATCGCGAACAGCCCGAATCTCGGCTACCCACGCGTCTGCCTGCTCCTTGGTCAACCGCATCGATCGCTGCAGGCGATCGAGAGCGGCAAGCTTGCGCTCCACCTCCGCTGTCGTCGCAGGAGCAGCGGCACCAGAGGCGGCGTGGAGCGCACGCCGAAGCGCTTCGGACTTGCTGACCTTCCAGCGCCGCGCCATGCGTTCCAGGAGTTCCACGGTTTCCGAGTCGAGGGAGTACGTTGCCTTGATGGATGTTCTGGCCATAATCGAGTGACAGTATGGCCATAACCACAAAACGTCAATGGTGCTCACGCTGACGACGCTGACGACGCTGACGACGCTGACGACGCTGTTTTTTGGCTCCGGCGTGCAATGAATTGGTGATGCCCAAGCGCGGTCACACGCGATACTGGGTGCGTGACGAACAATCTTGGCACGGTAAAGGGCCTACTTGCACAGAATATGCTAGTAATAGCATATTCAGACACGCAGTACTGACGCGTGCGGCCGGTCGAGTGGGTGGGCAGGAGCCTGAGCGATCTCCGCGAGTTGCCGGACGAATCCCGTCGCGTGTTTGGGTACGCGCTGTACCGGGCACAGCTCGGGGAGCGTCATCCGGCTGCCAAGCTGCTCAAGGGTGAGTTTGGAGGACTGGTCGAAGTCGTGGACGACCACGATGGCAATACTTATCGAGCGGTGTACACGGCGAAACTGGGGAGTGTCATCTACGTGTTGCATGTGTTCCAGAAGAAGTCGACGCATGGAATCGCCACGCCCCGGCGAGAGCTCGCCGTAATTCGCAACCGCTGGCAACGCGCGCGGGCGCATCATGCGGCCAATCAATCATCCGGGGGCGACTGATGGCATCGCGAACAGCGCGGGTTACCCGAGGCAGCGGCAATATTTACGCCGATCTCGGCTTCGCAAACCCTGACGAGGAGCTTGCCAAGGCCGAATTGGCGCGGCTGATCTCCGGGGTGATCCGTGCCCGAGGGTTCACACAACAGCAGGCTGCCGCGGTGATGGCGATTGACCAACCGAAGGTCTCCCATGTGCTCCGCGGACGGCTGGGCGACTTCTCCCTGGAACGCCTCATGGATTTCTTGGGGGCGCTTGGCAGCGACATCGAGATCGTGGTGCGCCTGGCGTCCAGGTCGCGGAAACGCGGCCGCATGCGCGTGGTGGCAGCGTGAGGCATCTGGACGCGGCGGGTCGGCGGGCCGACTATGAGGCACCTCCACGGGAACCCCGATGACCGACCGTCGCGCATTTCTCCATTCGCTGGCTGCGGGTGCAGCCACGGCAGCACTACCGACCTTCAACCCGCGCGCGATTCGCAGGCTTGAGGAGGCGACGGTGATGGCCGCGTCGCGAACCGCGACGAGCATGGCGGAGGATGAGGCGTATTGGGAAACGATCCAGCGCGCGTTCGACATGGACCGCACGATGATCAATCTCAACAACGGCGGATGCAGTCCGGCGCCGACGCACGTGCTGGAGCAGATGATCCGCGACCTGCGCTTTTCCAACGAGCTGCCGGTTACGCACATGTGGCACGTGCTGGAGCCGCGCATCGAGAGTGTGCGTCGCGAACTGGCCATCGACTTTGGCTGTGACCCGGAAGAGATGGCCATTACGCGTAACGCCAGCGAGTCGCTCGAGAACATGATCTTCGGCATCGACCTGAAGCGCGGCGACGAGGTGATCCTCACGACGCAGAACTATCCGCGCATGATCACAAGCTGGAAGCAGCGCGAGCGTCGCGACGGCATCGTCATCAAGTGGATCAAGTTGGACACGCCGCCCAAGTCGGATGCGGACGTTGTGGCGCGTTTTGCGGAAGCCATCACGCCGCGCACCAAGATCATCGAGGTGATGCACGTGTCGTTCCAGACGGGCTACGTCGCGCCCGTTCGCAAGATCGTGGACATGGCGCGGCCGCGCGGTGTGCAGGTGTTCGTGGACGGCGCGCACGCGTACGCGCACATCCCGATGAAGCGCGACGAACTCGGCTGCGACTACTACGGCACGAGCCTGCACAAGTGGTTGATGGCGCCCATCGGCACCGGTTTCATGTACGTGCGCAAGGACAAGATCAAACCACTGTGGCCGCTGATGGCTGCGTCGGCCGAACAGGATGGGGATATCAGGAAGTTCGAGGAGATCGGGACCCATCCGGCGGCGAACCACAACTCGATCGCGGTGGCGCTGGCGTTTCATCGCGCGATTGGGATAGATCGCAAAGTCGCACGGCTGCGCTACCTGAGGAACCGCTGGGCGGATCGACTACTCAAGGAAGGCAACGGCCGGGTGAAGATGTTCACCCCGATCGGGCCGACTGAGAGCGGCGCCATGGCGGTCGTCGGCATCGACGGCATCGACGTGGGCCAGTTGAACGGCTGGCTGTCGAACAAATACCGCATCGTGGCGACGGGGATTTCGAACTCGGAATTCTCGGGCCTGCGCGTGACACCGAGCGTCTACACGACTCTTGATGAGATCGACCGGTTCAGTGAGGCGATGCTGACGGCGATCAAGCGCGGCATTGCCTGAAAAACAGGAACTAGGGAGTAGTAATTGGGAAATAGAAACCGAAGCCCTAGGGTCCGGTGAAGTAACGAGCGGCGAAGAGCTGAATGCGCACCCGCGGAACCAGTCGGCCAAGCTGGTCATTGGCGAAGAAGACGACGCCGCCGACGCGAAAGCGGTTGTTGATGGCTATCTCCTCGAGTTCGGCTGACTCCCCCGGGAAAGCAGTCATAGAGTTGTACGTGTACCACGGATCCACGTAGTCGAGCGTCGCCAACACCGGCGGCCCGTCTGCGATCCGCAGCTTGCTTGCCAAATTGTCGCGATACCTGTGAGTGAAGGTCACCACACAGAAGCCCGACGCGATGATGTAGTCCATTTCGTGGTAGCTCGCTTCCGGAACACTCCACGTGGACCGCTCGACGTCGGTGTTGTTGTACGAGTCGAACCACATCAGCTCCCGGCTACCGTACTTCTCTTGCGAGTATTTGAAAAAACTCGTGATTGCTGCGGCCTCGACGTCGGAGTAGCCAGGTCCGTTATCAGGCAGCCACTTGCCGCGCGTGCCGAGCTGGTTGTCGTACAGGATGCCGTCGAAGCCGAAGTCCGCCATGTACGCGGCGACCTGATCCACCAGGAAAGTTCCACATTCGGTGTCTTGCTCGATTCCATTGGGCCTGGTCGCGTAAGTGAAGGTGTCCGCCTTCATCTTCGCGCGGATGTTGAAACTCTCGAATTGCCAGTCCATGCATTCCGCGTGACGACCCCACTTGAACGGATTGTCGGCGAATTCGACGCCGGAGTCCACCTGGTCGAACACTTTGAGGGTGATTCCCAGCGTGGCCGCACGAATCTTGAACGCCTTCACGATTCCGTCGAGCTGCGAAAGCGTCATCGTGCGATTGTCCACTGGCAGGCCGTCCGTGTAGCGCGCCCATTCAACGCCGTCCTGCCTGAAACCAGAGCCGCGATACATCAGGATGTGATCGCTATTGCCCACCGCAAAGATCACGATCGTTCTGGCAGCGCGCGACGTGAGTGGTGCGTAGTTGTCGAGAAACGCTGCGATCGCAGAATCAGGGTTCGCGAAATCCGGGAGGATCTTGGGTGTGGCAAACAGAACGATTGTCTGTGGCGGCATGACCAGCGGGGGGCCCGCGTCCTGACACGACGCCAGAAGCAGCACCGTGAGCGCTAAGCCCATGCGGAGCCGACTCGCCTCGCGGTAATGCCCGATGGCACAACGAGAAGGAACTCCAAAAGCCGCGACGACACCACCCTGGGGAGAGTGCGTCGTGCTATCGAGCATTGACCGATCGTAGCTTTGGCAACCTCGGCGCAAGAATCAGCGACAGACTCTTGTTGCGGATGTCTCGGCCGACGCCGATGGGGCACGGACCGGTGTTTTCAAAGAAAACGTTGAGCCGCTGACCGGAGCTGTAATCAAAGGAGACGTTTCCGAATCGCGTGCTCGCCACGGCCTGAACGCCCGGGAGAAGGGAAACGTCGTGCTCGCACCAGCCATAGGTGTTGGGACCTTGCATCGGGTACTCCTGCTGGCTGTGGGCGTCCTCAAGCCAGCGAACGCGGTTGAGGTACGCGTTCAGTCGCCATGATGGCGCTACGTAGCCGAGCGCCAGAAACTGGCTCGACGAACCGGGGCCTATTGAGGCACCGAGCGGCTGGCCGTTGTGCGTGTAGCCTTGGGCGACAGCGCGGCTTGTGTACCAGGAGCCGATATCACGAAGCCGGTATGTACTGCTCTGCTCGAGATACGTGAACTCGGCCTGAGCTCGGACGCGGCCGCCACCCCACGTTGGCTGGCCCAACCACTGGAGCCCCAGCGTGTAGCCCTGCGTATGGTTTGGATAGAGAATGAAATCGCGGAACGACAGCGGAAGCTCCGTCCTCGCCCATTCCGCGTACGTCTCGAAGCCGGCCTCGGGAAGCACCCATCTAAAAAAGAGGGCAAACAGCTGGTCAGGGCCCGCGGTCTGTGTCGAATCCAGATACGGCTTGTCGTTGGGGGTGCCAATGTCGCCAAAAACCTTGAGAGCATTGCCCAGCACCTGTCGGCGTCTCGTGACCGGCGCGAAAACGGACCTTGCGACGCCGAACGACAATCCGCTGTCAGCCGCTGTGCTCCAAGTGATCGCAGCGAGGCTGATCGAGCGAGAGTCGTTCGACTCGGAGTAATCAAAGTAGGCTGACTCATCGAGGACGCCGACGAGCCACCTGCCTTCGAAAGTCCCAATGCGAGTCCGCAGGGGGCGGGCTGTGCGGACGAACGCGTGCTGAAATCCGGGCGCATTGCTTGAAAGTACGAGCGCGTTGCGGATTCCTGGGCCCCACCACTCGTTCTCGGTACTGACGCCAACCGTCGCGCCGCGGAAGTCGACGGCGAGCGTTGTTTGTCCGGGCCAGAGTTTTCGCGCCGGCTCCTCGCCAAATCGATACGGAAGGTCGATGGACTGGCCGTTCGCATGCCAAGGCGACGAAAACGGATTTCGCGACGACGGCAGCACTGGCGCTGGCGGCACATTGGGCGGAGCGAAGGAGTCGTTTGCGGCATAAGTGAACTCCGGCATCACGAAGAGGCGCCACCGTCCCCACTCCGCGCGCACGCCAGCCCGAAGCGACACGCTCGACCCGCGACCGGCCCAAACTGCGCCGTCATTGAGCGAAAAGGGCAGTTTCGAGTTGTGCGTGCTGTGTAGTTCAGGCACTACAAATGAGAAGATCGGCCGACGTTGAGACGAATCGGCCAGGCGCGGCGCAGTCGAGGAGACGGAGCGCAGCAGTGGGAACGTTCCCAACGGCGACGAACCAATCAGAACGCCAAGTCTCGACGACTCTTCGGCAGGACCGCCGAGAAAGGCGGCCTGGGAAATTGAGGAACGCTGCGCAGTAAGTGCGAGCGGAAGCCACACGAGTGAGGCGAAGATCAGCCGGCCCATTTGAGGCCGAAAACTACAGCTAAAAGCGCGTTGCGATGGCGGCGATTGTAACGAGGCTGCCGAGGACCTGTGCGATCGCGCCGACTATTGCCGCGCGGTCCGGTTTCTCGTTCGGATCCTGAAATGGAACTCGAACCAGGCTGCCGGGCTGCGGCGTCGGGTTGGAATGGAAGAAGATGAACTGCCGCGAACGGCTTTGGATTCTGCCGTTTGGCTGTTGCACCCATGCTCGGCCGCTTTGTGCTGTCGGCGAGCGGCCTCCTGCGGCCTCGATGTACCAGTTGAGGTTCTTGCCCGGCACATATGACACGGCAACGGGCGAGTTCACGGCTCCCTGAACCACGACGGTCGGCCGGTACTGAGGTACGACGATCGAATCGCCATCCTCGAGGCGCAGGTTATCCCGATGGCGCGGGTCGCGCAGGGTGCGCGGGAGGTCAATGCCAATACGGCCGATGTTGTCGCTGGGGCGCATGAAGGAAACGCCTTCGGGGTACGCCGCTTCCGTCAGCCCACCGGCCCGCGCGATCAGGTCAGACAAGCGCTCGCCCTTGGAGAGCAGCGTGTAGTTGCCCGGGAGCCGGACCTCGCCCAGCAGCGTGACGTGCCGGGGCAGGGACCAGTTGGGCTGAGTCTGCACCAAAACGTTGTCGTAGGCTCGCAGAAGGAATTCGGGTGCGCGCTGCAGCGGGCCCGGGACGCCCGGGGGGCCGAGGTATTTGCCGTCCGGCGTTCGCTCGAACAGGTACGAAGAGTCCAGCTGCACCTTCACGCTCGTCGCGATTCGCCCGCCCGCACGGTCGTCCGGCATGCGCGCGACTTCGACTTCAGAGAGCAAAGCGCGCTCATGCAGGCCGCCGGCCTGCAGCAGCGCGTCGCGCAGGGTCATTCCTTCACGAAACGGAATTGCTCCGCCCTGGCGCACGGCGCCACCGACGTAGACGAAGCGCTCCTGCCTGAACTCCGTCACGCTGAAGACGCGCACCTCGTCATCCTCGAAAAGCGGGACGTCCTGGACCGGAAGGCCGGTCGAGTCCCGCAAGCTCGCGTAAACACGAACCCGCGCTGAATCGGACCCGAGGCGGTTGATCACAACCTGGCCCAGGTACGCGTCGGGCTTAGTGCCTCCTGCGAGCCTGAGCGCGGCGCCCAGCGTAAGCCCTTCCGTGAAGGCGACCCGGCTTGGCGTCCACACATTCCCGAGAACCTCAATGCTGCGCCGAACGCGGTCGGTGATTGGGAAGATGTGCACGATGTCGCCGGCCTCAAGCTGCGCCGGAGGGACGATGCCCTGGACCAACTGCGGCGAGGCTATGTCCAGGACAAAACGCTCCTGGCCGACATCGGTCGCGGTGGCGGCTGGTCGCATCCGTTGGATCTGAATTCGCTGACGGCTCGCCGTGGGTGTGAGGCCGCCGGCATTGGCAATGAGGTCGGCGAGGGTTTCGTTGGCCCGCACTTCGTACGTCGCGGGCCGCAACACTTCACCGCGCACCTCGACACGAACTCCGTGGACGCCGACGAAGACGACGTCGCCGTTCTCGAGCCGCACGTCCTTCGAAGCGTCGCCGCGCAAGAGGTACTGATAGACGTCGAGTGCGGCGACAACCTTCCCCGCGCGGCGGACAGAGATGTCGCGGAGAGTGCCGAGGTTGGTCGGCCCGCCCGCCGCGTACAGGGCGGTCAGCACTGTGCCGGTTGCGGAAACGGGATAACTGCCCGGCCGGGTCACGTCGCCGACAACAAAGATCTGGTTGGTCCGCACGCGCACCGGACTGACGCTGAATCGTGTTCGCGCATCGGCCCCGCGGCGCAACTCGGAGTAGACCTTGCCGAGGCGATCGTAGAGCAAGTCTTCAATCTGTCCGAGCGTTAGGCTGGCGATGTCGATGCGGCCGACCTGGGGCACGAAGATGAAGCCTTCGCGAGTGACGTCGAGCGAATACGCCGCTTCGACCTGGCCGCTCAGGATAAGCAGCAGGCGATCGCCCGGCCCGACCTTGTAGTTGGCATCCACAGGTCCGGCGAGTGTCGGATCGAACTGCGACCGTGATCCCTTGAAGACATCGAGTCCAAACAACGGCGATGGCGCGACTCCGCGGGCTCCGCCGGCAGTGACGCCCGTATCAGGGCGCGTCTGTGTGTCGCGCGCGCCCGGCCGCCCGGTATCCGCGGCGTCGGTGATGTTGAGCGCGCGAATGGCGGAGAGCACGTCGTTGGAAACGGAATCCGGCTCACCGCGTGCACCCGGGAGGTACGCGTCCAAGAGGTTTTCCGGATAGCCCTCGCTGCGAAGGCGGGCACGCACATCCTCCGCCGACATGCCCGACTGGATGATTCGATCACGCAGCTGGGCGACAAGGTCGGGGCGCGTGCTGATCAACTCACGCGCCTGCTGGGGCGTGGGCCGCTGCTGGGCGACGCCGGGCACGGCGAGCAAGCACAACGCGACGAGGATTGATCGGATGCAGAGAGACAGCGACATCGGGCCTTGAAACGGAGGGGAGGAAGGCCGCAACCCGGCGGCGAAAGAGCGGGACCAACCGTGCGTCGGGAAACTAACCCCAAAGCACTTTGCGCGACAGAGTAAAGGGGCTGAATCCTGCCATTATAGACTGGTAGGAGGGCCAGCGTGTCACACCCCGCTAATGCTTGACCGCCTCAATGTCCTGGGACGCTGACTGGCGCGGCATGCCCGACCCCGATCGCCGGCCCAGCACCGCGCGAACCTCTCCCGGCACCACCGGCGGACAGCACAGATACCCCTGCCACATTTCGCACCCGTGGCTCCGCAGGAACTCCAACTGCGCGGGGTTCTCGACGCCTTCAGCGATGACCTGTAGGCCCATGGACTTCGCCAGTGCCACGACGGCGGCGGCGATGGCGGCGTCGTTGGGGTCCAACACAAGGTCGCGCACGAAGCTGGTGTCGATCTTGAGCGAATCGACCGGGAAGGTCTTCAGCACTGACACGCTGGAGAAGCCGGTGCCGAAGTCGTCGATGGAGATCTTGATGCCGAGAGCGCGCAGGGTGCGCAGCCGCTCGATCACCACGGTCTCCGACTGGGTGGCGCTGGCCTCGGTGATCTCGAACTCGATGGCGTTGTGCGGAATGCCCTGCGCTTTGAGGATCTCGTTGACCTGGTCCACGAGGTCCGGCTGCTTGAGCTCGCGCGGCGACAGGTTCACGGCGAGCCGCAATTCCGGATAGCCAGCATTGCGCCACTCTTTCAGCTGACAGCACGCGGTCTTCAGTGCCCACTGTCCGATGGGCACTATCAAGCCAGTGGACTCGGCCAATTTCAAGAACTGCTCGGGCCGAACGAGGCCGAGCACGGGGTGACGCCACCGCAGCATGGTCTCCAGCGTGCTGATGCGTCCGTCTACGGTCTGCACGATGGGCTGGTAGTGCAGCTCGAACTCTTTGGCCTCCACGGCGCGCCGCAGCGCGCTTTCGAGCGCGAGCTGTTCCGACGCGTGGGCGTTCATGTCCGGCGTGTACAACTGGAACAGGTCGTTGCCCTGCGCCTTGGCGCGGTACATGGCTGTGTCCGCGTTCTTGAGCAGATCCTCCGCGGTCTCGCCGTCGTTGGGATAAATGGCGACGCCCATGCTGGCGGACACGAACAATTCGCGTCCATCCACGGTGACCGGAACGCGAATGGACTCGCGTACCTTTTGCGCGACGCGCACAGCGTCCTGCACGCCCTTCACCTGCGGCGCAACGATGACGAATTCGTCGCCGCCCATGCGGCCCACGGAGTCTGCCTCGCGCACGGCGCCCTTCAGCTGCGTGGCCACCATCTGCAGCACTTTGTCGCCGGCGCTGTGACCCAGCGAGTCGTTGATGACCTTGAAGCGATCGAGGTCCAGGAAGAACACGGCAAGCGACTCCTTGTCGCGGCGCGCCTGGAGGATGTTGAACGTCAGGTGATCCAACAGCAGCTTGCGGTTGGGCAGCCCGGTGAGCGGGTCATGAAACGCCATCTGCGCGACCTTCGCAGAGGTGTCAGCCGCGGACTGGTGCTCGTCTTCGAGCAGCCAGATGACGACGCCGAGCCCCACGGCGAAGCTGAAAACGAAGTCGAAGAAGCCGGCGAAGAGGGTGTAGGTGGCGCCGCCGACGGTTGCGCTCTGGAAGAACACGCCCCATGCGAGGTGCGCCTGCTGCAGGCCGTACCCAGCCAAAGCGCCGCCAACGATCAGGCGCCCGAGACTGCGGGGTGCGCCTTTGGCGCGGCTCATGGGCACGCTGAGCGCGGCGAACAGGAACGCCAAGCCGGTAAGCGCGGAGCGGAAGCCGACCCGGACCATGAAGCGGGCGCCGTGCGCCTCGGGGTCGCTCCTGAACAACGACGTTGCGATGAGTCCGACGACCACCGCTCCAGCGAGGATCCAGCCTTGGTGCTCGCGAACGCGCGCGCCACGTTCGGCAGACGCGACCTCCACAGCGCCAGTCAGGAGCCAAGCGATGGAGAGGTAGGCCGCTACTGACGTCACTGCGGAGATGACCGTGCGCTCCATGCCAGTGGCGGCATGGGACGAGAGCATGGCGCCAAGGGCTGCGCCCACGAGCATGACGCACATAGCGGACCACGCGCGAGCCCAATGCGACAGGAAGGGCTTCCCGTACGTGCGGGAGAACACACCGAAGAGCACTGCCGTGATCAACGCCCCGATGGCCTGGAGGGCGTATGAGGCGAGAAGGGTCGGGGTGGGATTCATCCAGGGGTCATGACGATTTGTGGCGTCCGAACGTAAGCCTGGGCGAGACGTTTGGCCTCAGTCACGGACTGCCACCACGAGGAGCGAATAGCCCCAATGAACCCGTCCGGCGGTGGCGATCTCCAGCAATCGACCAGTCGCAGCGACCGCCTTCTTGGCAGCGTTCATGACCAGAGAGCGCGTCCGAATCACCGGCGCATGTTCGATATTCAGTGGACGAAACCCGGACTTGGACAGCGCCGCAGCGAGGTGCCGTGCAGTGAAGGATGAGAGGTGAACAGGAGGGTCGAACCCCTGCTGTGAGAACCATGGCGACTCCATCATGAACACGTCGCGGAACCCGATTGCGCGGCGGAACGCTCCGAGTGTCAAGGTGAAATCGGTGTTGGGCACGATGACGAGCAGCGTTCCGCCGGGGCGGATCGTACTTCGCAGCATAGTGAGGACGCCGACGGGATCCGGCAGGTGCTCAAAGACGTTGAGCAAGGTGACGCACTCGATGTTGCGAGGCTCGCCATCGAGGAACTGTGCCACGGTTTGCTCCGAGAGGACGACTCCGTAGCGCCGCTTCGCTTCGGCGACATTGGCAGGCGCTTGCTCGATGCCTTCGGTGTCGATGCCCGCGGCGCGCGCCATTGAGACAAAGCGGCCTTGGCCGGCACCCAGGTCGATGAGCGAGCGCACGCCGCACGAGAGAAGCTTTGCAATGACAACGCGATTGGCGTCGTCTTCCAGCCCATGCCACACCTCGTCATGCTGCTCGCTATACTCGGCGCCGTAGAAGGCGGCGAGCTCGTCCGGAGCTGGTTCAGGATTGACGAAATGGAACCCGCACGACGCGCATCGGACGCACTGGTAGGCGGTGCCACGCCGCGAGCGGCCGGCAACGACGCTAAATGCCGTGTGCGAGCAGAGCGGGCAGGGGATGAGTTTCACTTCAGATCCTTCGCTTCGCTCAGGATGACAAGGAAGGTCAGGATGACAGGCGCTTTGCCCAACTCGGCGGCAGCAGTTCGGGGAGCTCGATCGGTGAGGGGCATTCGGTCGCCGCAGGAACCGGATGCGACCGGACATGCGCAGCCATGTGCTGGAGGCCTGCTTCGATACTCGTTGAGAGCTTGGCGTATGCATCCGCAAACACTCGGTGCGCCAACGAGTGATCGCAGTGAGCGTGCATGACTTCCTTGCGCGGCGCCAGGAAGTCAACGCGGTCCTCGACGCCCATCACTGCCGCAGCGCGACGAGCCAGATCGCGCACGGACATCGGCTCGTCGCCTCCGATGTTGACGACCAAATTCCGCGCGCCGGGTAACATCGGCGCTTGCGCGATGGCCTCGGCGACTACGTCGATGTATGAAAAGCTGCGCGTCTGCGTTCCGTCGCCGAAGACTGGCATTGCGCGTCCTTCAACCGCTGCCGCCATGAAGATTCCGACAACGTTTCGATACGGATCGGAGATGTTCTGGCGCGGGCCGAAGACGTTGTGGGGCCGGAGAATTGTGTATGTCAGGCCACCGAAATAGTGATCGAATGCTTTGATGTGCTGTTCACACGCGAGCTTGGCAATTCCATACGGATCCACCGGATTCGCAGGCGTATTTTCGCTGAAGGGCCTCGGGTCTTCTGGGTGACCGTAGACCGCGATCGACGACGTGAATACGAGATGCTTGGCGCCGGACCGGCGTGCCGCTCCAAGCACGTTGACAGTGCCCGTGATGTTGTTCGTGTAGTTGTAGACCGGGATATGGTGCGACAACCCTTCGGCGGCGTACGCGGCGAGATGGTAAACCGCATCGGGCCGAAATCGCTGGAACAGGGAATCCAGTGGTTCGTTGATCGAGAGTTGCGTGAACTGGGCGCCCTCGGGAATGTTGTCCCGAAAGCCGCCGGAAAGGTCGTCGATGACCAGGACATCGTGGCCGGCGCGCACCAGCCGGTCCGCGACATGAGATCCGATGAAGCCGGCGCCCCCAGTGACAATCGCTTTCATACCAATATGATAACTGTCATGCGGGAGGCCGCTTGTGGGGTCCTCCGCCGCCGCCGACCGCAGTAGTGACCGGGAAAGAGTACGTTTGTCGGTGTACCACGAACAGCTTGTCAGGCACCAATTTGAGACGGATTAGAGGGGTCGGAAGTCTGCTTCATATGGTTTCTACTTCACGCCGACGGACGGTCGCCGGCCTAGCGACGCTATCGCTCATCTGCGCAATGAACTCCCTGTCGGCTCAAGCCACCGGGAGCATCGCGGAATCTGCGAAACGCGTATCTGAGCGCGGAGTTCTGCCAGGAGACCGCATCGCGGTCGTAGTCCTGCGCGAGCCGGAGCTCACCGACACTGTGATGGTGAACGAGCGCGGTGAAGCCGCATTCGCAAAACTCGGCGTCATTCAGGTTTCCAACCTCACCATCACCAGGATCCAGGACACTCTGCGCGCGGAGTACAGCCGTTTCCTTCGTAATCCGGCCATCTCGGTCGAGGTCCTGCGGCGTGTTTCGGTCACGGGACAGGTTCACTCACCCTCGGTCTACATGATCGACGTCACAACAACCCTTCGTCAATTGATCGCGCGCGCCGGTGGCGTCGCGCCGGAGGGAGCCAAGCGCGACGTATCCATCGTACGAGATGGCCAGCGCATCAAAGTACCGAACTGGGAGAGCGATCAGTCGGAAGCGGGTGATCTTCGCTCAGGTGACCAGGTAGTCGTCGGCAGAAAGAGCTGGCTTCAGCTCAACGCACTCCCGGCTGCTAGCACGCTCGTGCTAGCGGCGTCTTTCCTGTATTCGGTGACCAAGTAGATGACGCCGGAACCCTCAGGCGCCGCCGACAGCATCGAAATTGCTCAGGTCGCGCGAAGCGTGAGACGCGGCTGGCGTAGTGTCGTTGCGGGCGTGGCGCTCGGTCTCGTCGCCGCGATTGCGACAACGCTGTGGGCGCCGAGGATTTATCAGGGTAGGTCGTCGGTGCTCGTTCGCGCCAGCACAGATGCGGGGCAGTCGTTGTTATCGCGCATCGGCGCGGTCGGCGACCTGATCGGTTCAGGTTCCGGCTTGGGACTCGGCAAGTCGGCGCTGGAAACGGAAATCCAGGTACTCGGCAGCCGAGCGCTGGGGCAACGTCTCGTCGATTCTCTCCAGTTACAGGCGAAAGTGCTGGCGCCGGCGGGTGTCGCCGCGGCGCGCCTCATTCATGCGAGTGACTTGTCTGGTGCATTCGCTCCACGCGAATATCGATTCCAGCGCGAGACGAATGGGCGGTACAGCATTTCGGCCGACGGCTTTGCGGGCGAACTCGTTCCGGGGCAATCCGGCAAGATTCCGGAAGGCAGCATCACGCTGGCTGTGTCGGACCTGCCCGTGTCGTTCGAGCTGATGCTCTTCGATCGCGAAGATGCAGTGGACCGTCTGGCGCGCAGGCTCGAAATCGGAAAGGCCGGAGGCGAAGTGGTGAAGGTCGCCTTCAAAGCCAACGACGCCCAGACTGCGCAGGCGGTGCCGAACGCCCTGGTTGCGATGTATCTGGACCGCCGACGGACGGTTGATCGAGGCACGAACACCAAGCGCGTGGAATTCCTCGCGGAACAACTTGGTGCAACGGGCACGGAGCTTGCCAACGCCGAGCGAGCGCTGCGGCGACAGCAGGAAAAGTCGGGTGTGCTCGATGCGGTTGTGGCGGGTCGAGTCGGAATCGAACAGATCGCGGAGCTGCGCAAGGTCCTGGTTGAGGTGCAGGTGGAGGAAGGCGCCATCAGGCAGCTACTGACCAATCATGCGCAGGGCACCGTTTCGAGCCGTTCGCTCGCAGCGTATCCGGCGTTCCTCAAGGGCGCATCGCTCAGCTCGCTGATCGGCCAGCTCACTGACCTCGAGTCCAAGCGCAGCATGCTTCTCGAGCGTCGCACCGCCCAGGACCCCGAGGTGGCCGCACTGAGCCAGAGTATTGCCTCAATCGAAGGGCAGTTCATTCCTATGGCGCAGACGTACGCTGCTTCCCTTACGAAGCAGCGCGTCGACATGTCGAGCCAACTTGACAGCATGCGGGCCGCGCTGCTGTCCGTTCCCGCGGCGGCGGAAACCGGCGGGCACCTTCAGCGTGACGTCATCCGCCTTTCGCAGATCTACGCAGCGCTTCAGGCGCAACTCGTCGCAGCACGACTGGCCGCCATCGACGAAGGCGGCGACGTCCGCCAACTGGACACGGCGATTGCTCCGCGCAAGCCGTGGTTCCCGCGTCCGCTCATCACGTTCGGCGCCGGAATCGGACTGGGCCTGCTCGGCGGACTCATGGCCGCGCTTGGCCTGAGTTGGTTCGGACGCTGGATGCGTGATCCGAGCGAGATGGAGCGCGTCACCGGAGTGCCGGTTCAGCGTCTTGGCGTGGGCGCCCCACTCCTTGTTGGCGCAGGCGTCGCGGCGCAGCGCACGTTGCTCGTCATTCCTGTGGAAGACCGCGCCAGAACCGCGGGCAGCATGGTTGCGGCGCAACTGGTGCGGACCGCGGTAAGCCGAGCGATCGAGGCGACGGTGCTCGACTTGAGTCGGGAGGGCGCGCACGCGAACGGGAACGGCGCTGCGCCCGTTGGCGTCGGCGGCGTGACCGCGGCAATTGCGGACCTCGAGCTCAAATACGGTCTTGTCGTCGTTCAGCTGCCGGGTCTCGCAAGCGACGCAACGGCCGCTGTTCTGCGCGAGGGGAGGCCCGTTCTCCTCGTTGCGCCGCCGGATCGGGTCAATCGCGGGCGCCTAATCGCCGCAGTTGAGACGCTGCGCCGACTGAACATTCCGTGTGCGGGCATCGTGGTCGGCGAGCCGGGCGTTTCGGTTCGGACGTGAACGTCGTCGCACGAACGCCGGCCGGGATTCGCCCAGCCAGTGTGTTGCAGGTCGCGCTGCTTGTCTCGCTGGTGTCGAACCTGGGCAGGATCCCGGTGTTTTCGACCGGCGAGTCCATGGCGCCCCTGCTGGTCAACGACCTGGCGACTGCGTTGGTGCTCGCGAGCGCTGCAGCCGTGATGGCACAGCGGCAATCTTTGCAACTTGACAGTGTTGCGTTGTGCGCGCTGCTGTTTGCGGGCATCGGCGGCATGAGCGCAATTGCCGCCGTTCCACGATTCGGGCTGACCGGATTCGAGTTGGCGGTGAGTCTCGCGTATCTCGCGCGCTGGGTGTTCTACCTCGGCGTTTATGTCGCGGTCACCAACACGGTGAAGCGGGCAAGCGTGGATGGAGTGTGGCAGGCGCTAGAGGCGATGCTCCTGATCTTCGCGGCGTTCGGCATTGTCCAATCCATCTTCCTGCCCGGTTTCGCGCAGATTGTGTATCCGAATTCACGAATTCGGTACGACTTCGATGAGCAGGGCCACCGGCTGGTGTCGACGGTGCTGGATCCGAACATCGCGGCGATGATGATCCTCTTCGGGCTCCTGGTGTACATCGGCCGCCTATCGACTGGCGCGCGCGTGCCGCTGTGGAAGCCCACGCTGTTGTTTGTGGCGTTCGTACTGACACTCTCGAGAAGCGGCCTCCTCGGCCTGGTGTTCGGCGGTCTCGTGATCCTGCTCAGCCGCGGCGTGAGCAAGCGCGCCCTGCGATTTGGACTTGGGTTGGCGTTCCTTGTGGTGCTCTCGCTCCCGCGTCTGGTGCCCTTCCTGCAGGACTACAACAAGCTGAGCTTTGGTGGTTCGGCCGCAGGTCGCCTCGAGAACCTTGCCCAAGTGCTGACGGCGTTCATCGCCGCGCCATGGATCGGCGTTGGCTTCAACACGTTCGGCTTCTACATGGAGCGGCACGGCGGAGTGGATCGCCTCGGGCTTCCATTCCAGTCCAGCGACGGCGGGCTTCTGTTCGCGGCGGCGATGACCGGGGTGATCGGTCTTGCCGTGTTCCTCTGGATGCTGCTGCTGCTGTTTCTCAGATGCCGCGCGGTGTGGCGCGATCTGCGTGCCACGCCGAATGAGCGCGGCTTGAGCCTCGGGGTCGGCGCAGGTGTTGTGGCGCTGTGCATCCACAGCGTGTTCGTCAACAGCCTTTTCTCGACGGCCGTACTGCTTCCGCTGTGGGTGCTCGCGGGACTGATCTTCGCTATCTACTCGGACATTCGATCGGGCTCACCGGCCGTCACGCCAGCGACATCAGGCGCAGTGGTTCTCACAAGCGCCTAGCGTGCACGTTGCCATCGATGCCCGGATGGCGTTCGGAGCAGGCATCGGGCGCTGCATCCGCAACCTGGTGCCGCGCGTTGCGGCCGCGGAACCGACGTGGCGGGTGACGCTGCTCGGCGACCGCTCGCTCCTGGGAAGCGCAGCGTGGGCCGAGCACGGAAACGTGGAGGCCGTCGAATGCCAGGCGCCCGTGTACTCATTGCATGAGCAATGGACGCTGTGGCGCAGGACGCCTCGGGATATCGACGTATTCTGGGCGCCTCACTACAACATTCCGGTGCTGGTCGAACGCCCACTTGTCGTCACCGTGCACGACCTGGCGCACCTGCGGCGCCCGGAGTTCTCGAGCGGGATCGTCCGCCGGATGTACGCGCGCACGATGTTTCAGCAGGTGCGCAAGCGCGCCGCAGAGATTCTCTGCGTGTCGGAGTTCAGCCGCGGCGAGTTTGTCTCACTGGTCGGCGAAGCACGCCGACCTCCTACGGTTGCGCACAATGGCCTGGAAGCAGCCTGGTTCGATGACGCGCGCGTAGCACGGCCGATCGCCGAGAGATATTTTCTGTTTGTCGGCAGTGCTCGACCCCACAAGAACCTCGGGGGACTGCTACGGGCTCTAGAATCTGTTCGCGATACGGCGGTGCACCTCATCGTCGTCAGCGACAGCGTAGCAACCAGGACCCAAGACCGTGCGGTTGACCAGGTCCTCAGTCGTTTGGGCGGCCGAGTCATTCAACGAAGCGGCATTAACGACCATGAGCTGCGCACGCTGATGCGGCACGCCGAGGCCCTTGTGATGCCGTCACTGTACGAAGGGTTCGGCTTCCCGCCGCTTGAGGCTATGGCGGGTGGGACGCCGGCGATCGTCGCGCGAGCCGGCTCGCTTCCCGAAATCTGCGGGAGCGCAGCGCTGTACGTGGATCCGAATGATCCAGCGTCGATTGCAGCACAACTCCGCGAGGTGCTGAATAACCCGCGCCTTCGCGACTCGTTGGCCGGCCCCGGTCGCGCGCAGGCGCACCGGTACCAGTGGGACGAGTCGGCTGCGGCACTGCGCGCCGCCCTGAAACGGGCCGCGTCGAATGCGTAAGGGGGCGTGGCGCGCCGCAGCCATTGCGACGTTCGTGCTGCTCGCCGCGATTCCGGCGGCGTGCGATCCGTGCGCAGGCATCGCGTATTGCCACGTCTATCCTGAGGCCAGTTATGGTGCGCAGGCGATCGAGCACCAGAGCGGCAAGGCAGTTGCCGGCGTGTCGGTGATGTTTGCCCGCGAGTCGGGCCTGGAAATGCTTGTCGACACGCTCCGTGCGGTGTCTGCTGCCGACGGGTTCTTTGTGTTGCGCGGACAGGCCTACGGAACCGGCGATGCCATTGGCACGTTGACAGTGACGCCTCCGGCTCCGTGGCCCCCATACGCCGTGCCGAACTTCCACATCACGGCAAAGACCGTATGGGGCGGGGGCCACTTCGCGGGCCGGCTCCTGGTGAATCCGTACGTGATGTTCCTCGGAGAGGTCTTCGACCGCCGGACTGCGTCGCGAGTACCGGGGGCCTCCCTGACGGTGCAGTCAGTTGCCGGGCCCTTTACGGAACCCATCCTGTTTCAGGGTGTCACGGACGAGCTCGGGCGGTTTCTCATCCTTCCGAAATTTGCAGGCTTCGGGCAACTGGACTTTCAGATCACCCTGAACGTGCCGAATGATCCCGAGACCTATAACATCCCCTATCGCGTCACTCCGAATATTCTGGACCGGCCGCCGTACGCTCTCCTCGTTCAGTTCCCGCGCGTGTTGCGATACATCGTCGAGACATCGAGGCGCGGTACGGGGCAGTTTGTGCCGGGAGTCACGTGGGAGTTCGCACGCACCGGCGGAATTGCCGTGACGCCTACCAATCTGACCGGAGTGCCGTCAGAGAACGGGCGCTTTGCTATCATGCCTCGTCCCACTACGGACGGTGCGTTGATCGGCGCGCTCACCATCCGCGCCCCCGGATTTCCGCCTGAAACCGTGACGTTGTCCCTGCCGACTTCGTACACCGATTCCGTGTTTTTTCTGGGCATAAAGGGCTACGGCGCTCAGGCGTACATGTTGGCACAGTTGATCGATCGAGCGACGGGACTCCCGCCGACGCAGAAAATGGATGGTCGAGTTTTACGCGTCAGCGGACTTTCCCTCGTATATCCGCCTGGAACCAATCCTGCCGCCGACAGCGGGTTGCGCCGTGTGACGAAGAGCGGCCAGCTGCCGTACGTTGTGGCAACGCAGGACAGCGGCGAAGTGTTCTTCAACCTCGAACTGCGTCCGCCGGGTTTCCGCCGGGAGGTCTACAACGGTGTGCGCGTGCGCGCGAAGTACAGTGAAGTCGCGGACACAGTTGGCCCTTTTCGAATCGGCGCCGGGTTTCCCTGGTATGGTGAACTTCGCGACCTCGATACGAACGCGCCGATCTCCGGGGCTCAGGTGACTTATTTGCGGGTCGCAGGAGGGGCCATCACGCCGTCGTCAGTCTCCGTCGTGTCCGGCGTGGATGGGCGGTTCCGCCTTGCACCGATCCCTGCGGGTGAAACGACGACCACCGGGACCCTCAGTCTCCAGTTCAATTCCACCCAGTATCGGGATTCGACGGAGACGAGCGTCCAGCTCCAGCCGACGTACGACGATTCGCTGCGTCTGCTCAAGGTCTACCGCTTCAAGAAACAAGGACCGTGACGTCACGCTCGGCGCCAGCGAGCGTCTGGGCCATCGTGTTGACGCATGGTGGCGCGGAAGAAATCACCGCGGCGTGTCTGGCGTCCCTGCAACAGCAGGATTACGCGGGACTCACGATCCTTCTCGTCGACAACGCGTCGTACGATGGTTCCGGGGGGAGACTTCGCGACCGGTTCACGGGAATCAAATACCTGAACACGGGCGGCAATTTCGGCTACGCCGGCGGCAACAATCGGGGCATGCAGCTCGCCCTCGATCAGGGCGCCGACTACGTGTTGGTGATCAACAATGACACGACGCTCGACGTGGACTGTGTTTCGTGGTTGGTGCGGTCGGCTGAAAGTGCAGGGCTCGTGACGCTTGGCGCGGTGGCGCCGAAGATCCTCTTTTTCGACAACCCATCCCGAATCTGGTACGCTGGAGGCGACTACTCCAGGTTCCGCGTTTTGGGCGCGCATCGGCGTGAGTTCGACACCGACGACCCGAACGAGAAGGCGCGGCTCGAACCCATGACATTTGCGACCGGCTGCTGTTTTCTGATGCCAGCACAGGCCGCGAAAGCCGTCGGGCTTTTCGCCGAAGATTTCTTCATCTACGCAGAAGATGTGGAGCTTTCCCTGCGGCTGGTTCGCGCGAACTACCGGCTCTACTACCAGCCAGCCGCGAGGCTGTACCATCGCGAACCAGAGCGATCGGTGCCGTCGCCGTTCCAGATCCGTCACAGGGATCGAAACAGGCGCCGCATCGCAAGGAGACACCTGGGGCTGGTTGAACATGCCGTTTTTCTCGCGTGGTTCCTGCCTACGCGACTGCTGCGCTTCATGCAGTACGCGGTTCGATTCGATTGGCCGCGCGCGCGCGCTATCGTTGCCGGAGTCCTGGAGCGGTGAAGAACGCTTCGGATCTGTCGAGCGGAGGACTGCTCGCGCGAAACGTCGCCATCAACGCCGCCGGTGGCTTGCTGCCGGCGCTCGCGGCGTTGGTAGCAGTGCCCCCGCTCGTGCACGGTCTCGGAGACTCACGTTTCGGCATCCTAACGCTGGCCTGGGCTACACTGGGCTACTTCAGCCTATTCGATCTCGGCGTCGGGCGGGCGGCGACGCACGCGATTGCACACCGGCTTGGTGATGATCAGCCCCGCGACATCGCTGACGTCGCGTGGACAGCCCTAGTGGTCATGGTGCCGATCGCCGTGGCGGGCGCGGTCGCGCTTGCCATGATGGCGCCGTGGCTCATCACGAATTTCCTGAACGTCCCGGATGATATTCAGGCCGAGACGATTCTGGGCCTTCGCATCCTGGCCATCGCGATTCCCTTCACCGCGATGAACGCGACGTTGCGCGGGCTGCTCGAGGCCAAGCAGCTGTTCGGCTGGGTGAACGCGCTCAGGGCCCCGTACGGCGTGGTGACTTTCCTGGGCCCGGTCGCACTGCTGCCTTTCTCGCATAGCCTCGTGCCAGCGTGCCTTGTTCTCACGTCGAGCCGCGTGGTGTTGACCATCGCGAACCTGGCGGTTTGCGCCAAACTTGTGGATGGCTTCGGCACGGGTCGTCCCCGGCGCTTGTTGGCGCGCGGCCTGATCGGCTTCGGAGGCTGGATGACCGTGAGCAACTTGGTCAGCCCACTCATGAACACCCTTGACCGCTTTGTGGTTGCGTCTTTCGTGACAGTCGGAGCCGTGACGTACTACGCCACCCCTCACGAGCTGGCAACGAAGATGTGGCTGTTCACAGCGGCTGTGCTTCCTGTGGTCTTTCCGGCATTCGTTACATCCTTCGTCCGCTCACCGGAGCGTACAGCACGGCTGTATGATCGCACCCTGCGAATCACGTTCGGGGCCCTCTTCCTGCCAACGTTCGTGCTCGTGGTGCTGGCACCCGAAGTGCTCGGCGTCTGGCTCGGCGGGCAGTTTCCGGAGGCCAGCGCGCAAATCCTGCGTGTACTGACTGCAGCGGTGTTCGTAAACACTATTGGCCAAGTTGCGCTGACCCTGATCCAAGGCCTCGGCCGGCCAGACCTCACCGGCAAGTACCATCTCATCGAGCTGCCGATCTACGCCCTGTGCCTATGGATTCTCTTGCCGAGGATGGGGCTGGAAGGCGTCGCTGTTGCGTGGGCCATTCGGGCGATACTGGATACCGCACTGCTGCTGTTCACCTGCCCGGTTCTCCTGAAGGCCGCGGACGCACCAACGCGCCGCGTAGCGACTTGGCTCGTTGCGTCCGCTCCGGTCTTCATCGGACTTTCGTTGGTACCGGACTCGGCCGTCCGCGTTGCGGTCACGATCATCGCAATTCCAGTGTGGGGGTTCGTCGCGTGGCGGCGACTGCTGACGCCAGAGGAGCGCGCGTTGCCACTCCGTGCGCTCATCACAGGGACCTGACGTGGCAGATCAGCTGCGGAAGGCCCGCGTACTCGTCGTTCACGAGTGGTTGCTGGAATGGGCAGGAGCGGAGCGCCAGCTCGCCGAGATCATGCGAGTAGTACCGCAGGCGGATCTCATTGTCGGCGCGGCGTCGGCGAGAATTCGCGCGGAGCACGAGCTCCCTCGCCAGCTGCGTGAGACGTGGCTGGCGCGCATTCCCTTTGCCCGCACACACCATCGCTGGTTCATTCCACTCCAGTATCCGGCGTTCCGTGGCATCGACACGCGCGGTTACGACCTCGTCATCAGCAGCTCGTCAGGCTTCGGCAAGGCTGTGCGCGCCCCGGAGGGCAGTCCGCACGCGTGCTACTGCTATTCTCCGCCGCGGTACTTGTGGGATCTTGCGTCGGCGTATGACAGACACGAGAGCACGCTTCAAGCGATGGCGCTCCGCATCGGACGGCGCCCATTGCAGGCGCTGGATCGCCACTGCGCCGCCGGCGTCACCACATTCAGCGCGATTTCGAGGGTGGTGGCCGGCCGCGTTGAACGCGCGTACGGGAAAACCGCTCGGGTCATCTACCCGGCTGTGGAGTCGAAACCGGCGGGCCCACGTACGCGCGGGAAGTTCCTGCTGACCCTGGGGCGACTCGTCGCATACAAGCGCGTGGACGTGATCATCCAGGCTGCGCGCCAGGTCGGCCTTTCGCTCGTCGTTGCGGGCGACGGTCCCGAGCGGGCGCGATTGGAACGGCTGGCTCAGGGCTCGGCGGTCACGTTCACCGGTCGGGTGGATGAAGCAGAAGGGGGCAGGCTCATGGAGGAGTGCGCTGCGTTCGTGTTCTGCGCAGAGGAGGACTTCGGCATTGCGCCGCTCGAAGCCAACGCACACGGCGCTCCGGTTGTGGGTCTGGCCCGCGGGGCGCTCACCGAAACAATGACGACCGAGACTGCGGAGTTCTTCGACACGCCGGAACCGGACGAGGTAGCCGCCGCGATCGCGCGCGCATCCTCACGGAAGTGGAACGATCAGACCCTGCGCGCGAACCCGGTTCGCTTCGCACCTGAAATCTTCCGCGCGCAGTTCACGGAATTCCTCAACGCGGCGTTGCCGTGAGGGCGATCGTCAGGTTGCGCATGTCCACGGTGCGCAATAGTCCGGGGTTTGCGCCTCCATATTGGAACAAGTAGTTGTAGCGGTACGCAAACGTCACGTCAGCTCCGAGATCTGTGAGGGGAGTTCGCACACCGCCGCGAAGCCCGCCGAGCACCGAAACGTCGTGCCTGAAGAAGTTCGGCGCGTGTTCGCGATACATGGCGTCGTTCTCCCAGCGGATGCGGCCCAAGTGGATTCCGCCCTGCCACTTGAAGGCGAGATAATCCACAGCGACAAACTGGGACGATCCGCCGGGACCGATGGCGGCGCCGATGGACTGCCCGCGCTGCGTGTACCCCTGCGGCGTCACACGCCCTACGTAAAAGTCGAGCAAGGGCCTGTCTACGAATACGCGACTCTGCTCGAGATAAGTGAATTCCGACTGGAGCCTGAGCACATCGCGGCTGCGGCGGGGCTGCGCCCATTGGAAGCCGATGGTGTACGCCGCTGAGTGGTGGCCGGTAGTGAGGACCTCTGCAACGTTCCGAGGCAGGTCCATGTGCGCCCACTCGCCGTAAACCTCGAATCCTGCCGTCGGGAAAACCCAGCGCGCGAAAACAGAAAGCAGCTGATCGTCGGACTGGTCCAGGCGGCCGTCCGGCAACGTGTCGGTGTCGCGCGCGATGTACTCCCAGTGGGTCAGCCAATCGAAGGCACTCGACAGCGCACCGGCGACCGCTTTCGCGTGACCTGCGTAGACAACGCGCGCTACTCCCAGCGTCAGCGACGTGTCGAATCGCGTGCGGAGTGTGAAGAGTGCGCCGCTGAGCGACCGGAGATCGTTCGTCGAGTCACTGTCGAAGTACAGCGACTCAGTCAGGGTTCCCGCGACCAGGCGCGCGGTGAAGTCACCGAGTCGGGTGCGCCATGGCTTGCGGTTTTCGAAATACAATCGAGGGATCCCCGGCGCATTTGCGCTCATGATCAGCGCATTGCGAATGCCCGGACCCCACACCTCGTTGTCCGCGGTGACGCCAAACGCGAGTGAAGACGACGCGACGTGAATTCCCGAGCGCCCGGCGTCCACGCGCGACAAGCCCCGGTCCCCGAATCGTGCCGGAAGGTCCATCGACTGGCCCGGAGTGTGGAACCGCGAAGCAAACGGCGACCAGCCGGATATTGCGGTGGGAGAAATGACGAACGGCTTGTTCCGCGTGATATCCACGGTCGGTGCGATGACCGCGCGGACACTCAAGCCGCGGATTGTCCTTTGAATGCCAGCGCCGCCGGAGATCGTGGCTGTCGACCCACGGCCAGCCCACATGGGGCCGTCGTTCAGCGAATACGGCAACTCAGAGTTGTACGTGTATCGCAGCTCCGGGGCGACGACGAAAAAGCCGGCTTTAGGAAGAAAGGGAATGCGTGCCGTCAGGCTTGGCCAAAGCGTTGGCACCGCCGGTGCCGTCCCAAATGCGTCAGGGCGAGGTTGACCGAGAATCTCAGCCAACCGCGCCCGGTCTGCAGCGATGGAACCCGGAACCTGAGCCGCAGAGGCAGACGCCGCGGCGGCGAGCGCCGCGAGCGCGGCGAGCGCCCGAATCAGTATGCGTTCCGGCCGCGCAATACGACCGGGATCGTGCGCAGCAGGATCAGGACGTCGACCCGTAGGCTCCAATCGCGAATGTACTCCAGATCGAGATCCACCCATCCCTGAAAGCTCGTGATGGCGGAACGGCCCGATATCTGCCACAAGCACGTTATTCCCGGCCGAACCGACAGCTTCTGGCGCTGCTCGGGCGTCGCGTTCGCGAACTCATGCCATATGAGTGGACGCGGACCGACGAGCGACATGTCGCCGAGGAAAACATTCCATATCTGGGGCAGTTCATCGATGGAGTACTTCCGCAGGAACTTACCAAAGCGCGTGACCCGCGGGTCGTCCCGGATCTTGAATACCGGACCGTCCATCTCGTTGAGATGGCTGAGTTCGTCTGCGGCGTGCTCGGCGTCGACGACCATCGTGCGAAACTTGTACTCCTTGAAGCGGCGGCCACGGTAGCCGACTGCGGTCCAGGTGTAGAGCGCACCGCCCGGGGAGTCGAGGCGGACCAGGGCCGCAACAATCAGCAGAATCGGTGCGAGCAGCAGCAGAGCGGCCAACGAGACCACAAAATCGAACGCGCGCTTGAACAGCTGGCCAATGACCCATCCTGCCGAGTCGGCATGTGGAGGCAGGGCAGCGGACCAATCCACTTCGCGCGCCCGGCGATCCACCAACTCACTGATGGAATGCGGCGCGGGCCGAGGCGGCGGTGTCTTGCGCCGTGGCCGATGCGAGTGGGAGTGTCCCGACTGGTGTGCTGCCATGCTGAATTCCGGTCTCTATTTGGGTCTCAAAGATTCCCACTTCGTGGGCATCCGCGCTACCGAAGGATGCGACACCAGCAAGTGCCACACCACTGCCTGGAACGCTTCCGTGTGGGGAGTAATCAACTTGTCGTCGACAGTCGGGACAACGAGGACTGCCGACCCGACCTTCGCCGTGTAACCGCCGTCCCGTCCAACCACTCCGAGTACTGCCGCGCCCACTGCCGCGGCCAACTTCACGGCGTTGACGATGTTGACGCTGACGCCAGCAGTTTCACTGCCGCCGCCGACCGAGAAAACAAAAACGGCGTCAGCCGCTGAAAGGCGACTCGTCCTCAGCCACGCCGCGTACGAACCGTCCCAGCCCTCGTCGTTGATGCGGGCCGTGAGTTCCGAGACGTTGTCGGTGGGCGCATAACACTCGATGTCCGCGAGCTTGCGAAAGTCGTTCACCGCGTGGCCGGCATGCCCCGCGCCGCCGCCCACACCGAGGAAGAACACCCGGCCTTTTCGCTCACGGACTTGCGACAGTAGCACTGCCATCCGCTCGACCGCAGCCGGGTCAATCGTCTGCGCGATGCGCGACGTCTGCGTCAGGAACGACTCAGCGAATGACATGTTCAGGTGTGGGGTGCGCAGCTGCCGACGAGGGAAAGGCTTTCTGGGAGCGTACGAATCCGCCAGTCGGCCGGCACATCGGACGGCGTGTCGGGCGACGCCAACAAGATCGTGCGACACCCCGCGCTGCGTCCAGCCTCCATGTCTCGCCACGTGTCGCCGATCACAAACGAGCCGGCGAGATCGAGGCGCCACTGATCGCGCAGGCTGTGCAGCATCCCGGGCTTCGGCTTGCGGCACTCGCACGCGTCTGGGTCATCGTGGGGGCAGACGCGGATGTCGTCCGGCTTCACACGACTGCGCACCTCATCCATCATGCGGTCGAGTTCGGCGCGCTTCAGGTTTCCGCGCGCAATATCGGGCTGGTTCGTAATGACGAAGACCAGCCACCCGGAGTCCTTGAGTGCTGCCACGAGTGGCGCCGCGTCGGGGTTCAGCTGGAAATCCGCGAAGGACCGCGGTCCGGCCAACGCGCCATCGCGGCGCACGAGTTGGTTGACGACGCCGTCGCGATCGAGGAAAACTGACTTGCGCAGACGCGTCAGCTGCTGGTGAGCGTGCGCTGCTCCGGCATGGAGTAGGCGGGATGCAGGCGCTGATTGGCATCGCCGATGTTGGCGACGACCTTCACGCCTTCGGGCTCGAGCTTGTAGATGAGCCGGCCAAGTCCGCGCGATCGCATGAACTCTTCGAGGCGCTCCGGCTGTTCGGGGCAGTAGAGCATGAGGAACCCGCCGCCGCCGGCGCCTATGATCTTCCCACCGATCACGCCAAAGCGCGCACGCACCTCATCGTAAAGTGCGTCCACCCATGAAAGACTGATCTTGTGGGACATGCGCTTCTTCTGCACCCAGTGCTCGTGCAGGAGCTGGCCCCATCCGTCGAAGTTCTCGCTCTCGATCGCGTCGAGGATGCGATGTCCCAGGTCGCGAATCGCGAGGAGCGAGTCCTCCAGCGGCCGGCGACGAGCGGCTTCGTCGACACGCATGCCCTCATCCTGATCGCGCAGGACGTCCTGTGCGTGGCGGCGCGTGCCCGTGTAATAGATGTGTGTATGCTCGACGAACTCAGCGATGGCGTCGCCGCGCATGCGCACTGGGCGCACGTGAACGGTTCCGCTTCGTTCGATTTCAAGAGCGGTGAGTCCGCCGAAAGCGGCCATGTACTGATCCTGCTTGCCGATCCCCTTCTTGAGGATTTCCAGCTCGATGTGGCACGCCTCTTCGGCCAGCGCCTGAAGCGGCACAAAGTCCTTCTTGTACTGATGGATGGCCGCGAGCAATCCGATCAGGTAGCAGCTGGACGAGCCTACGCCAGTGCCGGCCGGGAGGTCCGCCATGGAAGAGATCTCGAACTTCCTGTCGATTCCGTGGAAGCGGAGCGCCTCGCGCGCCATGTCGTGATTGAGGTCGTCCAGCCGGGCGACGGTCTCACTGCGCGAATAGTGAAGGCGAATCATGTCGTCCACCGTGGGTGGATTCGTCATGATGTACATGTACTTGTCGATGCCCATCGCAAACACGAACCCGCCGTGCTTCTCGTAGAACGAGGGCAAATCCGTGCCTCCCCCGCCCAGGGTTACGCGAAACGGAGTGCGTGTGATGATCATGTGAGGACGATCTGCTTGGTGGTGATGAGCGCTTCCGCGTTTCGCAGACTTTCTGGAGTGTCGAGCCCCAGGCAGTACCCGGCGGAATCCATGAGATAGCCGCAAACGTCGCCGTGTGCCAGTTCTGCCGGCAATACGTCGCGTCCAAAATCCTGGAACCCCGGCCGGATTGCTGAGGCAAAGGCCGGCTCCAGCAGGTACACACCTGCGTTCACCAGCCCCTCAGAAGACGCGCCTTCCATGAACGACGTCACGCGCGACCGGTTGTCCAAGACGACCCGTCCGCCCGCAATTCTCGAGTTGGCGTGACGCTCGGGATCAAAGAGCGCGATGGTGGCTCTCGCCTTCGATTTTCGGTGGGCTGCGACGAACTGTGCCAGGTCGAACGAGATCAGGTTGTCACCATAGACCACCAGCGCGGTGTCCGGGAACTCGTGGGTCAGCGCGCGAAACGCTCCAGCCGTGCCGAGGATTTCCGGCTCGAAGGCGTAGCTGATATTGAGGCCCAGGCGAGAGCCATTTCCCAGTGCAGCGCGGATCTCGTCCGCGCGGTGGTGCAGGTTGATCCAGACGTCGCGAATGCCCGCGCCGGCGAGCCACTCGAGCGTTCGGAGCACGACCGCGCGCCCGCCAACGGGAATGAGCGGTTTTGGCACACCGCCCGACGCCGTGGCGATGCGGGTGCCGTGTCCGGCGGCGAGCACCAGCGCCTTCACTGGACCGACGCCCCGGCGCGCTCATTCACGACATGCTCGCGGATGTAGTCAATGGAGCGCTTGAGGCCGCTGTCGAGATTCACCGAAGGACTCCAGCCGAGCGATCGTGCCACCGAGATGTCCGCGCGGGTTTCGAACGCTTCGGCGGGGAGGTCTGGCCGGAAATCGGGCGACGCCTTGGTGCCCATCAGTGCTTGCAGTTTGGCGAGCACTTCGCTCACCGACACGCTCGAGCCGCTGCCGATATTCACGGTCCGGCCGACAGTCCGATCGTCCGTGAGACAGCGCACGTGAAAATCGTTGACGTCGTCCACATAGACGAAGTCGCGCCGCTTGGAGCCGTCGCCATAGATCGTCGGGCGCGTGCCGCGCAGGAGGTGGATGATGAACGCGCTCATCACGGGCGGAATCAGGCGGCGGTAGTCCTGTCGCGGGCCGTACACGCCGAAATAGCGGAGTGCCGTGAGACGCAATCCGTGGTCGCGGGCGTAGGCGTCGGCGAACACCATTTCCGCGTGCTTGCTGAGCGCATATATGGAACGGGGCGCCAGTTCGGTCTCGGGGGTGGGGAACACCGTGCTTCCCTCATATAGCGCGGAAGACTCCGCGTAGATCACGCGTGAAACGCCGGCGCGGCGCGCGGACTCGAAGACGTTCACCGAACCCGTGACGTTGATGTCGCTGGACTCGAGCGGGTCCTGCTCGCAGTCCGCGATGCAATTCTTCGCGGCCAGATGGAACACCGCATCGGCCCCGCGGAACAAGCGCTCCAGGCCTTTGTGACGGATGTCGGCCTTGTGAAACTCGACTGCGGACGGCACTTGCTCGATAACGCCGTACGCGAGGTTGTCGATTCCGACTACCGAGTCGCCGTCCGCGAGCAGGCGCTGAGCCAGGTTGCTGCCGATGAAGCCGGCCACGCCGGTGATGACGACGCGCCGCCCGGACATGCTACAGCGTCAGTCCGGCTTTCTTGGCGTCGTTGTAGAACATGAGGACCGTTTCACGCGAAAACTCTGCGAGGTCCTTGCCCTTGAGCGGAAGCTTGCTGATCAAGTCCGGTGTCGCGGCAATGATGTGGCAACCGCATTCTTCGGCCTGATAAATGTTCAGCACTTCGCGGGGACTTGCCCACAACACGCGGAGTTGTGGCCGGCTTGCACAGATGTTCACTGCTTCGCGCATGATGGGCATCGGATCGCGTCCGGTGTCCGCGATGCGACCGGCAAAAATGGAGCAAATCGCAGGCGTTTCATCGTCGACCGCGTCCACGACATCGTGCACTTGCTCCAACGTCAGGATCGCCGTGACATTGAGCTTGAGGCCCTCTGACGACAACTCGCGAACCAGCTCGATTGTGGACTCACCAAGCGTGTTGGTGATCGGGATCTTCACGAAGACGTTGTCGCCCCAACTGGCGAGTGTCCGCGCCTGGCGCGCCATGCCGGCTTTGTCGTCCGCGGTAACCTCGAACGAAATCGGCAGGTCCTTGATGGCGGCGAGCACTTCGCGGCCGAAGGCCTCGTAGTCGCCGACGCCGGCCTTGGCCATGAGCGTCGGATTGGTCGTGAAGCCGCCTACTATTCCGCGCGCCTGTGCAGCGACCATCTCAGCGACGTTGGCGCCGTCCGAGAAGATCGCCAAACGTCGGGAACTTGCGACGCCCTTGGCGACCTGAGGCTTGGAGCTGGTGGATGCGGCAGTGGTCAAGATGCAAGCCTCAGCGCAGACATCGTGCCAGGGGAGTGGGCCACTACCCCCAAGACACCGGGAAGGACACGTAGCATACTTCCCGGTGGACAGTAGTTCAAGTCATTTCACGGCTAGGGCTTGGGTGGCTAATAATCAGAACGTTCGAACGAGGCCGCGACGGTCGTGATGACGCCGTGTGGAAGGGCCGCCGGTCACAGTTTCCATATCGTGACTTCGGCGCGGCCGTACACTCAGTCACGCCGGCCGAGATATTGGCGGGCACCGACATCGACGCGCCAATTCATCGCATCATTCAATAGGTTGCGGTTGAGCTCATAGACGCCTGCAACTCCCACGCTCAGTTCACGATTGCCTCGTACCTTGGTCCGCCGTAACTCCGCGACGAGTTGAACATTCAAGGTCTCGTTACCCTCGAGGATCGAGAGCCGGCTGAGGGTAAGAGAAGCCAAGCCATCCGGCCGAAAACGGTCCAAGCGGACGCTTTGTCCGGTTCCAATCCCCATCGAAAACGCCGTACTCAGCGGCTGGCCGAGGTAGGTATGGCCTTGACTTGTGACGTAATGAATGAACGCGCCGCCTTCGCCGCGGTGGCGGCCGAGCCCGCCTGGGTCAAAATCGATGGATTCGTATGATAGTGACACCAGCTCTTGCTCTGAGTGGCGCCAAGTTTTCCGCGCGCCAATACTGATGCTTGCACTGTGATCCGGTTCTACGATCAGGTCGCGTATGTCCCAATTATGATCCTCTCGGCCGAACTCGCCGTACACCTCAATTCCTGCTCCAAAGGACCAGCGAAAGAATGCCGACGCGAGCTGGTTGTCTCCACTTTGGTTGGGGTTATCTGGGTCTCGCACAATTATCGTCTTAAGGTCAGCCTTGATGAATGTTGTGAAAATGGTCGCGAAATAGTCAGACGTCAGCCCACTGTCCGGCCACGGTGCATGGAAGACTCGGCCACCGCCAACTTCGAGGCCGCGAAGGAATCGCGGCTGAAATACCAAAACCATCCCCGAGAGGAAGCGCCGTCCGCGGCCAAGCGACGCAGGGCTGTATTTCGATTGTGCAAGGTCAGCGTAGATGACCCTGCCGCCGACTCGCCCGATCAGGACATTGATGCTTCTCGAAGTGCCAGCGAATGCGTGTGGGAAGCCGCCCGCATTGTTGCCAAGCAAGTACGGAAACCTGCTCATTGGCCCCCACCACAACGACTCAGTCGAAACACCAGTAGTCAGACCAAGGCCCTCGACCCGTACTGCAGACTCGCCGAGGTTGAATCGCGCGTAGTGGCCGTCGCCAAAGCGTTGGGGCTTATCGACTTGTCCACCGCGCATGTCGCCGAAGCGAAGAAGCCCGGTGAGCTTGTTGTCAAGAAGTGCGAAGCGTTGGTTCTGCGCCCAGAATGCTGAGGGCCTCAGTGAGATTGATATCGGTCCCAAGGATATCTTACCGCCTGCCGACATCGAAGCGGTCATGCCGCGTCCGACCCAAACGGGGCCGTCATTCATCCCGAAGGGGAACGCGCTGTTATACCAGACGTGAGCCTTGAGCGGCGCTATTGCCAGCTGGAAGACACTCGTATTGTCCGTGCCAGCAAAGTCCGGCATCGCCTTCCATGGATGGCCAGAGTCTGTCGGCATGCGCCGGAGCTGCGTGCGCGTGAACGGCCGCAGGGACCAGGGCTCGCCGTTTGGTTCACCTAGCGTCTGAAGGACGCGCAGGTAGTACTCGGCGTCGGAGTCGAGTCGAAGCTTGTCTGGCAGTCGGTTTGAGGCTGCCCGCTGCGCATGAATGCGCTGCGCGAAACACACGAGTATCAGCAACACCCACCGTGCGTTCGCGAGCGTCCGAAAGGGAAATGCATATTTCGGTGCGGTCACGCCGAGAAGTTAACAGCGCGAGTGTTATCTTCGCAGCGTAACCGCCGACCATGTCGCGACCACGAATCGGATTCCTGACGTCAACGAACGCGCGGAATAAGCGCGCGTGGTCTGGAATCCACTTCTACATGGCGCAGGCGCTGCAGGAATACGTTGGCGATGTGACGTACTTCGGCCCGGTAGACCAGCAGTGGCGCGTTCGATCGGGTCAAGCGATATCCCTGCTCTCTCGATCGCTGTTTGGAATGCGTTACGGCTACGCGCATACTCACCGTCGATCCATCGCATACGCGAGAGCATTCAAGCCGTTGCTCGCAGAATGTCAGGTTGACGTTCTCATTGCCCCTGCTGGCTCCACTGAGATAGCGCATCTAGAAACCGACGTCCCAATCATCTATTTCAGCGACACGACATTCGCCAACCTGCTGGAGTACTATCGGCCCTTCAGCAGTCTTTGGCCCTCGTCCGTTCGTGAGGGAAACGAGATAGAGCAGCTCGCCATCCTACGTGCCGCGGCGTGCAGCTATCCCTCCGAGTGGGCAGCTGCTTCAGCCGTCAAGGACTACGGTGCGAGTCCGGCCCGCGTTCACGTAATTCCGTTCGGCGCGAATATCGATCGAGCTCCCGATCGCGCACGAGTCGTGTCACGCAGGCTGGAACGCCCGTGGAGATTATTGCTCGTCGGAATAGACTGGCATCGAAAGGGAGCCGACCGTGCACTCGAGGCAACGATTGAGCTTGTCCGGCGCGGGCGAGATGTGAGGCTCACAGTATGCGGTTGCGAAGCGCCGCGCGGGGTCAAGCATCCCGCACTGACCGTCGTCCCTCCGATCGACAAGAACGATACCACCCAGTACTCTCGTTTCGAGGAGCTAATGTGGGAGGCAGATGCTATGGTCATGCCTACAAGAGCTGAGTGCTTCGGTCTCGTCTTTTGCGAGGCGAGCGCGTACGGCATGCCCGTTTTTGCCACCGACACTGGTGGTGTGCGCGGCGCGGTGATCGCAGGCCAAAATGGCCAGCTACTAGCACCGAACGCACACGCGGGTGAGTGGGCTGACCGGATCGAGGCCCTGCTTGGCGACGAAAGAGCCTACCACGCGATGGTCAGTTCGAGCAACGCCGTGTTCAACGACCGACTCAACTGGAGGTCGTGGGCACAGGCTGTCAGCGATCTCATCAGGTCACCAACCCTCTCCCGATGAACTCGGATCGAGGCCACCAAGAACCGCTAAGCACGGCTCTACAAGTCATTTCCCTGCCTATGGCTTGGGTGCGGTTTATCACATTCTTCCGAGTGATGCCTACGACCTGCTGGCGCGCGACAATTTTTGCCATCGGGCCAGTCCTGGTCGGCGCCACAGCGCCAGCGCTGGCGCAGCAAGCTGGCGACGGTTCCATGCCACTTGGAGCGACTCAAGCTCGGGACGCCACGCCGGGTAGTCCCAGTCACCGATCCTTGCGACTGCTTTCGCTGCTGCCGCAAGGCTGGCCGTTCGACTCGGCCGACTCGACAAACCGCGTGAAGCTCCGATGGAGCGACCCCCAGGCGACACTGTTCATGAACACGAGGCGAGCGTCGAGCGATCGTGACGGAGCGATTTGGCAGGGTCGCGGTGCGACCGCTAGCCTGACCGGCGGCATCGTGCTCGAATCGCGTTGGCTCTCCGTTGCCCTTCGCCCGGTCGCCTACGCGACGCAGAACCTTTCGTACGACTCCGCCCGCGCCGAGCGTGAGATCGACCTTCCTCATCGACTTCGCAGCCGGGCCTTCGGTGCCGTGGACCCCGGCGAATCCTGGCTTCGAATCAAGGCTGGCCCGCTGGGCTTTGGTGCTACGACCGCATCGCAAGCCTGGGGGCCCGCGTCGTTCTACCCGCTCATCTTCGGCACTGAAGGCGCAGGATACCCGCGACTCTCGACAACCGTCCGCCACTTGAACGTCGGCGTAGGTCAGCTGAACGGTGAATGGTCGATGGGTGTTCTTGAAGCCTCGTCATCCAGCGGACTGGCTGCAGGGGCCCGGTCACGCATTGGCAGCGGCGCGACCTTCGACTTTTCGCCGGCGGGGCTTCCAGGATTGCAGCTTGGTGTGACGCGCTTTTTCCACCTGCGGCGTGAGCGAAACGGGTTCTCGTGGTCGAACGCGACGTTCCCGTTCAGCGGCTTGGTGAAGGACGCCAGTCGCGATGTGGGTATCGGCGGCGCCAATCAACTGGCGAGTGTTTTCGTGCGCATTGCCCCACAGGGATCAGGCGTGTCCGTGTACGGGGAACTTTTGCGCGACGATCACAACGTGGACCTTCGTGACTTGATCGTTGAGCCGGATCACGCGAGCGCCTTCGTGGTGGGCATGGAGCGCGCCTGGATGCGGAGGGGCGAGTTGCGGGCTTTTACAGTTGAACGGGCCAACGGTCGCTACTCACACCTGGATCGATTGCGTGCGCAGCCGGTTCATTACACGCATGTCGCGATCACCGAGGGGCACACATTTCGGGGCCAGCCTCTAGGCAGTTCGGCCTTGGTAGGCGGAGGCGGCACGCGTGTGCAGTTCGACAGGGTTGGTGAGAGTCGATCACGATCAGCGTGGTTCGAGATTCGTGCGCTGGCACAGAACGCTGAAGGAGGTACGCTCGACGGCAAGAGCGTGGGCAGTTATGCCCTCAATCACACCGAGTGGCGGACGCGCGGGAGTCGTACGTTTGGCTGGCGCGTCAAGGTGGAATGGCTTTACGGATCGAATCCGGCGCCCAACGTCCTGACGTCCTTTTCGGTCAGGTGACCGAAGGGGTGCTCGCTCGCCTGCCCAGCGCGGCGCGGATCAAGTCGTCCCGCTGCACCTGCGAGGGATAGTTGATCAGCACAGCACGGTAAGCGCCCTTGAACACGAAGAGGCTGCCTGCCGCAGCGCCCAAGACACCGCAGGTTTCGATGAGTTTTCCGACATCGCCCAGCGATCCGGCGCCGCCGAGCATGGTCAACGGCAGTCGCGTTGCGGCGCGGGCGATCGCCGCGAGTGTGAGGTCATATCCCTTCATCACGCCGTCGCAGTCGATCGAATTGACGACGATTTCTCCTGCGCCAGCCTGCTCCGCGTCTCGCGCTGCTTGCTCGAGGGTCTTGCCAGTATCGCGCCGGCCGTTGTGCGTCCAAACACCATATCCATGTTGCGAAGCGCGGACATCGATGACGACCACGACGCTTTGACTCCCAACCGCCTGCGCGATGCCAGTGATCAGGCCGGGATCGCTGATTGCTCCGGCGCTGATCGCGACCTTTTCGACGCCGAGGCCGATGATGTTTTTTGCCTGATCGATTGTCGTGACGCCGCCTCCGTAGCACAACGGCATGCGGCACTCAACGGCCAGCTGCGAAATAAGGCGGACATTCGGCTCGCGCTGCTCCGCGGTCGCGTCGATGTCCAGTACCATTAGTTCGTCTGATTCCTTCTCGTTGAAGATCTTCACTGCGTTCACGGGATCACCGACGTACTTGGGATCCGCGAAGCGCGTGGTCTTCACCAGTCCGCCTTTGTGGACAAGCAGGCAAGGCGTCACCCGCGGCCGCAGCACGTTACAACTCCGCGAAATTGCGCAGCAAACGGGTGCCGAAGTGGTGGCTCTTTTCCGGGTGGAACTGCACGCCGTAGACGTGACCGGATTGGACAGCCGCTGTGAAATCGGCCCCGTAGTTCGCTACCGCCGACGTGTGCTCGGGCCGCGCGCACTCGAAGTAGAAGGAGTGCAGAAAGTAGAACCGCGAGTCGGTATCGAGGTGCGCGAACAAACCGCCCTCGGTCACCGGGCGCACGTCGTTCCACCCCATATGCGGCTGCGGCAGGGTCTTGGCCGGTGGCCATGTCGCAAGGCTGCGCACATGGCCCTCGATCCAGCCGAGACCGGGGAGGCTGCCCTCGTCGCTGGAGCTAGCCAGCATCTGCATTCCGACACAGACGCCGAGCACGGGGACAGTCTTCTTGAGCACGAGTTCCTCAAGCGCTGGACGAAGCCCGGAATTATCGAGTCGCTCCATCGCGGTATCGAAGTGACCGACCCCTGGCAGCACCAGCTTTTTCGCAGCCGCGAGGTCATCTGGCCGCTTGGCCGCGATCGCCTCGATGTTCTGTCGCTTGTAGACGTTGAGGAATGCCTGCACGTTCCCAACGCCATAGTCGACAATCGCTATCATCGGAGAATCGCTCGCTGCACTCCGGCGGCCCGGAGCGCCTGTGCGCCAAGGTTGATGAGGCCCATGCTGTTCCGGTAGTCGCGATAGCTCTTGTTCGGCCCGTTCATGATGCCGCGCAACTCCTCAACTGTCATGTCGATCTTGGTCGCGACATACTCGAAATCCTGCGCGATCGTCTCGGCGTCGTACGGCGGTTCTGCGATGTCGACGAGTGCCTTCTCACGGGACATTTGCTTGGTGAGAATGAGGCTCGAGAAATGCGCGCGCCGTTTGTCGTAGCCGAATTTCGTCGGCAGCCAATACCCCTCGTAGAAGCGCGTGAATCGGGACTCGTAGTGCTTGTGCGCATATCGCTGCCAGCCGAAGCGATCTACCAGAAACTGCATCGCCTCTTCCTTGAGATAGCGAAAGTGATTGAGCGGCTTCACCACCTGAACGCCGTGCACAAACCGGTAGTAGAGCTTGACCTTGAAAATGCTGGCGGTCGGAAAGGATCGCAGCGGTCGCCGGCCGAAGCGTTGGTGAATATCGCGGAGCTGGCGAAGGTCCGATGCGTGATAGTGCCACTCAAGCGGCTCACGGACGCACTCGGTGGAATAGTTTGCGCCGGTCAGAACGTACCTGGACCCCGTTTTCGCGGCGAAGTTGTACAAGGCGGCGAAGAAGACATGGTCCTGCGGTGTGTCGAGGTGCGGCACCTGCGCCAGGAAGAATGCTCTTTGCAGGTCCTGCATCTCCGGCCAGTCGACAACTTCCGTGAAGAGATCGAGTCCAAGCCCGTCGACGAGCATCTCGATGTTGTTGACCGCCTGTTGCGAGTTCCAACCTGCGTCTACGTGGAACAACAGCGGCCGAAGACCGAGCTTCTCCTTCGCCAGCCAGACGAGATACGAGCTGTCCACACCACCGCTCAGTCCGATGAGGCAGTCGTGGTCTCTGCCTTTGCCGTGCCGACGGATCTTGTCGACCTGACGCTCCAATTGGGCCTCACCGCGCTCGTCGGGATGCCAGTTGGGAAAGATGTTGTTGTAATAGTTGTTGCAGTAATCGCACCACCCACGGCCATCGAACGTGATGTTCGAGTCGCTCGTGTCCATGATGCAATTGGCGCAGATCGCGTAAGCGCGCTTCGAGCCGGTGGCCGGTGTCACGTGCGTGTCGAGTGAATCGCAGTTGAACCTCGGGCCTCATAATCGGTAATCTGTCGCACGATGAGACCGGAGAGCTTGTTGGGACTCACAACGTAAGCGTCGTTCGTCCAGGCAACCGTGTCCTCAAACGACAATCGGGGCGTCCAGCCTAGCCGATGCCGGGCGCGGTCGATGGCCAGCGAAAGTGCCCGCGCTTCGTGGTGTCCAGCATCCGCGTCCGGTGTCGCTTCCCAGTGACGACGCGGGTCGAGGGCAGTTAACGCCAGAACGAGCGCCTCAACGGTGCGATCGCCGTCCGCACCCGGACCAAAATTGCAACTCTGGATTCCCGCGCCGGCAGTCATCGCATGCGAAGCGAGGGTCAGGTATCCCGACAATGGTTCGAGTACATGTTGCCAAGGTCGCGTCGACCGCGGATTGCGGACCTGTGCGGCTGTGCCGCGGCCCCACGCCCGAAAACAATCCGGCACGATGCGATCCTCGCTGATGTCTCCGCCACCGAGGACGTTGCCGGCCCGCGCTGTTACGACCGTGACGCCATTCTGAGAACCGAAGGAAGCGCGCCATGACGCGACCGCGATCTCGCATGCCGCCTTCGACGCGCTGTACGGGTCGTGTCCGCCAAGCTCATCGACTTCGCGGTACGCATACTCCCATTCACGATTCTTGTACACCTTGTCTGTGGTGACGGCGACAACCGTGACGGCGCGCCCGAGGGCACGAGCCGACTCGAGCACGTTGAGCGTGCCGTCGACGTTCGTTTGCCATGTGTACAACGGCTCACGGTAGCTCCGGCGCACGAGCGCCTGAGCAGCGAGGTGAAACACGATTTCCGGGTCAGCCTTGCGCACCGCAGCTGTGAGAGCCGAGGGATCCCGAATGTCACAAACGACGTGGGTGACGCGCTGCGACAGCTCCAGGAGCGAGAACAAGGACCCTTCAGACTCCGGTGGCAGCGCAATGCCGGCTACTTTCGCGCCACGCTGCAAGAGCCACTCGGCGAGCCAAGCGCCCTTGAATCCTGTGTGGCCGGTGACGAGCACGCGACGCCCGCGAAGGTCCACACGTGGAACGGTATTGCCGTCGAGGCTCACCAGACCTTCCACTCCGCACGCCCCTCGGCCCAGAGGCGATTGAGCAACGTGAACTCCTGAAAGGTGTCCATCGGTTGCCAGAAACCATCGTGCTCGTAGCAACCGAGTTGACGATCCTGTGACAAGGCGCTCAGCGGGCCCTGCTCGAATGTGAGTTTCGGGTCGTCGTTCAGGTAGTCGAACATCTTTCGCTTGGCGACGAAGAACCCACCGTTTATCCGGCCGCCGGATGTCTGCGGTTTTTCGAAAAATGTGGTCACGACGCCATCCGACACCTGCAGCTCGCCCCATCGGCCCGGTGGGCGAACTCCGGTGAGAGTCAGAACTCGGCCACTGGCGCGATGCTGCTCGATCGACCTCGTGATGTCCACGTTGCCGACGCCGTCGCCATAGGTGAGCAGAAACTCCTGATCGTCACCCAGGTACTTCTCGATGCGCTTGATGCGTCCGCCGGTCATCGTTTCCTCGCCGGTGTCGGCGAGAGTCACGGTCCAACCCTTCTCGGCAATCGGCGTGAAGAACTTGACCGCCGGATCCCCGATCGTCAGCGAGACGTCCGACGTCATCCAGTGAAAGTTGCGGAACCAGTCCTTGATGATTTCGCCCTTGTAACCGAGGCAAAGGATGAATTCGGTGTGGCCATGGGCGGCGTAGATCCGCATGATGTGCCAGAGGATCGGCCGATCGCCGATGGGCACCATTGGTTTGGGGCGGTACTCGGTCTCTTCCCGCAGTCGAGTGCCTTTGCCGCCGCACAGAATCACGACCTTCATCGCACGTTTGGTTCTGAATGAGAGTGATGCAGGCGAGTGAGCATGCCTGAGATCAGCGGAAGATACGGATCATCCGCCTTTGACGGGGAGCCTTACGGCGCGGCTGAGTTTAGCGGCGGCGAACGCCAGTCCACGCCGGGAATCGCCACCGATGACGCGGCCGATCACCGTCGTGGCGGCGCCCCAGGAGATCGCGAGAGGACGGGGCAGCGTCATGATGGGCGACAACCAGTATTCATACAGGAAGCGGCCGCCGAAGCGTGCGTCGAAGCACTGGCGTGAAACGGCCAGGCTACCGCGCCGATTCCACTGCTGGTCGAAGAGATAGAACGGATAGTACGACAGCAGCATGTCACGTTCGATCGTTCGGACGGTCTCTCTCGTCAGCCCAGGCCCGACGTGGTCATCGATGAGGCGAAACAGTTCCTCCACAAACACCTTGGCGTATTCGTACGCGAAGGAATTCTGCCGCTTGCCGCCGATGACGTATTTCTCGATGAACAGGTTCCGCGGACCGGCGATTGCTGCTCGAAGCACGAGAGGCAGGGCAGCCAGGTCGCCATCTGCATACGAGCCGATGCTGAACCCCGGCAACAACGACTTGTTCACGACGCAGGACGAGATGAGCGTGATGAGCGGACCAACGGCGACAAAGAAATCATTGCTGTTGCTGAACGAGACTTCGCCGCCGTAGTTGCCGGGGAACTCCCACTTGGCGTCGTCATCGTATCCATATGCTCCAAGGCAGACGACACCGTACGTGTCTGCCGCGAGCCGGTCGAGGAGCATGGCCAGCCCGCCGTCCACGAAAATGTCGTCGTCGCCCAGCAGCAATACGTACTTGCCGATCGCGAGGTCAAAACACTGCGAGAAATTCCTTCCCCAACCGAGATTCTCGGCATTTCGGACGTAGCGAATCTTCATTCCGGCACGAACCGAGTCCTCCACGACATGGGGCGTTGCATCTGTGCTGCAGTTGTCCGACACGACGACCTCAACAACGCCGGTCGGCACGTTCACCAGTTCCCGCCTCAGCTGGTCGAGGTTCAGTCGAAGGAAAGCGGCGCGGTTGAACGTGGGAATCGCGACGGTAAGCAGCGGCCCGGTTTGTGCCGCGGTCACCGCTGCTGCGCCCGAATGGTGCGTGTGAGCCCATCGTCGAGCGACACGGATGGGCTCCAACCGAGAAGCCGCATTGCCGCAGTGTCTGCGCAGGAGTGCATTTGCTCCGCGGCTCGATACGAAAGAGCCCCAATTCGGAGTTGGGTGGCGCTTTCCGCGAGGGCCTGAGCCCGTCTGACGAAGGTGGACACTGGCACAGCTGTTCCGGTGCCAACTTCGAAGTGCGTATCCGCGGGTGTCAAATCGCCGTGCTTCCGCACGAGCGTCATGAATGCCGCGACGACGTCGTCGACATAGATGAAGTCCCGCTCTTGCTCACCGGGCGTAAGATCGAACGTTGGCTCGTTCGCAAGAAGCGCGCGCAGGAGCGAAGGCACGAATTTGGCCGAACCGTCGAGCGGCCCGTACACGTGCTCGAGTTGAACGTTTACGAACCTCGTCCGCGTGCCGCGTGCGAGACCCTGCGCGGATTCGCGGAACTGCTTCTTCGTCCTGACGTAGGAACGGAGCACGTCCGAAACTTCGGCGGCCCTGGTTGAAAACGTGTCCGTGTTGAGGAACACCGGTACGTTCCGCTCGATCGCGAGTCGCAGCAACCGCGTCGGAAAGCTGACATTGACGTCGGTCACCTGCGCGTCGGTTTCCCCGTTGCGGCCGTACGACGTGGCCATGTGTATCACGACATCGATCGGCCGGCTGAAGGCCGCACTCAAAGGCGCGGTGTCGAGGTCGTGAACAGTCACGGCGTTCACGACGTCGGCGATTCGCCAGGTATCTGTTGTCGACCGCTTGAGGATCAACACCGGCTGCCCGGCGCGGACGAGCGCGTGCACCAAGTGACTGCCGACGAATCCTGTCGCGCCGGTCACGAGGACGAACGGCCCGGTCGCGGTCATTGCCGGCCCGACACGGCGGCCATGAAATCGGCTTCCACAGCGCGCGCGAACCGCATCCAACTGAAATCCTCGACCATTCGTCGCCGACCCTCCAGCGCGAGCGGCCTTCGTGCCTGCCCGGGTGCGAGTTCCGCGAGGACACGGGCCAGACTGCTGGCCGAGTCTTCCTCGTACATGCGTCCGTTGCCGGCTACGCGGCCGGGGTCTCCGATCTTGTCGGAGACGACGACGGGTAGTCCGCACGCCGCCGCGTCCAACATCGACATCGATTCCTGCTTTGGCCACACCGCGATGTCGGCGGCGCGATAGTGCTCCGACAACCCCTGATGTCTCATGAACGGCAGGCACCTGCAGCCTGGTGTTGCGGCAATTGACTCTCCTTCCTCACCCTTGCCAATAAAGAGTCCCTTGAATCGCGGATCGCGCGCATTGAGTGCGTGGATGGCCTGGGCCAGAAGCAACGGGTTCTTGGCGCGCGTGAATCGACCGGTGTAGACGCACACAATATCGTCCGCCGAGAACCCGAGGCTGGTTCGAAGGGCGAGGCGCGCCGCGGCGTCGGCGTCTGTCTCAACGGGATGAAAGAGATCCGTGTCGGTTCCCAGGAGCAACAGTTTCACCTTGGACCGCGGCACTCCGTAGAAACCGACGGCAACGTCGACACAAACCTCCGCCACTGCGTAGACGCGTTCCACAACGAGACTCGACAGAAACGATGGCAGTGTCCGCGTGGCGCGATACACAGCCTTCCGAAACCATGAGCCGTGCGGCTGCAGCATGTACGGCTTGACGACCGACATTGCCTGATGTGTTTCGCAAAACAGCTTGAAGCGAAGGAATGGCTGAATGGGGGCCAGTTCGAACGTCTGGAGAGAAGCGATCTCGATGGAATGAACGATGTCCGGTGCCAGTTCGCGGATTTTCGCGTTCATGCCCCTCATCCTGACGTAGCCAGACACGAGGTGCGACTCAAGACGATGGACTTCGTACCCGTCAACGGATCGCGTGCCGGGCGCCACCTTACTGGGGCCGAGGAAATCGCGATACGTGGCGTCGTACAGCGGCTCGTTGCCATACACGTTGTACGTGGAGGTGATCACGTGCACGTCATGGCCTAGGCGCGCAAGCGCACGCGAGAGGCAGTTCTCGGAGTATCCCATGCCTTCGGAATAGAATGCGCTGACGATCGCGATTCTGAGCTTCCGTTTCGGTGCGGCCGCTTCAGGCATGGCTGAGGAGGGCATCAACGATTCGCTCGGCCGCTCGACCGTCCCACCCTTTGGGGGACCCGGCACCGACTGCTCGCCGCCCGCCGGCCGCAGCGCGCTCAGCCGACTCGACGATGCCTGTCACTGTCGGCGGCCACTCGATCAATCGATTGGTGCCGCCCGCAGCAACGAGTGTGACCGGCCACTCGGTTTGTTCCCTCACTGTAACGCATGGGATCCCGAGCACTGTGGACTCTTGCTGAACGCCCCCACTGTCGGTGATCACGACCGCGGCGGCATCGAGTGCCCCGACCATCTCGGCGTAGGCGAGTGGTCCAACGACCGTGATGGCGCCGAGGTAGTCGCGCAAGCCGGCCCGGTCCGCACTCGCCCCGGTCCGGGGGTGCATTGGGAAAACGACCCGCATTCGCTCGGCGATCCGGGCCAACGCCTTCAGGAGCAGGGCCAGGCGTTCCGGGTCGTCGACGTTCGACGGTCGGTGCAGAGTGGCGAGCGCGAAAGCCGCCGTGCCAGTCTCGAAACGCGCCGGCATGTTCAGCGCTCGCCCGCGCTCCAGCACGGCGAACATCGCATCAATCATCACGTTGCCGACGAACTCCGCGCGCACGTCGGACAGCCCCTCGCGAACGATGTGCTCGTCCGCATCGCCGGACGGCTTGAGCAACAGGTCACTCAACCTGTCCGTCAGCACGCGGTTCACCTCCTCAGGCATTTCCCAGTCTCCGGAGCGCAGGCCCGCTTCGACGTGGGCGATCCTGCTGCCCGTTTCCTTTCGCAACTTGGCAGTCACCAAGGCACACGCGAGGGTGCTGTTGACGTCGCCGACAACAACGACCCACGACGGCCGGTGCTCGAGCAGTACCGGCTCGAAGCGCTCCATTACTCGTGCAGTCTGAACCGCGTGAGACGCCGATCCGGCGTCGAGCTGGACGTCAGGCTTGGGTGCTCGCAGATCCGTAAGGAGGGCTGCGGACATCTTGTCGTCGTAGTGCTGGCCCGTGTGCACGAACAGACGCGGAATGCCCCGCCGCTCAAGCTCGTGCAGAATCGGGACGGCCTTCATGAAATTGGGCCGCGCACCTGCAACGACCAAAACAGGGCGAATCACGGAATGCAGGCCAAGCTCACGCGTCACCGGCCAGACGTTGCGTGATTGCCCCGTTTCTCTTGTTGAAGAGAAAAAACAACAGCAGGAAGAAGGCGCCGCCGGACCAGATCGAAGAAAACAACGACTGATTCAAGAGTGTTATCACGAAGGGAATGAAAGCAAGCACCACGAAAAGCGTATCGTACGTGCGCGTGACGCTGTTCATGGCCGCAAACAACAGAGCACAAACGACGCTTACAACCGCGACACCAGCCAATCCCATCGCGGCGATACCGTCGGTGGCCCAGAAATTAGCGTTCGCGTTCATGAACGGAGACCAGTAGAACTGGCCAATGACCTGCCCCAATTGAAGGTCGCCGTAGGGGTAAGAGTGCGTCAGCAACCTGATTCCGGTGACGTGGGAGTAGTCCGTTTGCGGGTGAACGGCGAAGAAATCGTAGTACGCCATCGTGATTTGTCCGCCGTTGCCGATAGTCCTGTTGAGGAGGATCGAGGCGACGACCCACGATGGGCCGTCAGGGTCTGCTGTCAGAATAAGGGCGGAGATCAGGATCGCGAGCGCACTGCCAAGCACGGGGAATATGAACCGCACGCGGTGACGCACGAGAACGTAGAATCCGACATACACGAACGGTAGCAGGATGACGATCTTGTTCGCGGCCGCCATGTACAACACAAGGCAGGCCGCAGTGGCCGCAAGAAAATACGAGCGCTTGCCCGCAGCCAACGCGTACGCGAAGCACAATGGGACGAGCACCGTGGCGAGCCACGACGAGATGTACCGCGTCGCCAATCCGGCGCCGAGGGATTCCTTCGCAAACCTCTCCTCGTACAGCGCTGCACCGAACGACGGCAAGGTGAGATTACCGCGGTACACCACCATCATATAAAGCGTGCCGGCGACCGTCAGCCCCAGAATCATGGGCAACAGATCCACGCCGCCGTCAAGCGAGAAAGGACTGCGGACGATCACCAGATCAGCGAGAAACAGCAACGCCATTCCCGCCATGAACGTCGTTTGAATCAGTGCTATCTGGCCCACGGGGAGCGAAGAACCGCGAGCGAACGTGACAATGATCGGAACGTAGAGCAAGAGGTACACGAACACGGATACCACGCTCGATATGGCGTTGGGCCCGCGGTACAACGCGACTGGCGCGACCGCCATCAGGTATGACAGCGCGATAAACGCCGTGCTGCGCGAGTACAGCGCGTACCCCACGTACTCGTAGTGGCGGTAGAGAAACAGGTCGTAACACTGCGCGAAGACCACCGAGTATAAAGCGGCCAGCCCGACGTTGATCGCTATCCCGCGCGCGTTCACTGAAGCGCGGCCGGGGCGGCGGCCAGCGATGCCGGACGGGTGGCGTAGAACGCCGCGAGAATCGTAACAAGGTTCGCGACGATCAGCGCGGCGGACATGAACACGCAGGTGACAATGAAGCTGCCCCAGATGAATCGACCCAGCAGCAACGCGGTCAGGAGAAGGCCGACATTCAGCAGCTGAATCCGGAGCGTGTATCGCTGCCGGCTGGTGACGACGAAGAACACGAACAATGGCAGGGCGATGAACTCCAGCATGATTCCGGGACTCAAAATGCGGACGACCTGGCCCGCTTCGATCCACTCGTGACCGAAAACGGCGGCAAAGGTCCGGGCGGAAAACATCCAGAGCACATAGAACGGCGCGATCGCGAGCAGGGCAAGAGCAACGGCGGTTCTCGCGCAGAGCCTGGTCAAGCTGCCCCCACGGCGCAGTTCGTCGCCAGCCCTCTTGCGCAACACCGTGGACACGGCCGTCGAGACCACGAACAATGGCACCCGAACCACGCGCGTTGAAAACGCAAATAGTCCGGCAGTCACCGGGCTGAAGAGCGCAGTGAGTAGCACGGGAACGAACTGTTGAACGACGACGTTGATTGTGTCGGCCGCGAGCGAGAACCGCGGAAAATTCGCGTGCTCGCGGGCGGTCTCTCGCATGCGGGCCCACACCATTTCACGGCTGACGTGCGCGAGCCGATTTCCGCGGAGGTGCCAGACGACGAGCGTCAGGCAGGCAACCGTTGAACCAAGGAGTGCGCCAACCACAAGACTTCGCGGGACACGCATGGCACCGAGGCCGAGTTGAAACGCCACCGTCGCAGCGACCTGAACTACCGCAATGACCGCGAGCCGCCGGAACCGGCCCCGCCGCGTGCTGAACAACATCAGGAGCGAGGCGACAACGGCAGGAATGATTCCCAGCGGAATGAAGAGCAAAACTCCGCGAATTTCGCGCAGGTAGCCCCAATCGTAGTTAGCCACGTACAACGCGATCACGGCGACGGAAAAAACACCAAAGCTCACCAGCGATAGAGTGACCGCCAACGCCATGACGCGATTCATCTCCATGCGGTTCCTGGCGACGATCAGGGCGTGCTCGTAACGAAGGTTGCTGACGAGGCCGAGGATGGACACCCACGCGTTGTAGTTGGCAAGATCACCGAAATCGGCGGGCGTGAAGAGCCGGGAAAGGACCGGCGACAGCAAGAACACGATCGCCTGGCTTGACACTGTGCCGAACATCAGGGGGAGGGAGCTTCTCAGAAACGATGCTTCGCCGACCGCGTGTGTCGGTGCCACCCACCACTTTTTCATCGACAGTGTTGGTCCGACTCAGCCTTTCCCGAACAGCGCCCGCAGGTGCTGCAGTTCGGTGGCGAGCAGAGCATACGACGGGTCGTCGCCGTCAAGGTCTCGCCGCCGGCGCCAGCCTTCCCGTGCAAGGACCAAGGCAGTGCCGAATGAGAAGCCGACCCCGGTGAGGACAATGAGCAATCGGAGCCGGCCGCGGGGATCCGGAAGCACTGGAAGCACCGGCTTTTCGATCACCGTGATGACGGGGGTGTCACGCACCTCGCGGATGCGCGCGTCCTCGTACTGCTGCGCGAGACCGGTGAAGACCTGCTGTCGAAAGACGACCTCGCGTTGGAAGCGGTCCCGTTGAGCCTCCAACTGCGACGCACTGTTGAACTGACGGTTTGCCTGGAGAAACTCTTGGAGTGAGTCCTCGGCAATACGCAGCGACGCACGCGCCGCCTCCAGCCGGCCCTCGGTAAACCGGCGCTCCTCGCCCGCCTGGCTCTGTCGGGTGGCCCGGTTGAAACGATGCAGCCCATCGAGCAACGACTGCGCAATCTGCAGCGACACCGTCGGCGAACGCGTTCGCGCGCGGACCGTCACGACACCCGTGGTGCGGGCATCCACCGATGAAGAAACGATCCTTTCTCGCAGCACCCGAATGGTCTCATCGAAGGCGAGGGGCGCGTCCGAGTCGCGGATACCGAGGAAGGCGGACAGCGGGCCGCGCGCGCCGGCGCCGTCCAGGACGACCGAATCGCGTGCGAATCCGCCCAGCAGCTCGCGGGTCTTCAGAAGGTCCGCATACAACTGCGGCGGCTGAGACGGGCCCGAGATCGAACCCAGGGAGATCCCGAACTGCCCGGCCAAGCTCGCCAGGCCCGCTCGATTCTGGTCCTGGCCGGACTGCGGGAGGAACGCGAACGAGGCGGTGTAATAGGGAACGTTCCAGAGGGCGAGCATCAACGCCATTGCGAAGCTGAGCCCCGAGGAGACGAGCACGACCTTCCGATCGCGAAGCAGGACGGCGAGAATCCATGCGACAGCGACTTGGTCGGACCGAACACCGGCGTCTGACTTCGCGCCGTCTGACGGCAGCCGCACGCTCATTTCGGTTCGTGCTCCCTCGTTCAGGTCAAAACCGCAAGGACGAATACGCGCGACGAATGTCACAAAAATGGCGCCGGTCTAACGGCCTTGCGCGCCGCAGTTGGAACAGCGCAACCTATTGCTTCCACGGTGTTTTGGGGAGACATTACCCGCCCCTCTTCATTCGTGGTGCACTTCCGGGCCGCACTCAATAAACCTTCGCGGGCCGGTTGAGGGGCGAGCCCGGCAGACCAAGGGAGAATGTCAGTTTTCGTTTCGATTTTGACGCTGATTGTCGCGGCGCTTGCGGCGGCCCTCACGGTGCCGACGCTCCGCTCGCTCGCAATTCACCGCAAACTCCTCGACTATCCCGACGGCGACCGCCACCATCACGCCGAGCCGGTGCCTCGGCTCGGGGGTGTGGCCGTCTTTGCCGGCGTAACGGTCGCGTTGCTGCTCGCCTCGCTGCTGATTCCCGGGGCCCTTGAGGCCACGTCGTGGCTGTCGCCGATGAACCGCGCCCTGGTTGCGGCGAGCGCGATCCTTTTCCTCATCGGGCTGCTCGACGACCTGCAGGGAGTGACGCCAGCGCTCAAGCTGTTTGGGCAAACCGCGGCCGCCGCCTTGGTCATTGCGTTCGGATTCAGAATAAACGTGATCAGTTTCGTTCCCGGCTTCGAGTTTTCGCTCGGGATTCTCGCGGTGCCGGTCACGATTCTGTGGCTCGTGGGCGTGTCGAATGCGCTGAACCTGGTGGACGGGCTGGACGGGCTGGCCGGCGGCGTCAGTGTGATTGCGTTGTTCGCGATCATCGCGTCCGCGGCTGTGCTTGGCAGCACCGAGGTGCCGCTGCAGGCGATTGCGCTCGCCGGAGCGTTGCTTGGATTTCTGTATCACAATCGGCCGCCGGCCCGCGTCTTTCTCGGCGACTCAGGTAGCCTCGTGGTTGGATTCCTCCTCGCCTTTCTCGCCGTCAAGGGCGCTACGACGTCTGGCGGCGTGCTGTACGGGCTCGTGCCGATCTTCGCCCTGTCGTACCTGCTTCTCGACACCGGGATCGCGATACTGCGGCGCTGGCTTCGTGGCGCCCCGTTGTCGCGCGCGGACGGCCGACACATTCACCACCAGCTTCTGGCGCTCGGGCTTTCTCCCCGTCGGGCGGTCGAGGTGATCTACCTCAAGGCGCTGTTCATTGCGCTGCTGGGCTTGTGTGTCACTTTCGTGCCGCCGCAGATGACCGTGGCCATCACGGCCGTCGGCGCCACCGCGTTGCTGATCATTTTCATGTACGGAATCCGCTGGCTGGAATACCACGAGTTTCTCGAGGCCGGCGCTTCCGTGGCGTCGGGGATGCGCAAGGCGCGAGGGGCGATTCAGGATCGCATCCTCGCCAGAGACGTGACAAGGCTGTTGCGCTCGGTCGCGACGCTGGACGAGGCGAACGATATCGTGCGCAGCCATGCGTCGGCGTTCCGTTTCGTCCACATGGAGATCCTGCACGAGGATGCCGCTGCGCGGACCGTTCGCGCGCCCGACCACATTGGCTCAGCGACGTGGTTGTTGGAGTTCCCGATTCTGGCGCCGGACGCGAGCGACGTGACGCATGATGGCCAAGCGCAACCAGTGCTTGCGATCTGGTGCGCGGTATCACCAAACGGGCGCCCGGCAAACGCAGAGCGCGTGGCGCAAATCCTGGCGCCAGAGATTGCGCTCGTGGCGCGGCGGTCGTCGGGCGGCGAGGTCGCGTTCGAAGGCCGCAGCCGGCCGCGGCCCAGCGCCGCCGTGTATCCCAAGCGACGGGCATCGGCCGAGCATAAGCGCATCTCGGACGTAGCGCCGAACGGCTGAGCTCGCGCTCGGCAACGCGGGTCAAGCGTTCGCATCGCCTTCGCGACCTGCATGGCAAAGGTTCTCATCTATTCGCTGGACTTTCCGCCCGACAACGTGTCCACAGGGCAGCTCATGGGCGAACTGGCGGTTGACCTCAAGAGGGCGGGGCACGACATCGCGGTGGTGACCACGGAGCCACACAGCAACCCGGACGCGGTTGCCGCCGCTGCTCAGCCCCTCAAGCGACTGTGGGGGCGCTTCCTGCTCGAAAGCAGTTTCCACGGAATCCGCGTGATTCACACGCGCATGCCTCGCCGCCGAGAGGGGGTGCGGAGCCGATTGATGGGGTGGCTGGGATTCCACGCGATCGGGCTGTATGGCGCGCTACGCTTCCTGGAGCGTCCCGATGTCATCATCATCCCGTCGCCGCTGCTCAGCAGCGCCGTGGTTGGATGGTGTCTCGGAGTGGCCACGGGAGCGCGGTACATCTACAACGTGCAGGAGCTGTATCCCGACTTGGCGATCCAACTCGGGAAACTGCGCAATCCGGCCCTCATCGGACTTCTGCGATTGCTGGAACGCTTCGTGTACCGCACGGCAAGCGCCGTAACGGTGATCAGCCGAGGGATGGAGGAGAAGCTGCTCGCGCGGGGCGTGGGACGCGGCAAACTGCACTACGTTCCCAACTTCGTGGATCTGGACGAGATCGCGCCGCTCGGTGCAGAGAACGAGTTTGGCCGTGAGCATGGCCTCAGCGGGGCGTTCGTCGCCAGCTATGCCGGAAACATGGGTCATGCACAGCGCCTGGACGTCCTGTTGGAGGCCGCCGACCTCCTGCGAAACGAGCGCAGCATCGTCTTCCTCCTTGTTGGGAACGGTGTTGCCATGGAGGCACTGAAGCGAACCGCGGCGCATCGTCAGCTCCCGAACGTGAAGTTCGTAGGGCACCAGCCGTTTGCCCGGGTTCCGCAGATCTATGCCGCGTCTACCGTCAGCATAGTGCCCCTACTTGAGACCATCGGCGCCGACGCCATCCCTTCGAAGGTGTACCGCATCATGGCTGCGGCGCGGCCCGTGCTCGTGATCGCAGCGCGTGACTCAGAGCTGGCAACGATCGTTCGCGCTGCTGAAGCCGGAGTAGTCGTTGGGCCGGATCCCGTCGCGGTGGCCGATGCCATTCGCCAGCTCGCCGCTATGGGCGAGCGCGGCCGCACCCGACTCGGTGAAGCCGGTCGAGCGTACGCGCTTCAACACGTCGCCAGACCGATCGTGACCGGTCGATACGCGCAGCTTGTAGAGGACCTCGCACAGTCTCGTGTGCGCGCCATTTCAGGCACATGATCGACGTTGCGCCCGTGGGGCTTTCGCGGCCCGCGCGAATGGGACTCGCCGGGCTCATCCTTGCCATTGTGACGGCCGCGGCGGCGCGTCTGCATTTCGGCGTCGACTTCACGGATGAAGCGTTCTACGCAACGCTGCCGTACCGATTCGCACTCGGTGACCGGCCGTACGTCTCCGATCTCGGAGTGGCGCAGAATGCCGGCATTCTCACCACGCCGATCGTCTGGCTGTGGCTGTCACTTACCGGCGACGGCGGTGGACTCATTGTCTTTCTCAGATACGCGTATCTGGGGATGCGTGTGTGCGTCTGCGTCCTGGCTGCGTGGGCGCTGTGGCGTCGTGCGCCGCGTGGCCTGGGCGTCGTTACGCCACTCCTGGTATGCGGGTTCGTCCTTTTCGCCATTCCGACGCTGAGCTACAACACGATTGCCGCATCCGCCGTCACGGCGTCGCTGCTGTTCCTCCTGTTGTGGGTCGAGCGGGGCACGAGCGCGTTTGCGGCAGCAACAGTCGTGTGCGCCGCGATCGCAGCATACGTTCACCCCGGCCTGTCACTGGTGGCCACGGCCATCGTGACGGCTGTCGTAGTGTGCGCGCCGAACGGTGGCGGCAGGCGAGTTGCTTTGCGCGCGCTCGTGGGTGTAGGAGTCGCTCTTGCCGTCGTTGGCATCGTCGCGGCGCTTGGGCTTGGCGCGGCAAATATCAAACGACTCCTGGCGGAAGCGGGCGCATACGCCGGGCCATCGGTGATGTCGTGGAAGTTGCTCGCGGCGCCCGGCCGGCTCTTGAGCATGGGCAGCGGTCGATTGCTGGCCCTCATCTGGTTGGGGTTGTGGTTCGCGTCACGGCTGCCTCGGGCAATAACGGCCGTGATGGCGGCGGCGTACGTCCTTCTTGCCGCGAGCATGGACAACCAATTCGCCCTTATCCTGATTGGCATTGCGGCCCTGCCACTCGCATGGCGCGTTTGGCGTTACGAGCGCGAGGCCGACCTCCTTCTGGCAGCAAGCCTTTCAGTCGTCGCGGGCCTCACGGTGGCACAGTTCAGCACGAACGGGATCCCGAACGGTGCCGTCGGGATGGAAACCGCGGCGATGATCTTCTTCATCGCCCTGCATCGCGTTCTCGTGGCGCCAGCCATCGACGATCGTTGGTGGAATACGCGACTCACGAAACTGCCGGCGGTACTCGCGATCCTCACGGTCATACGGTTCTCATCGAACCAGTGGACCTATGTCTACCGCGACGACCACATATCCAGGCTCGTGGCTGCCGTGCCGGAAGGCCCGTACAAGTGGCTGAGGACAACGCCGGCAAAGCTCACGTATCTCGTGCGCGTTCAGTCCGCGCTGCGGAATCTTGCCGCGGAGAAACAGTCATTGCTCGTGTTCAATGGGTTTCCGGGAGCGTATTTGATGGCGGCCGTCCCACCGGCCACGCCGATTACGTGGGTGGCTGCAGGTACGGAGGCGTTTGCTGCCCGACGAAGGGAGGGAATCGCCCGCGCGCTGGGGGAGGCGGCTCGGCCGATGCTGGTCATGCAGGTATTCCGACTACCCGTCACGGCGACGTCCGACGACCACTGGGAGTACACGGCCGACGATCCACTGGTCCGGGCCGTCATGTCATTTCGCCCACGAGTGGCTCACTCGACGCCCGACTACGTGCTCTATGAAGTGACCGAGACCAAACCTGTATTGAGGTAGCGCAATCCTTGAGACTTGTTCACTGGTTGGACGCGCGGCTCTATCCCAAGTTCGGCGACGATTGGGATTCGGATGTATTCCGCGACTCGATTGCGATGTTTCTCCACGCCGGTACGAAGCTTCTGGATTTTGGCGCTGGCCGCGGGATCATCGCCTCGCTCCGATTCAAGGGCGTTGTGGCGTTCGCGGCCGGCGTGGATGTCGACCCCGCAGTCCTCGAAAACCGGCATCTCGACGAGGCTCGCGTGCTCGAACCTCCGGCCTTTCTGATTCCGTATCCAACGAATCATTTCGACGTCGTGTTCGCGTCCAACGTCCTGGAGCACCTCGAGCATCCGGTCCGGGCGTTCGAGGAGATCCGTCGCGTGTTGCGTCCAGGCGGTGTGTTCATCGCCAAGACCCCCAGCCGCCGGCACTACGTTGCTACGATCGCGTCACTTACCCCGCACTGGTTTCACGTTTTTGTCAACCGGCTGCGGGGGCAAGAGTCACGCGACACGTTCCCCACCTTCTATCGGTGCAATACGCCGCAAGTGGCGCACTCCGTAGCTCGAGCGGCGGGTTTTGACGTCGTATCAGTCTCGGGGGTTGAAGGGCGACCGGAGTACCTCCGAATGAATGCACTCTTCTATGTCGCAGGATTCGCCTATGAGCGAATTGTCAACGCCACGGCATGGCTGGCACAGTTCCGCGCCGTCATGATCGTGACGCTCCGAAAGCCGGCGCTTGCCAATCGCGGCAGCTCCTGACGAGCTTCCTCGCTCCAACCACGTACCTTCCAAGACATGATCAGCGATTCAGTCGCCGCGATGAAAGGCTCGACCCTTCTCATCACCGGTGGGACGGGAACGTTCGGGGCGGCCATTCTCCGCAGCCTCGTTCATGCGGGACTCAAAGAGATACGGATCTTCAGTCGCGACGAGAAGAAACAAGACGACCTGCGCCGCGAATACCCCGACAGCAGTGTCCGGTTCTACCTCGGCGACGTGCGAAATACGGACTCAGTTCGTGACGCGATGGTTGGAGTGGACTACGTGTTCCATGCCGCCGCTCTGAAACAAGTTCCGTCGTGCGAGTTCTACCCGATGGAGGCGATCATGACCAACGCCATCGGTGCCGACAACGTTTTGCGCGCCGCTACCGAGGCGCGCGTGAAGAAGGCCGTCGTGCTCAGCACCGACAAGGCGGCGTACCCGATCAACGCCATGGGGCTCACGAAGGCGCTCATGGAAAAGATCATGGTGGCCCGGTCGCGCGTCGCCGGCGATGCGACAATCATGAGCGGCACCCGGTTCGGAAATGTCATGGCGTCGCGTGGCTCGGTGATTCCGTTGTTCATCGGCCAGATCCTGTCCGGCGGGTCGATCACCGTCACCGACCCGGCGATGACGCGTTTCATGATGTCGATCGATACCGCGGTGGAGTTGGTGCTCTATGCCTTCGTCCATGCAAAGTCCGGAGACCTGTTCGTCCGGAAGGCGCCGTCTGTCACCCTGGAGACGTTGATTGCGGCCCTCCAGACGATCTTCGAGACCAAGGTGCCGGTCCGCGTCATCGGAACGCGGCACGGGGAAAAGCGCTACGAGACTCTCCTCACTCGTGAGGAGCGGTCCACCGCCGAAGACCGCGGAGACTATTTTCGCGTGCCTTCCGACCTGCGGACGCTCAACTACGAACTGTACTTCTCGACGGGCGAAACGGTTCTCACCGATGCAGACGATTACCACTCGCACAACACCGAGCTCCTGGACGAACGGGGGATGATCGACCTGCTGATGACGCTCGTTATTGTGCGAGACGCGCTGGCTACGCGACAAAAGTGAGTTGCGTGGTTGTCACGGGGGCGTCGGGGTTCATCGGCCGCCACCTTGTTTCGGCGCTGCGCCGCGAGGGCGCGGAGGTGCGGCCGATCACGCGTGAATCGACGACCGCTGATCTCGACGCTGCGCTGGCCCTGTCCGACGAGGTCTACCATCTCGCCGGGGTGAACCGACCGACGGATCCGGCCGAGTTCGAGGCGGTCAACGCCCAATGGACGCGGAGTCTGGCCGACCGGATACGATCCGCCGGGCGGTCTCCTCTAGTCGTTTTCGCCTCTTCCACTCAGGCGGAATCTTCCAACCCCTACGGCTCGAGCAAGCGGAGGGCCGAGGAAGAATTGTGCCGGCTCGAGGCCGCCGGAGTGCCAGTGCGCATCTACCGCCTTCCCGGTGTGTTCGGGCGAGGCGCCCGGCCGAACTACAACTCGGCCGTTGCCACGTTCTGCCACATGGCCGCCCGGGGTGAATCGCTGCCTTTGAACGATCCAAACTCACCCGTGCTGTTGGTACACGTCGATGATGTTGTCGCCGAGTTCCTGCGTGCGCGCGCCGATCGTGCGCCGGCGAGCAAGCGCGGCGAAGTCACTCCGGTTTTCCGCACGACGGTCGGGAAACTGGCGGCCCACGTGTCTGCCTTCGCGGCGTCGCGACGGACACTTCAGGTGCCGGACTTCTCGGATCCGTTCGTGTTCAGGCTGTACGCCACGTACCTCTCGTATTTGCCTGAAGGGACATTCGCGTACGACCTCGAGAAGCGCGTTGATGCCCGGGGAACGCTGGCCGAGTTCACGAAGTCAGCGGCGGGAGGGCAGATTTTTGTATCCCGCACGCACCCGGGGATCACGCGCGGCAATCATTGGCACTCGCTCAAGACCGAGAAGTTTTTTGTGCTCGAAGGCGACGCGATGATTCGCTTTCGAAGCGTGGATGGGTCGCACGTCATGGACTATCGGGTGACCGGCACCGATTTTCGCGTGGTCGATATTCCGCCCGGGTACACGCACTCGATCGAGAACGTCGGGCGCGGCGAACTCATTGTGCTCTTCTGGTCCAGTGAAGTGTTTGACCCGGCCAGGCCGGACACCAACATGCTCCCGGTGCTCGATGCGTAAACTCAAGGTGATGACGGTCGTGGGGACGCGGCCAGAGATCATTCGACTGTCGCGCGTGATCGTGGCGCTGGATGGCGCCACGGATCAGGTGCTGGTTCACACGGGACAGAACTACGATTACGAGCTGAACGAGATCTTTTTCAAGGATCTCGGCCTACGCGAGCCGAACCACTTCTTGAAAGCTGCGGGCGAAACGGCCGCGGAGACGATCGGACAGGTCATTGCACGGACTGACGCTCTTCTTGCGGACGGAAAACCCGATGCCTTCTTGGTGCTTGGGGATACCAACAGCTGCCTGGCGGCGATCGCTGCCAAGCGGCGTCGTGTTCCTGTCTTCCATATGGAAGCGGGCAACCGGTGCTTCGACGAGCGTGTGCCGGAGGAAATCAACCGGCGCATCATCGATCACCTGGCGGACATCAACCTGCCGTACAGCGATATCGCGCGTGAGTATCTGCTCCGCGAAGGCGTTGCGCCGGACCGGATTATCAAGACCGGGTCTCCGATGTTCGAGGTGCTGGCGCACTATCGCGCGCGGATCGATGCGTCGCGCGTCATGTCGGAGCTGAAGCTGGAGCCGAAGGAGTACTACCTGGTAAGCGCACACCGCGAGGAAAACGTCGACTCGCCGGACCGGCTGCAACGTCTCCTCGACATTCTCGAGCATCTCGCGACTAGTTCCGGGATGCCCGTGATCGTGTCCACGCATCCGCGCACCAAGAAGCAACTTGATGCCCTTGGCCGGCGGGTGAACGAACAAGTGCGTTTCCTGAAGCCACTTGGGTTCACTGATTACACCCATCTACAGTTGCACGCGCGCGCGACGCTGTCCGACAGCGGCACGATCTCCGAGGAGTCGTCCATCCTCGGGTTTCCGGCGCTCAATTTGCGGGACGCACACGAACGGCCGGAGGGCATGGAGGAGGCGGCGGTGATGATGGTGGGGTTGTCTGTGCAGCGGGTCGAGCAAGCTCTGGCCATTCTCGAGCAGACACCGGCGGCGCCCTGCATCCCAAGGGACTATACAGTTCCGGATGTGTCGTCGAAGGTCGTTCGGCTCATCGTGAGCTACGTCGACTACGTCCTGCGAACAGTCTGGCAGCAGCCAGTCGCCGACGCCCAGGCGTAACAATCCATGGTTTGTACAGGATGACCCGCTATCTCGTGACCGGAGCTGCCGGCTTCATCGGCTCACATGTTTCAATGCGCCTCATTGACCGGGGCGACGCCGTGGTGGGCGTGGACAACATGAATTCGTATTACGATCCGGCCCTCAAGGAAGCGCGCATCGCCAGAGTGAGCGACCGGAAGGAATTCCGTTTCGAGCGAATGGACCTGGCGAATCGCAGCGGGATTGCCGGCCTGTTCGCGAGTTTCAAGCCGGAAGTCGTGATTCACCTGGCGGCGCAGGCCGGTGTGCGGTACTCGCTGGACCATCCGTTCGACTATGCGGACGCGAACGTGGTTGGAACCCTCACGATTCTGGAAGGATGTCGGCACCACCAGGTTCGGCACCTCGTGTATGCGTCGAGCAGCTCCGTCTACGGGGCCAACAAGAAGATTCCGTTCGCGGTTTCGGACAACGTCGATCATCCCGTCAGCCTCTATGCGGCGACGAAAAAGGCGACCGAGTTGATGGCGCACTCGTACAGCCACCTGTTCGGCATTCCGACAACCGGGCTCCGTTTTTTTACGGTGTACGGGCCATGGGGCCGACCGGACATGGCGTACTTCCTGTTTACCAAGGCGATTCTCGAGGGGCGCCCCATCGACGTGTTCAACCACGGGAAGATGCGTCGCGACTTCACCTACATCGACGATATCGTCGAGGGGGTTCTGCGGACGGCCGAGGAGCCGCCAACCGGGGACGAACGCGGCGCCGCAACGAAGGCGCCCTACAGGCTCTACAACATTGGCAACAATCGCCCTGTCGAGCTTCTCGAAATGATCGAGACACTCGAGGCGCTGTTGGGCAAGGTCGCGGTCAAGCGCTTTCTCCCGATGCAACCCGGCGATGTCCTGGAAACGTTCGCCGACATCGACGACCTGGAGCGCGACGTGGGTTTTCGGCCGAGTACGTCGCTCAGGGTCGGACTAGAGCACTTCGTGCGGTGGTTCCGGGAGTACCATCGCGTTTGAGCTCGAAGGCGTCATCTGGATTTCAGAAGCATGAATGGCACGCTGTCCGGGATAAATGCGTTCCGGGCGCTTCGCAGCGCAAAGGGTGGCGCGTGATCGCCGACCAGCAACACGGTCGGCCGAATGGGCGCGAGTCGCCGGGAGAGGCGGGCGATGTTCAGGAGTGTTTGCCGTGTTCGCATGGCCCATGCACACGTGCTGCGGTACCTCGACGTTTCAACGCGTGACTGACAGTCGAATCCCGCGTCGCTTATCGCCTGTTGACTGACCGGCAGGTGGCCGCTGAGCGTCATCCAGTACACGAACAGCGACTGGGACCGTTGACGAGGCGCGAGGAGCTTCGTTCCAATCCACTCAGCAACCTCGTCGTCACAGACGCCGCTGTGCATCATGCCACATCGCGACCGCAGTCCCGCTGAGTCGAGTTGCGGCAGAAAGAATGCCTGACGGAAGCCAAGTTTTGGATACCACTGGGCTCGGTCGAACATTCCGGCGTGATAGGCGTGAACGGCGATGGTCTCGAAGCCGGCCGTGCGCAGGACCACCGGGAGACACGTGGCGGCGAAGGACTCGTACTTGCGAGGCAATGGTCGGAGCACGCCACACAGCTCGCGAAATTCGCCCGCAACCGTTGAGCCGCGAAAACGCACGTATCCGCTTGTGCGCGAGTAGACGGAATCCAAATCCTGAAAGGCCTGCTGCGCCTCGAACAGTGGCGCATCCGGTGACGACTTAAGTGCTCCCCATGACTCAACAAGGATGACCACCAACGTTCGCTTATCCGCCTGTGCTGCGGTCAGATTCGCGATGCCAGCCAACTGCACCGCAGACGTCATCGCTGACGACGCATCTGTTGGCGTCCCATAAGCGATATGAAGCCGCCCGAGGAGTACGCCGAGCGCTCCCGACGTGGCGAAATTTGCGCGCCAGAGCGGCTTCGCCGAGTATCGCAGCGTCAGGCTGTTGCCGGCAACGACGTCCAGCAGCGTGGCGAGGGAGGCGACTGTGGCGACGGCGACCACAAACGCGACGTACGCAGGGCGCCGCTCCCCAAGGATTGACCTGAGCGCAGCGAACGTTCCGTACGACGCCGCGACAATGGCCAGGAGGCCCGCCAGAGCTGCAATCGCAAGAACAGGCCGGCTACCGATGACGATGGGGGCCTCATGCAGGATTTCCCCGGGATCCATGAAGTAGATCGGACTCGTGGCGACCACCAGGTCGACCAGGATTGCCAACGTCAGGGCAACAGAGCTCCAGCGGACGCCAACTACGCCGACGCCGAACAGCACCGCGAGCAGGAGATAGTCGAGGTTGATGGATGGTCGAGAGATGTAGACGTACGAGGAGGCAATTCCGAAAAGCGCCGTCGGCAGCAGGGCAAATCCGACACCGCAAATCGTTCCGCGGAGCGCGACGGCGAGGTTCTTCCGATCCAGCGGCCGGTTGAGTCCGTCAGCGGTGTCGTCGACGGTGGGACTCTGGTGCATCATCTACTCGGGATCGGAGGGGCCGGGACCGCGTCGACACGAAGCTAGATATTTCATGTTGCCCTGACAATCCGCGGCGCCGTGCGCCGGATTCGACTCTTCGCGTCAGCTGCAGGGCACCTGCTAGGTTATGACGACGTGATTGATTCCAACGGCGTCAGAGTCAGCGCACGAGAGCGGGTGTTCTGGGGCACCGCCGGCAACATTGTGTATTCGGCGGCGCAGTTTCTGATCATCGTCCTGCTCGCGCAAGAATCGGGCGTTGAGGGGGTAGGGCATTTTTCTTTCGCGCTCGCCTTGACCTCGCCGGTGCTCGTCTTTGCCTCGCTGAACCTTCGGCTCAGGCAATCGGTGGACGTCATCGATCAGTACAGGTTCCGGGAATACCTGTTGGCGCGCCTGACTGGCCTGGCGATCGGCAATGTCCTGATTCTCGGTATTGCAGTTGTGCTCGGGCTCGGCGTTGGCATGGTCGCGCTCATCATGACCCTTTCGGTCTCGAAGTCCGTAGAATGGCTGAGCGATCTCGGTTACGGATTGCTGCAGCGTCACGAGCGGCTCGATGAAGTCGGTCGGTCGCAAGTTGGCCGGGGACTCCTGCAAATCCTCGGAATTGTTCTGGTGCTTCAAGGCTGGCCGTCGGCGTTCGGCGCCGCGATCGGGCATCTCATTGGCTCACTTGCAGCGCTCCTGCTCCTCGACATTCGGGCCACAGGTGCGTTGCTGGGCGTGCGATCGCGCGGGGCGCGGCCGATGGCATCGCTTCCCACAGGGCGCTGGCCGGAGGCCATCGCGCGAACAAAGCAACTGATCCGCGCGTCATTTTCGCTGGGAATCATGGGCCTGCTGGGCTCGCTGTACCAAAGCGAGCCACGTTATTTCCTCCAGGCGACCCACGGTGCGAGCGAGCTGGGTGTGTTTACGGCGGCGTTCTATTTGTCGTTTGTGCCATCCGCGCTAGTGAATGCGCTCGGGGCGGCCGCCATGCCACGGCTGGCACGAGCCGGCGAGCAAGGGCGAGTTGCGTTTCGCGCTACGCTGGCCCGACTGGTTTTTCAAACACTGATCATCGGCGGCATTGGGGTGCTTGGCGCACTAACAATGGGTTCCTTCGGGATGAGGATTCTTTACGGAAGCGCCATGGATGGGCGCACCGACGTCCTGGTGGCACTCATGATTGCGGCAGTCCCGTGGTACGCCGGGACCGCGCTGTCTTTCGGCGCGATTTCTCTCGGCAGCTCGCGCGGCCAAGCGTGGATCTTCTTGCTGGGGGCGGTCGTTGTTGGCGTCACGTCCGCCTTGTTCATTCCTTCCTGGGGAGTCATGGGTGCATCGATCTCCCTGGGCGCAGGCGTTTCGGCGATTCTCATCGCGGAGGCCATTCTGGTGACGAAACAGATCGGGCTGCTTGGCTCCCCGGAGATTGACTCCGCCGCCAGGGTTGCTGGGTGATGGGAGTCGAGCATCGGTTGTCCCGGCGGGCCGTCTTTCCGCGCGTTCCGCCGGCCCTCACCGCATGGTCGCTGTTCTTGTCCGGGGTGCTGCTTTCGGTTGCCTTCGATTCCGGCTTCAGCCTGCCGACTCAGACTGGAGTCCTGCTGCTCGCGGTTGCGTGGATCGTGCTTACGGCGTTGACCAAGCTGGCGCGGCCTACACTGCTCGGTCGATTCATGCTGCTGTTGTACTTCGCGCCGTTCAGCTCGCTGCTCGCGCTGGTCTTCATCCGCGACTTCGCGTTCTTCCGGAACGACCTGTCGTTGCCACTGGCCCTGGACGATTCCTTGATCGCAGAGATGCTCACGGTGGGCATCATCGGATTGTTGGGTCTTGGTGCCGGTCTTTTCTCTGCAGAAGCAGTTGTTCCCGAGAGTCACGACGTTCCGGGCAGGCACGTTCCACGGCTCGGTCCGAGTTGGTTCATCGCCATGCTCGCGGCGGGGCTCGGCGCCCTGGTCCTCTCGTCCGGGTCCACGTCGCTTGCCGCGGGCTCGTACTTTCTTGATGCGCTCGATGCGGCGAGCGCCGGAAAGGCGACCAGCAGCCTTTCGGTCTTGGGATACGCGTTGGTCGTCGCGCTGTTCGTCGACGCACGCCTTGCGCCCATTGGACGCGAGCAATCACTCAAGCAGGCCGCGGTGCTCGCCGTGCTCGCGCTTTATGGCCTGGTATTCCAGATCATGCGGGGCGACCGTGAGTCAATTGGGCTGTTGACGGCGGTCGGTGTGCTGTACCTGACGGTCGGCAGGGAGGCTGCCGACAGCAAAACAATGGTTCGGAGGCTGGGTCGCGTCGCGCCGGTAGCGGTCGTCGTACTCGTGCTCTTTCTCGCCATCGGGAGGTTGCGGACGTCGACGAGCACGTCCGCGCCATTATTGGGCGCGGCAGTCAGCGAACTCGCCGCCGGTGGAACCTGGACGGCGGTCCTGCTCGGCAACCTCGGGGTAGCGGAAGAACACAAGGCAGGCGCGATTCGCTACCTGCATGGCGACACGTATCTGGGCTACCTGAAGAATCTTCCGCCGAGGCCGCTGGCCCAATTGATCGGATACGAACGAGACAACGACCCGCTGTCCGCTCCCGGGCTTTGGTACTATCCGCTGCAGATTGGCGGAGTACACCCTGTCCTCGTTCCCTTTCGAAACTTCGGTGTCTACGGTGTGCTCGGGGTTCTGACGTTCTTCGGACTACTGATCGGCACAGTTGAGCGGCAGTTCAGAAGGTCAAGCTGGCGCGGGTCGTTCCTCTACGGCGTGTTCTTCGCGAACTCGTTCTGGTGGTTCTGGTACGGCGACATGCCGTTCATTCGAGGATTGATGGCAGCCCTGATGGTGTGGTTCGCCTACGCGGCGGCGGTGCAGCTATCCGAATTTGCGTCACGACTGTCGCGCCTTCGCGGCGCGGCGGCGAGTTAGCGGGCGTTCGATGTGTGGCATTTGTGGGGTCGCCAGCCGGGAGTCCACTCGCGAGCGCGAGGAACGCGCTCGCGCCGCCGCAAGCCTCCTTCAGCATCGTGGCCCGGACGCCGAAGGCTGCTACTCGTCGACGTGGCACCCCGTGACGCTGGCGCATCGCAGGCTTTCCATCATCGACCTCTCTGCTGCGTCGAACCAGCCGTTCACGAGCAAGGACGGACGCACGGTCCTCACGTACAACGGCGAGCTGTACAACCACAATGACATTCGAAAGGAACTCGCTCGAGACGGTGTGACGTTTCGGACCACCGGCGACACCGAAGTCATTGTAGCTGCCTACCAGCGATGGGGTGTCGGGTGCCTCGATCGGTTTGACGGGATGTTCGCATTCTGTGTCTACGACGCAAATCGAGGAACACTGTTTCTCGCTCGAGATCGAATGGGCGAAAAACCTCTTTTCTTTCGCTCGACGCCCGACACGCTGGCCTTCGCATCGGAACAGACTTCGCTGCTGAAGCTGTTGCCGGACAAGCCGCGATTGAGTCGTCGAGGCATCGAGCACTACTTGGCATACGGTTTCTTCCCGGCGGCGCTCGCGGCCGTTGATGGCGTGGAGAAGCTGGCCGCGGCGGAGGCGCTGGAATGGTCGTTCAGCTCTGGCGAACTCAGGCGCTGGAAATACTGGACACTTCCAAAGCGCTCGACGCAGCCGATGAGGACGGAGCCAGAGTTGATCGAGGAGGCCGATCGTCTGATTTCGGGCTCGGTTCGTTCCCGGCTCCTGGCGGCCGACGTTCCGGTCGCGGTATTGCTCAGCGGCGGCATCGACTCCGGTCTGGTCGCTGCGTATGCTGCCGACGTTCACGGGCCGAAATTGCGGACGTTCACGGTGAGCGTTCCGGGCACCGGGTCGCTGGACGAAGGCCCGGTCGCCCGGGCCGTTGCTACGCGACTTGCGGTCAATCACACCGAGCTCGCCGCCGGCACGGACACAGCGGCGACGCTGGAGGATCTCGCACGAGACCTCGATGAACCTCTTGCGAACCATGCGCTGCTGCCGACGCTTGTCCTCTCGCGCCTGTTGGCAAAGCACGCCAAGGTGGCGCTCACCGGAGACGGTGGCGATGAGCTATTTGGCGGCTACCCGCACTATCGAAGGCTCATCATGGGAGCACGCCTCCAAGGAGGCGGGGCGGGTTCGCTCATCCGTCTGGCTGCGAAGATCGGTGAGTACCTGCCGGCGGGTGTTCCGGGCCGGAATGCACTTTTTGCTCTGGCGGCACCAGCCCCGATTGCACTCTCTCGGGTCAATCTCCTGTTCGATCGTTCGGAGCGCGCATCGCTTCTCTCCGCGCTACCCCCGTTTGAGGGCGGTCGACCCGAGGACTTGAAGGCCGCCTTTTCCGGCAGGGCCGCCAACATTCTGGAAGACGCCCTTCGGGCGGATTGCGAGACCACGCTGGCTGACGACTACCTAATGAAGGTTGATCGGGCGAGCATGCTGGCGTCTCTCGAGACCAGGTCGCCATTCCTCGACCACAAGGTCGCCGAGTTTGCTTTTCGCGATGTTCCAAGCGGCCTGAAGGCGACAATGAAGACGGGGAAGGTCCTGTTGCGCCAGCTTGCCCGGCGACGACTGCCGGAGGCGGTGTGGGGCGCGCCAAAGCGCGGATTCATGATGCCGTTGTCCACGTGGGTTCGACGCGACTGGGCTGGTTTCGTCGACGAGTTTCTGCTTGACGGACACAGTCTCTTTTCCGCCGCCGTCGTTCACGGCTTGCGGCGGCAGTTGGCGCTGGGCTTTCGCGTCGAGGGCCGTTTGTTCGCGCTCCTGATGTTCGAGATGTGGCGGAGGAACAAGGGGCTCGCACTGGCGTGAACGAACACAGACCTCGCAGGCCACTGAGAATCCTGTTTGCCGTGCACGGCTACAAGCCGGCCTTTCGCATCGGAGGGCCGATTGAATCCGTTTCTGCGCTCGCCAACGGTCTCGCCGCGCGCGGTCACGAAGTGCTGGTTTGCACGACAAACAGCAACCTCGATGAGGACCTGGATATCGCAACGGACGTCCGGCACGAAGTAGGGCGAGTTGGCGTCTGGTATTTTCGGCGGGGCGTGGGATCGGAGGCGATGCGTCGAAGGTTTCCGGCTCTGCGAACGGGTACGTTTCTTTTCTGCCCGAGAATGCGCCGCTTCCTGGCAGATGCAATTCCAACCGTCGATATCGTTCACACCCACATGCCCTTCATCTATCCGACGGCCGTGGCGGCACGCATCGCAATCCAGCATCGGCGACCCCTGTTCTATCACCAACGAGGTGTGTTCGACCCGGCGCGTCTCTCGTACCGCCCGTTGAAAAAGCACCTGTACGTTCGCTTCGTCGAACAGCCGGTGCTGCGACGCGCGACTTGTCTCGTTGCACTCAACGAGGCAGAGCGCGCGAGTTTTCACCAGCTCGCGCCTGGGGTCTGGTGTGAGGTGATCCCAAATGGAATTGACCTGGCGCAGTTCGAGTCGGGAGTGACGGCGAAGTCACCCTGGGAGAGCCGGATTGCGAGTGACGCCGAAGTCATGCTGTTCATGGGCCGCTTGCACGCGACAAAGGGTGTGCATCGTTTGCTCGACGCCTTCGGCCGCGTGCATGCGCGTCACCCAAAGGCGTTGCTGGTTCTTGCGGGACCCGACGAGCAGGGCATGCGGGCACGCCTGGAGGACGCGGCACGTGGGCTGGGGATCTCGAACCGGGTGCTGTTTCCCGGAATGGTCACCGGCGCAGAGAAGATGGCGCTGCTCCGCCGCGCAAACCTTTTTGCGCTCTTGTCGGACGCAGAGGGCATGTCGATGGCGGTACTCGAGGCGCTGGGAAGCGGGTGCCCCGTCCTTCTTTCAACAGGGTGTCACATGCCCGAAGTCGAACAGGCTGGAGCAGGCAGGGTCGTGTCGGGGGACCCAGACATCGTCGCAAATGCTTTGGACAAGCTGCTCGAAGACCCGGCCCGCCTGAAGGAGATGGGTGCTCGCGCGAAAGACCTGGTACGCCAGCGCTACGCCTGGCCTCAAGTGGTCGAGCGAATTGAGGACGCCTACTACACGGCAGTGCTCGGCGGTGGTCGGGATTCGGCGACATGACACCGCGCACTCACAACTTCGAGGCCATCGCGTTGCCAGACGGGCGACGGATGGTGAACCTGGGCAGCAGCGCGCGGGTTGCGCCGGGATGGAACAACATCGATTTCAGCTGGCTGCTTCGACTGTCGAAGTGGCCACGCACCGCGATGCTGCTCAATCGGATCGGACTCCTCTCTGAAGACCGCTACCAGCGACTACGTCAGGTTACCGGCGCGGTCATCGTGTGGGATCTCCGCCGCGGCGTTCCGTTCGCCGATGGAACGTTCGACGTCGTCTATCACTCGCACCTGCTCGAGCACATCGCGCGTGAGCACGCTGAGGGCTTTCTTCGCGAGTGTCGGCGAGTGTTGCGCCCGCGAGGCATCGTCCGAATCGTCGTTCCCGATCTGGAACTGCTGGCGCGTCGCTATCTTGCAGTTCTCGACGGCGCGAACCCTGAGGCTCGTGCGACCGAGGTCGGCGATGCGGTCGCCGAGATGATCGACCAGATGATCGTCCGCACTCCAGAGCTTCGAGCGCAACGGTCGTTTCCGGTCAGGTTGCTTGAAGCATTGTTTATCGGGAATACCGATCGCGCCGGCGTGCTCCATCGCTGGATGTACGACCGTGTTTCGCTTCGGGATGTTCTTTCACGCGCGGGTTTCGTTGATGTTCAGGTCCGGACTCCGGGGACGAGTGAAGTCGCCGGATGGAAGGGGTTTGGCCTGGATGAGAACGCAGATGGGTCGACGTACAAGCAGTTCTCCCTTTACGTAGAGGCCCGACGGTCAGGCTAGGCAGCCCTGTGCCGCGGAATCGAGGATGACGGAAACCCACGGCGGCAGAAATGCGGACCGGAGCCTGGCAACAGCGCAGGGTCTGGTCGTCAGACTGGTGCGGGAGCACGCCCGACTGCTGACATTGAGCGCGCTGGGTGGCGCCCTCGCCCTCGGTGTTTTGCGACTTCCCGCAACACTTCGCTACAGGTCCGAGGCGGTGTTCACGCCGCAAGCCGTGTCGGCCTCTGCCCTGCGCGGCCTGGCAGCGCAATTCGGCCTCGACGCCGGAGCGGCAGCGAACGAATCACCGTTTTTCTACGCCGACCTGATTCTCACCGACGCGGTCTTCGAGCGCGTAGCGACGATGCCCGTGCACGCCGGATCTGGGTCAACGGAGATGCGCCCGCTTGTCGAGTACTATGGATTCGGCAAGCGAGACGATCACGCGGCCATTGAGAAGGCGATTGAGAAACTTCGGCGTCGCGTTGGAGCCAGCGCCGATCGCCGGACGGGCATGGTCAGGGTCAGCGTCGAGGATGCTTCGGCGGAAGTCGCGCAGGACATCGGCCGCCTGCTGTTGACGGAGGTGGACAAGTTCAATTCCGAGGGGCGCCGCACACGCGCCCGCGAAGAACGCCGATTCATTGCCGGGCGGCTCGACACGGCGCGAGTCGCGCTTCTCGGCGCCGAGGTCGCGCGTCGAGAGTTTCAGTCCGCCAACCGGAACTACAGAGGCTCTCCGTCTCTCTCGCTCGAGAACGAGCGGCTCGAGAGCATGGTAAGCCGCCAGCAGCAACTCGTCACGAATCTGGACCAGGCATTCGAGCAGGCACGACTCGAAGAAGTTCGCGACACTCCGGTTATCACTGTGCTTCAGTCGCCTCGGCGATCGAACAAGCGAGCTTGGGGCGGCTTCTTGTTTCGCGTCCTTGCGGGCGCCGTGCTCGGCGTGTTCGCGGCAGGCGGGCTTGTACTCACGCGGCGATTCCTGGATGACGTCGCATTTCTGGAGTCGACGTCCGGTGGTTCGGATTCACAGCCGTCGCGGTGAGCCTGTCCCCGTCGGCGGAATCGCTCTGCTGACCGTCACCACCTCGAGCCGCTCGATACGATGCGCGTAATCGTGACAGGAAGCTCCGGCTTCATCGGTCGCCACCTGTGTCGACTGCTGCTGCGGGAAGGGCATACCGTACTCGGCGTTGATCGCAGGGCATTTGTTCCGCCCGAGGGTTTCGGCCACGATTCGGTCGTCGCGGACATTCGCGACGGAGACGAGCTGAAACGCGTTTTCGCACAATTCCGGCCTGAAGGCGTTGTGCATCTGGCAGCTCGCACGGACTTCGCGACCAGAGGGGGACTCGAGGAATACACGGACAACACGATCGGCGTTCGCACCCTTCTCGAGGTCATGGCTGCAACCGGCGGAGTGCGGCGGGCAATCTGCGCCTCATCCCAGCTTGTCTGTCACATCGGTTACAAGCCCAAGGATGATCTGGATTTCCGCCCGACGACGACCTACGGAATGAGCAAGGTCGAGACAGAGCGGATCTGGCGAAGCATGAACGGCGCGAACACTGAATGGTGCATCGTGCGACCGACGTCAGTGTGGGGGCCCTGGATGTACGCCCACTACCTTCGGTTTTTCCGAATGGTGCAGACGGGCCGCTACGTGCATGTGGGCAGCCGCGCCGCAACGCGCTCGGTTGGCTACGTCGGAAACGTGGCGTACCAATTCCTGCAGCTGCTGACTGCTCCGGCGGACCGTGTGCATACCCGGGTGTTCTATTTGTGCGACTACACTCCGGTGCACAACGAAGAGTGGGCAGAGGCGTTTCGACGCGCCCTCGGCGCACCGAAAATCCGCCGCATTCCGCTTTGGTTGGGCCGCACGGCAGCTCGCGTCGGGGACCTGGTGGTCCTGTTGGGCGCGCGTGGGTTTCCCTTCACGTCGTTTCGATTGGGGAACGTACTGAACGATAACATCGTGAACTGCGAGCCGACTCGGGCCGTCTGCGGCGAGCTCCCGTTCTCCACCGAGCAGGGCGTGGAGCAGACGGTTGAATGGCTCAAAACCGCCTTGCGCGACGACTGACCCGTCGGGGTTGGTGTGCCTTCGAGGGAACCCTACATTTCGCAGAGGGACGGGCGCCTCGTTTCCGTCCCTCTGCGGTTCCGACCGCCGACTCCCGCAATGAGCAGCAACGTTCCCGCCCCTCGGTTGTGTGACACCCACGATACTGATCATTACGCAGGTTTTTCCCCCTGATCCTGCGTCTGGAGGGCAGCACATGGGCGAGGCCGCTGCGGAGCTGGGGGCGCGCGGGTTCCGCGTCGTGGTGCTGACCGCGGATCGTGGATACGACGATCCGTCAGCGCGATTTGCGCGAAAGGAGACGAAGGGTAACGTGGAGATTCGCCGACTCCCGTTTTCGTCCCTCGGAAAGCGGTCCTTGTTCCACCGGATCATCGGTGGGGCTGCGTTTTCGCTTCAAGCGACCATCGCCGGACTGTTCACGCGGCGTCTCGGTGGTGTACTCGTACTGTCCGTGCCCCCATCGGCTGGCCTCGTTGGTGTTCTTCTCTCGAGGCTCAGGCGGGTGCCGCTTAAGTTCTGGCTCATGGACCTCAACCCGGATCAGGTGGTCGCTCTTGGCCAGATGCCGGAGAGTGCGCTCCCCGTTCGACTGCTTCGCTGGGCGAACAGGCGCGTGTTCGCCAGGGCCACGGATGTCGTCGTCATGGATCGATTCATGCGCGAACGAGTCAAGCAGTACGAACCGGCCGTGCCTCGAAGGGTTCACACGCTGCCGCCGTGGCCGCACGAAGTCATAGCTCCAATGCTGCCCCACCACGAAAACCCCTTCCGGAAGAAACACGGCGTTGGAGACAAGTTCGTGGTGATGTACAGCGGGAACCACGGCCTCCATCCGCTCGACACGCTCATCGAGGCTGCTGCACGCCTCGAGAATGATCCGCGCATCGCGTTCTTTTTTGTTGGCGGAGGCGTGGCGAAGAAGGACGTCGAAAAGCGCGGGCTGCGAAATGTCACGTCACTGCCGTACCAGCCGTTCGAAACGCTTCGGGAGTCACTCTCCGCGGCGAATATCCACGCGGTTGTTCTGGGCGACGTGGCCGTGGGAATCAACCATCCTTGCAAGCTGTACGGTGCGCTGGCGGTCGGTCGCCCAGTCCTGTTCGTTGGGCCGTCGCAGAGCCACGTCGGTGACATTCTCGCTCGACACGACGTGGGATGGCAGGTTCGGCACAATGACGTCGATGGCGCAGTGAATGCGATCCTGAAGGCCGCCGCGCTGTCGCCACAACAATTGGCTGCGATGGGGAGCAGGGCGCAACATGTTGTCAGCGACGAGTTCAGCAAGGCGCGCCTGCGTGGCGCGTTCTGCGATGTCGTGGTGAAGGACCTCAGGATGCCGGGCGCCGATAATCGCGCTTTGGCTGCGGCGTCGTGATCTTGATCGAGTGATACTATTCCAATTTTCCGCGGCCAATTGAAAACGGATGGCGTCGGCCGCCAACTACAAAGAACCTGAGAGGGCTCAATGTCGTCTGAAATGGTGCTGGTGGCGGGTGGAGGAGGTTTTATTGGCGGTCACTTGGCGGCTCGACTCCTGGCCGAGGGACGACGCGTGCGGGTGGTGGACATCAAGCCAATGGCCGAGTGGTATCAGATTCACAAGGCTGCCGAGAACACCGTTGCGGACCTGCAGGACCTGGCCAATTGCCGCTCGGCCGTGAAGGGGGTGTCGACCGTGTTTCAATTGGCGGCCGACATGGGCGGCATGGGCTTTATCGAAAACAACAAGGCCCTGTGTATGCTGTCGGTGCTCGTCAACACGCACATGCTGATGGCGTCGCGCGAGGCGGGCGTGAAGCGATTCTTCTACTCGTCGTCCGCGTGCGTCTACAATGCTGAAAAGCAGATGAGCGCCGACGTGCAGCCGTTGAAGGAAGAGGACGCCTACCCGGCGTTACCAGAAGACGGTTACGGCTGGGAGAAGCTCTTTTCCGAGCGCATGTGCCGGCATTTTCGTGAAGACTTCGGTCTCGCGACGCGTGTCGCGCGATTTCACAACGTGTACGGTCCGTGGGGAACCTGGGACGGAGGCCGTGAGAAGGCACCGGCAGCGATCTGCCGCAAGGTCATCACAGCGCAAGCCAACGGCACCAACGAGATCGAGATCTGGGGTGATGGCGAGCAGACGCGATCGTTCATGTACATCGACGATTGCATCAAGGGGGTATTCGCGATCACCGACAGCGACATCATCGACCCAATCAATCTCGGATCGTCCCAGCTCGTGACCATCAATCAGCTTGTCGACATCGTGGAGAAAATCGCCGGCGTCAAGCTGACTCGCCGCTACAAGCGCGATGCACCGAAGGGTGTGGCCGGCAGGAACTCCGACAACACCAAGATTCGCGCGGCGCTGGGATGGGAGCCGTCCATTCGTCTCGAGGTTGGCCTGAAGGAGACCTACGCCTGGATCCACGGCGAGTTCATGCAGCGGCGCAAGCACTAGGTCACGTTTTTCTTTTTACTCAATGTTTTTCCGGGGGGCTTGTGGCCAGTAGCAAGAAGAGCGGCGGTGAGGGATCGGTTGGCCCGGTATCCGAACACCGAGTCGAGATGATCCCGCCATACAGCGACGATCGTGGGTCGCTTCAGACTCTGGTCAACTGCAGAATCGAGAATGTGGCGTTGATCACGTCGAAGAAGGGAACGACGCGCTCGAACCACTACCACAAGACGGACTGGCACTACATGTACATGGTATCGGGCTCCGCCGACTACTACTGGCGCCCGACCGGCAGCAACGAACCACCGAAGCGGTTCCTGTTTTCGCAGGGTGAGTTGCTGTACACCGGGCCGCTGGAGGACCACGCGACCGTGTTTCGTGAGGATTCGGTGTTGCTCGCGATGAGTGGGCACCCGCGCGATCAGGCGACGTACGAGGGCGACGTGGTGCGCGTCGAGCTGGTCAACCCTGCTGAAGCGATGAAACGAATGAGCGATGGGGTCGATGGACAGCTATGAGCGAACGACTTGCCGACTGTGCGGCAATGGCGGACTCGCGAACGTCCTGACGCTGACGCCGACGCCGCCCGGCAATCATTTCGTCTCGAAGGAAGACAAGGACAAGCCACAAACCTCGTTTCCGCTCGCGCTCAACTTCTGTGAGGCGTGCAAGCACGTGCAGCTGTCTCACTGCGTCGATCCGGACATACTCTATCGGACGAACTACTCCTACGTCTCAGGGACGTCGCCCGTCTTCGTCGCCCATCTTCGCGACTACGCGGATCAGATAACCTCCGAGTATTCGTTCCCCTCGAACGGGCTCGTGGTAGACATCGGATCGAACGACGGCACGGCCCTCCAGTTTTTCAAGACCAAGGGGTTTCGCGCGCTGGGAGTCGACCCCGCGAGGGAGGTGGCGGAAATCGCGACGAAGAATGGCATCGAGACCCGATGCGAATTCTTCAACCTCGACGTCGCCACGCGATTGCGGCGCGAATATGGCGCCGCGCACCTCATCAACTCCCATAACGCGTGCGCCCACATCGACGATCTGCCGAGCGTTATACGGGGCGTCGAGCACTGGCTGGACAAGGACGGCTTGTTCGTGATGGAGGTCGGATACTTCCTCGACGTGTACATGAACTGCTGGTTCGACACGATCTATCACGAACACGTCGACTATCACACGGTGGCGCCGCTGGTGCCGTTCTTCAAGGCGCATGGGCTGGAAGTCATCGACGTCAAGCGAACGAGCCCGCAGGGCGGTTCGATTCGTGTTGTCTCACAGAAAGCCGGCGGGCGGCACGCGACCCAGAAGTCCGTGCGGGACATCATCCAGCTCGAAAGAGATTCCGGGCTCGACGAACGGCAAACACTTTTGTCGTTTGGTGAGAGGATCCAGGACATCAAGGTCAAGCTGGGCGCGATCGTGCGGGAAGCGAAACACCAGGGTGCGTCGATTGCCGGCTTTGGCGCGCCGACGAAAGCAACGACGCTCTTGTCACACTTTGACCTGGCGCATGCGCTGGATTTCCTGGTCGACGACAACCCGCTCAAGCAGAACCTGTTCAGCCCCGGCCACCACATTCCCGTTCTTCATCCTCGAGAGATCTATGAACGAAAGCCCGACTATGTGATCATCCTTGCCTGGAATTTTGCCGCGGACCTCATGAAGAAGCACCGGGCATATCTTGAGCAAGGTGGGCGTTTCATTCTGCCGATGCCTGAGCCAGCCATTGTCACCAAGGACAGCCTGTGACCAAACGCGTGCTGGTCGTCGCTCCCCACCCTGATGATGAAGCACTGGGAGTGGGCGGCACGATCGCGAAGTATGCGCACGATCGTCACCGAGTAACCATCCTCACAGTGGCCGGTCACCGCCCCCCGCTGTATCCCGAGTCCGCGTACGAGCAGACGGTGCGCGAAGCGAAGGAGGCCCACCGCATCCTAGGCGCGGCGGAGTCGATCTTCCTGAACCTGGCCGCGACGACGCTGGGCCAAATGCCCACGCACGAACTCAACGCCCAGATCTATTCTGTCGTCGAGAGAGTGAACCCTCAAATCGTGCTGTGCTGTTTTCCGGACCGACACGTTGACCATCGAATAATCTTCGAAAGTACGATGGTGGCAACGCGTCCGGTGCGCGCCGGCAAGGAGGTGGAACTTCTCGCTGCCTACGAAACACTTTCGGAAACGCACTGGAATGCCCCGCACATTGAACCAAGCTTCACGCCGAACTGGGTCGTGAACATTACCGACCAGATAGAGACCAAGTTGCTGGCGCTGGCCTGCTACAAGTCACAGATCGGACCGTTTCCCGGTCCACGTTCCATCGAGGCCGCGAAAGCACTCGCGGCGTTCAGGGGAACGCAAGCGGGCTTTGCGTATGGGGAAGGGCTGCACGTCATCCGGATGGTCAGCTAGCCGCGCTGCAGCTGGCTTCAAGCACGGCTCAAGCCAAGCGGCAGCCTAACCCTTCGTGACTACGATGCAGGCCAGCTGCTTGTTGATGACAATCGGGCGCTGTCCGCCGACGGTCGCGATGGTGAGTCGCTTGAGGTCGGCAATCTCGCTTGGGGATCGCGACTCGGTACTCTCGCGCCACAGCAGCGTCGACCAGTAGTACTCCGCAAATTCCTCGGGTGTCGGGAAGGACATTTCCGAAGCAATGGACTGCATGTTCACGCTGGCGGCGCCGAAACGCTCCTTGAACAGCGGAAAAAACTCCACTTCAATACGCGCGACGGCCGCCGAATTCTTGGCGCTGGCGCGCTTGCCGGTCACGGCCAGGTTGATCTCGTCAAGCTTCTTGCCACTCTGCGCGCCGGGGCCAATGACCACAAAGCGCCCACCTGTGGCCAAGCTCGACTGAACCTGATCAAGCGTTGCCCGGATATCTTCGGCGTAATACAGGGAGTAAATGGCGAAGATCCAGTCGAAGGCGCCGTCCGCGGCGCGCGGAAATGGCTCGTCGAAACTCGCCACGCTGAACTGCACCCGATCGCCAGGGAGGCCGCTGTGGGTCCTCTGCGCGTCGGCAATGAGATCGGGATTCTTGTCGATGCCGAAGACCCGGCCCTTGGGGCCTACGCGCTGCCAGAACAGGTCGGTGTAGTTCCCGTTCCCGCACCCTAGATCAAAGACGCGATTGCCGGCAGCCACGTCGAAGTTTTTGGCAATCCACTCGTGAAGATTGAAATTGCTGTACTTGGCGTGACTCTGAATTCGACTAGCCAGCGCCGTTGCAGGCTCGTGATACGAAAAGGTCGCTGGACGTGATGATCCGGGCACCAAAATCCTCCTCTGCAAGGTCCTGATTTATTGCCTTCACCTGAGGTGAGGGTGAAGATCATCGCCCGTGTTCGGGCGCGCAACACTACGTCGCGCTCCGAAGGACTTCGCTGAGCAGGCGCGCTTGCGCCGCCGCTTGAGTCAGCAGTTTCTCTCTCTTTTCAGGCGCCGCGAGCGCCTCGACAAACGCATCGAACATTTCCACGAACGCATTGGCGGGCGGCACTTCGATCGTTGTTGCCTTCCCAACCTGGTCCCGGATGACAAAGCTCGCTTTCTCGCCTTCATCTTTTGAGAACACACGAGTGGCGTAGATGGACTGCGTTTCGCCCGAGACCAGCAATTCTGCCGAGTAAGCGCGGTTGTATCCCCACGCCAGGTCCGCCCTGACCCCCGTGAGAAAGACCAAACTTGCCTCGCCGGCGGTGTCGACCGCATCCGCGCCTGACGAATGCAATCGTGCGTGGAGCACGGACTGAACGTCGCCGAACAGCGCCCGCATCATGGCAAGGGGGTAGCAACCCAGGTCCAGGAGCGCACCTCCTCCCAGTGATTTCTCAGTGCGAAACCCCGGCTCGCTCAACGCAGGCAATCCGAACGAAGAAAAGCACTGCAAAACCTTGCCGAAGGCCGGGCTGTGTATCGTCTCTTTCAAGGCACGAAACTGCGGGTGGTACTGAAACATCAGAGCTTCACACAGAACGAGCCGCTGCTCCCTCGCGCGAGCAATTAACTGTAGAGACTGCTCGGGGTCCGCTGTCAGCGATTTTTCGCTGATCAGATGCTTGCGAGCGCCCAGCACATCCATGCCATTGGAAAAATGCAGGCCTGTTGGTGTTGCCACGTAGACCGCCTGCACGCGCTCGCAGCGCAGCAAGTCGTCCGGCGATGACCACGACAGCCCGCCCCAGTTCTGCACCGCGGTAGCGCGCTTCGCTTCGTTGCGGCTGCAGACGCCGACCAACTCGAAATGACGGCACTTCGCGATGGCCGGCAGGAGATTCTTGAACGCGTGACGCCCGAGTCCCCACACGGCGATGCCGATCATTTCTCAGGCCGGGGCTTTCGTCATCGGTGAATACCACTCTGCCAGCACGTACAGGAACACTGCGACGCCTGCCGCGGCCGCGGTCACAACCGGCCATCTCGTCGGCTGAGTCCATCCAACCCAACACAGCACTGAGAGCACGACGTTCGCGAGCACGACCGCTGAAGTGACCGGTCCATGCCGACCGAGGCGGTGTGCGACACGCTGGTAGGCGCTGGCACGATGTGTCATCAGCCAATTCTCACGCCGCACCATTCGGCGGAGGAGGGTGAACGTCGAGTCAAACGCAAAGGGGGCCAGCAGCACGAGCCATCCGACCGCCGGAAGGGCACCCTGATTCTCGGAATACAGGGCGAGCACCGCAAAACTGTAGCCAAGGAATCCTGACCCAACGTCTCCGAGAAAAATCCGAGCCGGCGGGAGGTTCCACAACAGAAATCCGGCGCTGGATGCCGCAATGAGCAGTGCGATGAATCCAACGCCCTGATGTCCACTGAGCAGGGCGAGCGCCCCACCGACCGCGCCGACGCAGACCGCTTCAGAGCCGGCCAAGGCATCGATCCCGTCCATGAAGTTGTACGCGCTTATGGCCCAGGCAATCGCGAGCAGTGAAGCAGAGCCCGCGACCCAGCTCATGATTTCGCCGGTGAATCCGAGTCGGAAGCTGGTGAACTCGCTGAGCCAGAAAACCGCCCAGCCTGCCGCAGCCAAGTGCACGGCGAGGCGAACCGAGCGGGACAATCCGCGTCTGTCGTCAGCCCAGCCAACAGCCGCAACCGCTCCTCCACCCCCGGCAATCACCAAAACCATTGACGCTGGAACCGTGCCGGCGATTCCCGCCGCAATTGTGCCAGCGATCGTCAGGATGACGATCCCGATTCCTCCCCCGCGTGGGGTAGGATTGGTGTGCGAACTTCGCTCGTTGGGCACGTCGTAGATCCCCGACGCCATCAAGTACCGGCGGACCGCGAGTGTGAGGATCCAACTCAGTGGTGCGGCCCCCACGAGCAGGAGGAGGAGGGGCAATTTCACTTTGAACTCATTTCTGCCGGGAACTTAACCGCCGCGACAATTGTCCGCGCAGCGCAGCACGATCGTTTCTTCCGGGGCGCGCTGACTCACGTGCGCGTGTGCATTGAGATAGACTTAGAACTCCAGTCTCGCGTGGTCAGCGAGCAACCGACTTTCGTGACCGTGGTTCATGCTGAGCAGTCCCCTCTCTACCGTGATGAAGCGGTTTAGAAACAGGTACCTCCTTCTTTGGGACGCGGCGCTGCTTGCCGTGATTCCGCTCCTCGCGTACGCGCTCCGGTTCGAGAGCTTTGCGTGGGACGCCGAGCACGCCCGCACGGCATGGACGTTCGCAGCGGTGATGCTGCCCCTCGAGATCGGTATCCTGGTCTCCTTTGGCCTGTACCGCCGCCTCTGGCGGTACGCCAGCGTGTGGGAGCTGGAACTCATCTTCGCGGCCGGCGTTGTCGCCGCCGCTTCAGCCTTGGTTGTCGGCGCTGTCTTGCTGCCGTCGACCGGGCTCACGCCCGTGCGGGTGCCCCTCTCGGTGCTTGCGATGTACTCGGTGTTCACGACATGCATCGTCGCCGCACCGCGCCTGTTGCTGCGCGTCGCGGGGCGGCGGGCGCCGATGCGCCTCGGCGCGGGCGTCACGCGCCGCGTGCTCATCGCGGGTGCTGGGTCCGCCGGCGAGTTGGTGATGAAGGAGATCGCTGCCAATCCCGAACTCGGCCTGGTTCCGGTTGGTTTGGTCGACGACGACCCGTCGAAGTTGAGTTTGCGCCTCGGAGGACTCACCGTCCTTGGCACGCTCGACGAGATTCGCGAAATCGCAGAGCGTGAGCACGTTGAAGAGCTGATCATCGCGATGCCCCGAGCCGCGGGTAGCGTTGTCCGCCGCATCGTTCGCGAGGCGTACGAAGCCGGCCTTCGGACACGGACCGTTCCCGGGATCTCGGAGATCCTGTCGGGCAACGTGAGCCTTGCTACACTTCGTGAAGTGCGGATCGAGGACCTGCTGCGCCGGGACGCCGTGCAAACCGACCTCGAGTCCATGCGGAAGCTGGCCGCTGGCCGCACGGTCCTTGTGACCGGCGCCGGGGGCTCGATCGGGAGCGAATTGTGCCGGCAGCTCGTCGCGCTCGGACCCAAGGAACTCATTCTGCTGGGTCACGGTGAGAACCCGATTTTCGACATCCTGCACGAACTACTCGCGGACGAACCGCGCACTCACCTCATTCCGGTCATCGCGGACATTCGCGACCGGCATCGCATGCGGCAGGTGTTCAACCAGCACCGTCCGTTCGCGGTGTTTCATGCCGCGGCGCACAAGCACGTGCCGCTGATGGAAGAGAATGTGACGGAGGCGATTACGAACAATGTCCTGGGCACGCGCAATCTCGTGGACGCCGCTGTCGAGGTTGGAACGCATCACTTTGTGTTGATTTCAACGGATAAAGCGGTGCATCCGACGAACGTCATGGGTGCATCGAAGCGTATCGCCGAGAACATTCTTCAGAATGCCGCCAGGGTGCACAATCGGCACTTCGTGTCGGTGCGCTTCGGAAACGTGCTGGGCAGTCGCGGCAGCGTCGTTCCGACATTTCTCCGCCAGATCCAGGAAGGTGGCCCTGTGACCGTGACGCATCCGGACATGCGGCGCTATTTCATGACGATACCGGAAGCCGTTCAGCTGGTGCTTCAGGCCGGCGTGCTTGGACGAGGTGGCGAGCTGTTCATGCTCGACATGGGCGAGCCGGTCCGGATCGTCGACTTGGCTCGCGACATGATCCGCCTTTCGGGTCTCGAGGAAGGGACAGACATCGATATCGAATTCACGGGAATCCGGCCTGGCGAGAAGCTTTACGAAGAAATGTTCTTCAGCGACGAGATCGCCGAGCCCACGGAACACCCCAAGATCCTGCGGGCTCGCACGGGCCGGAATGACTTGTGTAGCGACCTCGCCATCGGCGGACTGATTGAGTCTGCCATGCGCGACACGACCGAGAGTCAACTTCGCGCTGCGCTGCACGAACTCGTTCCTGACTACGTGGCCCACACACCGGCCGTCGGAGTCAGCGCGATCAGCGAGCCGCCACCGCGCCGCCCTTCGAGCGAACGCTCCAGAGTCATCGGCTGATCGGGATCACGAGCGCCTCCCCGAGCGCTCGGCGTGGTTGCTGCCGCTCTGCACGCGATCCCACCCGCTCGAAGCGACAGGTACCGCAACACGGTTCAACGACCCTTGGCCTTCTCCCGCGTCTCGAGTGAACGCTACCGCTGGAGACTTAGCGCGGTGCGGCTTCCGCGAGCCGCCAAGGACCGTGGAGACCCTCTCGACCTCAGCATTCTCAAGAAAGCACCCCACTACAGAGCCTTAGGGACTCCCGCGTTCTCTGGAAAGTAGGTCCAGACGCCCGTCATGTCCTTGCGCGTGTAGGCACCCGCTACGGCGTGTTGGAGCGGGTGGTCATGGCGCTCTTCCCACGGTCCGATATAGTAGTCGCCGAGCGCTAGGCCCATGCCGGCCCCGATTAGGCCAGGTGGACGCCGCTGAAAGTATTGCTGCCAGTAACGCTCCGAAAAAAAGAGCGCGCAGTAGTCCACGCCGACCACTTCGTCGATAAAAATGTAGCCCTTGGACTCGAGTCGCGGCCAGAGGTTTCGCACGCACGTGTCGAGACTCGCCTCCAGGTCCACGTCGACAAATGCCAAGACGACCGGGCGCCTGTCCTTCGGCAGCGTCTCGTCGAACCAGCCCTGTACGAATTCACAACACTCCATGGCGCCCCAGCGCGCGATGTTTGCGCGGACTTCGGTGTATGAGCCACGGTAGTCGCCGACATTGTAGTGCTTGCCCTCGCGGTCCTCGGGCACTGCCGCAGGGAGTCCCTGAAATGAATCGTAAATGATCAGCTTGCGCCCGACGATCTCACAGATCAGCGAAAGGTTCGCCGCGCTGCCGCCCTTCCACGTTCCGCATTCAACAACATCACCGACCATCTCAGGGGGCATCTCCAGTAGCTTGGCGGCCATGGCCAAGTGGGTCTTATAGGACGTCCCCGTTTGGATCATGACCTTATTTCGAAACATCCGCAGTCCGAGCCATAGGCGACGTGGCCACGACATTCTGTATGCGGGGTGGATTCGATAGGACGAAAGGATAAACACGATCGACACGGGCACCGTGAGGACGTGATAAGCCTTCATGAAAAACCGTTGCATAGTCACCCAGGTATTGGCGATTCAAAAATTGAACCCGCAAGATGGCGGTTTCTGCCCCAACACGGCAGGGGCAGCGCTCTTGGCATGTCAATGCCATGTCGTTTCACGAACTCAGCGCAGACAGTTCGACCTGAGAGCACCACGGCGTCCCTTCGAGCCTGAGATGAAGTAGTCGCCAAAGGGAAAGACGTTGTATCTCGAAGTGAAGGTGCACGTGGGCACGGTCGTCGCGGCGTAATGCACTCCTTGAAGCCGAACGATGCGGGCGCCGGGCTACGTGACCCAACTACCGCACTTGCTCCACGGCGAGGAACGCGCGGGTACGGCGACTTCGCACTGGTGGGAAGAGGATCGCGTGCTTGCGAGGAGCGAGATCCGGTTTCGCGTGAGAACCGCGAAAGGGCGCCGAGACACCCCTCTTCGAACGCTGGCCGCTGGCTCATTCAGGTACGCTCGGGGGTGGCGGGCCCCGCGTTCAATTTGGTGATGACGCTATGGTGCTTCCACGAATGTGCGCTATTGAGGGCTGGGCAAAAACGCCTCGCTAGGTGTGGGATCTAAGGAGGTTGTTCACTGAGGCATAACTGAGGAAGCTGGAGGTGCGATCGTCGTCATCGCGTCGGGGAATCGGTCGTAGTCGTCGGGCGCCACCACCAGATCTCGCTTGCCGAGGAGGTTGCG
>JANNRQ010000073.1:0-11861 GCA_031401495.1 Gemmatimonadota bacterium
TGAACGGCCGGAGAGATAGGTAACACTTAGACCGGAGACATCGGTAACAGTCTAGGTGCTTGAGCGAATTGCTTTCCGCCGGATGTGAACGCCGTGGATGTGGCCTGCTTTTTCATTGAGATGGCCGAGCAAGTGATCGTAGAAGTAGAGGGCCCAGCGCCCGTCGGCAACCTCCTCGAACCCGACGTGCTCGCCAATGAGGGCTGGAGCGACGCTGATGTAGCGATTGTGAAACCGGACGCCGCCGTTCGTGCTGACATACCGCGTGAGGTAGTGGCTCGGGTACTCGGGCCCCGGAATGCGCTCCGGGAACACGCGCGGTGAGGGCCGATAGACCGCCGCGGGTGGTTTGCCAGCGAGGCTCTCGTGGGGCCGCTCCTCGTTGTACTCCAGCTGAAACGCGTTGAAGCATCGCTGTTGCGCGCGCATCGACGCCTTCGGTGGTTTTGTGGCCTCGGCCTTGAGGGTGCGATGCATGCGCTCGTGGCGCGCGTTCTGTTGCGGCGAGGCGGGCTCGATGAGCTCCGGCCGGATCCCGAGCTTCATCCACCACACGCTGAGCGCCGAGAGGCGGTTGAGCGCCGTGCTGGCGAAGGGCGTGCCGTTATCGGTCCGAATCCGCGACGGCATCCCGTACTCCTGGAACGCGCGCGTGAACACCGGCTGCGAGGCATCGTGTGTGGGATGCGCGAGCGCGTGGCACGCCAGCAGAAAGCGCGAGTACCCATCGACGATCGTGAGCGGGTGACAGCGCAGGCCGGAGCCGAGCGCGAAGTGACCCTTGAAGTCCGCGGTCCACACGTCATTCGGTGCGAAGATGGGCGTCGTGGGTCGGCCGGGATGGCCTGGCTGCGGGCGCCGACGCTTCGGCCGCACGAGGCCGTGGCGCTTGAACAGCGCACCCACGGTGCTGGGGGCCGGCAACTCCACGCCGTGCCGCGGCCGCAGATAGTCGAGAATCTTCCGCGGCCCCCACGTCGGGTGTCGTCGCCGCGCCGTGATCAACAGCGTCGCGATGTCCTCGGCGATCGCCCAGGGCGATGTGCTCGGTCGACGCGAGCGGTCGGCCAACGCCCGGTCGCCCTCGACCAGGAATCGCGTGAGCCACTTGTACCCGACGCGACGACTGATCCCGTAGCTCGCACAGAGATCACTCATGGTCCCGCTGCCCCGCAAGAACTCGTCGATGAACCGCCGACGCTCCGACATAGGTGTTATTTCACTCCATGGCATCGTGCCCTCCGAAGAGGCCAACGATGCCGGAAAGTGTTACCTATGTCTCCGGTCTAAGGTGTTACCTATGTCCCCGGTCTGTACCTGTCGAACGCGGTTATTTCGGAAGCGGCTCGCGCGCTACGCGCGCGTGCCGCATTCTTCTTTGGTGCGTTCGCAGCAGAACGCTTGGCGTTGTGTCGACCACCCGTCCACCCTGGCCTTCCGGCAGTCCAACGGAGTGACCTCAGCCGCCTCTAAGGACAAGGGCAAAGACCAGCTGGCGAAGCCGGTGATTCGCCCATAGGTGAGGGGCGGGGGTAAGGGGTGAAGGGGCGGTGAGGGGCGAGGGTGAGGGGGGCGGCGCCCGGGATTCGTTCCCGACGCCGCTTTCGTTTGCGCCCTGCCCGCCCAAGTCGTACGATTTGGGGCGTTGAATTCCCCTCACTCGCGACTCGCCGAAGCACTGGCTGACCGGTATACCATCGAGCGCGAGGTGGGCGCCGGAGGCATGGCCACGGTGTATCTCGCCGAGGACAAGAAGCACGGGCGGAAGGTCGCGCTCAAGGTGCTGCGCCCCGAGCTGGCGTCGGCGATGGGAGGCGAGCGGTTTCCGCGCGAAATCAAGATGGTTGCGCAGCTCAACCATCCGCACATCCTCTCGCTCTACGACTCGGGCGAAGTCGCGGGCTTCCTGTTCTATGTAATGCCGTATGTGGAAGGTGAATCGCTGCGCGACCGGCTCGCGCGCGACAAGCAGCTCCCCATCAACGACACGATCAGGATTTTGCACGAGGTCGCCGACGCGCTCGCCTATTCACACGCGCACGGCGTGGTGCATCGCGACATCAAGCCGGGCAACGTGATGCTCTCGGGGCGGCACGCGCTGGTCACCGATTTTGGCGTGGCCAAGGCGTTGCAGGCGTCGGGCGGTGACAAGGTCACCACCGTCGGCATCGCCGTGGGCACGCCGCAGTACATGGCGCCCGAACAGGCGATGGGCGAAGTGGACGTCGACCATCGCGCGGACATTTACGCGCTTGGACTTCTGGGCTACGAGATGCTTGCGGGGCGCACGCCGTTCGACGCCGCATCGGCGCAGGGGATTCTCGCGGCGCAGGTGATGGAAGCGCCGGTGGACATCCAGACGCTGCGGCCGGGCACTCCCCCGCTCCTCGGCGACGCAATCATGCGCTGCCTCGCGAAGAATCGCGCGGATCGCTGGCAGAGCGCCGATGAACTGATCGCGCGGCTCGAAGCGATTGCGAGCACGCCGAGCGGTGGTGTGACGCCCACGGATACGCGGCCAGTCAAGGCGACGAGTGCGCGATTAGGCGGCAAGGGCAGCCGTCGCGGACTGTTCATTGGTGTTGCGGCGGCGGTGATCGTCGCCGGGGCGATCGGCGCGTACGCGATGCTCAAGGGCGGCGGCGCTAGCGGTGGCGTTAACAAGATCGACAAGATCGGCGTGATGCCCATCGAGGACATTTCCGGCAAGGATTCGGTGTTCGTCGCCGCGATGCACGCCGCACTTATCAGCGAGCTCACCCAACTCAACCTCACCGGCGTTGAAGCGCGCTCCACCATGATGCGCTACAAGGGCAGCGCGAAGTCCATCCGCGAAATAGCCAAGGAGCTTTCGCTCAGCGCGGTGGTGGAAATCAATGTGTTCCGCACCGGCGACGTGATGCGGATCTCCGCGCAATTCGGCGATCCAGCGACGACCCGGGCGCTCTGGGCGGATATGTACGACGAAAACGTCAAGGACGTGATGGCCGCGCAGAGCAAGGTTGCGAAGGCCGTCGCCACAGGAATCAACGGCGTACTCGGCGGAACGAAAAAACCAGGAGACGGGAAATGAGGCGGATCGGGCACATCGGACTGACTGCGGCGCTTGGCCTTCTTTCCGCGTGCGGCGGTGGCGATCCTGCGCTGCCTAACGTCGTGGCGCTGTCACCGGACGGCGTGCGTCACCAGGCATTTTCCTATTCGCCCGACGGCAAGCGGATGGCGTACTGGGCTCCGCCAACGGATTCGACTACAAACTGGCAGCTCTGGATTGCCGGCTCGGACCTGAGTGCGCCTGCCAAACTGCCGGTCGCAACGGCGTTTGCAAATTTTCCAGCCGTCTGGTCTCCAGATGGCTCGCGCCTCGCAGTGAGCTCAAGCGCATATGGAATCGCCGACGTGGTCACCGTGCCAACCGCTGGCGGCGAAGCGTCGCGCCTGACAAGAGGCCCGGGTGCGGAGCTTCCCTCCCGCTGGCATCGGAACGCAGATCAGCTCACCTACATTGCAACGGCGGCCGGTGGAACATTCAAGAGTTTCACGATCGCTCTCTCCACAGGGGTGAGCGTACCGCTCGTTCCTGGCGAGAATCGCCCAAACGTTGGCGTTCCTTCGCCCGACGGGTCGCATGTGGCGTACCTCGTGTTCGACGGTTCCAAGACGACGATTTGGGTTGCCGACAGCGCCGGCGGCAACCCTCGCCAGCTGACGACCGAAGGATTCGAACTGCTTGGGCAGTTCAATGACTGGTCACCTGACGGAAAGGAGTTGCTCTACGAGTCGCGCCGCACCGGAACGTCTGATCTCTGGGTCGTTTCCATCGACGGCGGAAAAGCACGACAGCTCACTCGCGACGTGCGCAACGACTTCGGTGGAGCATGGTCACCCGATGGCAAGTCGGTGGCATTCATCTCTGATCGCGGAAAGCAGACCGATATCTGGGTCGTGCCCGCGGCCGGCGGCGTGGAGCAGCGCGTCACCGACAGCCCAATCGAAGAGCAAGAGCCCCTCTTCTGGCGACCGGCGTCGAACACACTAGCCTTCGGCGCAACGACCGAGCGGAGCGGCGTCTGGGCACTGGAGATTGCGAGCGGCAAGGAGAGGCGCTTGACGCCGGATTCGCTCCGCACCGGCTTCTTCAACGTTTCGCCCAATGGCAAGCAGGTGGTTTACAGGATCGAGCGCGGCGGCGGCATTCGGGACCTTGCCGTCGTGTCGCTCGAAGGTGGTGCGTCGCGCTTGCTCGTCGCTGGCGGAGGAACGGTCGGTTCGCCCTGGTGGTCACCCGACGGCTCAAAGATTGTGTTCAGTTCCGATCGCGGCGGGAGCTACGACGTTTGGATCGTTGATGCGGCGGGCGGCGCACCTCGCCAGCTCGTAAACTGGCCGGGGTTCGAGTTTTCGCCCGTGTGGAATGCCGACGGCTCGGCCATCTTCTTTACGTCCGACCGCGACAGCAAACTCGGCGACATCTGGAAGGTTCCCGCCGCGGGTGGCGAGCCAATGCGGCTCACGCGGGACGGAACCGCGCAAGAACTTTACAGCCGCACAGGCGTCGCCGACATCTTTGTGGGCGTCCTCAACGCGCGCGGCGGAGAGATTGGGCTCTCCCGCATGCGCCCTGACGGGAGCCTTCAGGCCGTGGGGAACCCGTCAGTCCCCGGCAGCCCCTCGATCTCGCCTTCGGGAGACTCCGTGGCCGTAGTCGCCGAGCAGGCGGACGGCAAACAGCGCAGCATGATCCTCCCGGCAAACGGTGGCCGTGGTCGCGTCATCCTGAAGGCCGACGAAATCGTTGGCGCCTGGTCCAACGATGGAAAGTGGTTGCTCTACACCATGAGCGTGGGCGGCGCGACTGACATCGGCATCATGAACGTTGCGGACGGCACCACGCGTCGGCTCACCACGACCGCGGAAAATGAGTTAGGCGGCGAGTTCACGCCCGACGGCAAATCGGTCGTGTTTCGGCGAGTGCAGACGGTGCAGCGGATCAACGCGGTGGATTTGACGAAACTGCTGGCGGCGCCGAGGTAGGTGGGGGGGTTAGGGGGCGGAGAGGGGCGTGAGTGAGGGGTGAGGGGGGTGCAGACTACCGAGTCCGCGCCCCCTTCCGCTTGAGGCTCTAGAAAATCCAGAGCCCGAGTGCACTCGCGGCGCCGAGCAGCACCAGGCCCGCGCCTGCGCGCAGCCGAAACGCCGGTGAGCCGAGCACGAGCGAAACTTCTGGGCGAGCGTTTTCATCGAGCTGAGTTGTCGACGATGCCGCTCACCATTGGCGGCGGCGTCCCCTGTCCAGGTGCTCAGGCGCGGGAATATGTTCCCCTGCCGCCACCGCCCCACCCACTCCTGAGCACCGGAACACTCATGCGCCTGACACTGAAGTCGTCCCGAACGGCTTGCTTCGCGCTCGCGTTGCTCCTGCCCGCGTCCCTGTCGGTGACCGGCGTGCTGCGCGCGCAAGCTACGAGCGCCACCGAACGCGCGCGCGCGTGGACTGCGCACCAGTCGCTCGCCAATGACTCGTGGTTTCGCGGACTGGCGTGGAGACCGGCGGGTCCGGTCAAGATTGGCTCGCGCATCGAGGCGATCGCCATCCCGCCGGGCAACACGGGCACGATCTACGTGGGTGTCAGCTCCGGCAACCTCTGGAAAACAGTGAACAATGGATTGACCTGGCGGCCGATCTTCGAGCACGAGAGCGCGTTCGCGATCGGTGATATCGCGGTCGCACCCAGCCAGCCGAACACCGTTTGGGTGGGCACGGGCGAAGCACAGCCGCGGTACGCGGGCTACAACTACCCGGGAACGGGCGTCTTCAAGTCCACGAATGCTGGCGATTCGTGGCAACTCATGGGCCTGCGCGAGAGTCACCACATCGGCAAGGTGCTCATCCACCCAGCGGACCCGAAGGTGGTCTATGTCGCCGCCATGGGCCGACAGTGGACGCCCAACCGGGAGCGCGGCGTCTTTCGCACCCGCGACGGCGGCGAGCGCTGGGAACAAGTGCTGTTCGTCAACGACTCGACGGGCGTGATCGACCTCGCGATGGATCCGCGGGACCCGTCCACGCTGTACGCATGGGCCTGGCAAATCGAAGCCGGCACGCGGGGCGGACTGTTCAAGTCGCAGGACGGCGGCACAACATGGCGACGCATCACCGCCGGACTGCCGAACGGCATGCTGGGTCGCGCCAGCGTCGAAGTTGCGCCCGGCTCGCCAGATATCGTGTACCTGTTTCTGGACAATCGCGGGGCCACCACCGTGACGGACCGGCCGCACGTCGGCGGCGAGGTGTACCGGTCGGCGGATCGCGGCGAGAACTGGCGCAAGGTGAACACGGAGGACCTGTACCCTGTCTTTGGCGGGTTCGGCTGGAAGTTCACGGACATACGCGTCGATCCGCGCGATTCGCAGCACGTGTACATCCTGGGGAATCGTGCCTTCGAGTCATTCGATGGCGGCGCTACCTGGCGCAGGCTCGGCGACCGCATCCTCCGGCTGCACGATACGGAAGGACGCTCGTTGCACCTCGATCATCACGAGCTCGTGATCGATCCGGCGAACCCGGACCGGCTGCTGCTCGGCAACGATGGCGGGCTCTTCGTGTCGTCCGACGCCGGCGCGAGCTGGCTGCACGTCAACAACATCCCGGTCACGCAGATGTACTTCGTCGCCGTGGACGACCGGAAACCGTATCGCATCTACGCCGGCACGCAGGACAACGCAGCGCTGTTCGGGCCAAGCACGGCGTCGCTGGACGACGCGGTACCGGACCCTTGGCGCAGCGTGTACCTCGACCGCTGGACGGGCGGGGACAGTTACGTCACCCTGCCCGATCCCACTGATGAGCGATTCGTCTACTACGAGCACCAAAACGGGGCGATGATGCGAATGGACGTCACCGGTGCCTCGATCCTGAGTGGCGGGCCGTCCAGCGAAAACATCCGGCCCCGACTGCCCCGCGGATCGCCACCGCTGCGATTCAGTTGGTACACACCGTTCTTCATCTCCCCGCACAACCCGCGCACGCTCTATGTCGGCGGGAACCGAGTGCTGAAGACCACGGATCGTGGCACCAACTGGACCGCCGTCAGCCCCGAGCTTGGTGACTCGGCTGGCCCCGACCGGTCCACTGCGCCCACCGGTGCCATCACGATGCTCACCGAATCACCGCTGCAACCGGGCATGTTGGTGGGTGGCACCGAAGCCGGTCGGGTGTGGTTGACCATGGACGACGGCGCCAACTGGCGGCGCATCGACGCCGGGTTGCCACGGAAGTGGGTGAGCCGGGTTTTCGCCTCTGCAAGAAACGTGGCGACGATCTACGTCAGCTTTACCGGATTCCGGGAGGACGACACTCGTCCCTACCTGTTCGTGTCCAAGGATACCGGCCGCACGTGGCGGTCGATCGCGAATAACCTGCCGCAGGAATCCGTGAACGTCATCAAGGAAGATCCCACCGATAGCGACCTGCTGTACGTCGGAACGGACCTCGGTGTGTACGTGTCGCACGACGCCGGCGGCCGCTGGGAGTCGTTGAGTGCATCACTTCCGTCAACGCCGGTCCATGACCTGGCGGTGCAGTCCCGCGACAACGAACTGGTGATTGGCACACACGGCCGAGGCGCCTGGATCATCGACCTCGTTCCCGTTCGTGACCGGTCGCCACGTGCCCGCAACTCGGCGCTCGCGATCTATCCCATTCCGGACGTGGTCAGCGACTACTTCCCGTGGGAGACGGTGCCCGGCGATCGCCGCGGTCGCAACGTGGCGCGCATCCAGGTCGCGAGCGCCGAACCGGGCTCTGCCACCGCAGTGGTGAGTGATTCAACCGGGCGCGAAGTCCGCCGGTGGCAAGCGTCCCTCGCACGCGGCGTCAATACGCTCACGTGGGATGTGCAGGCCATGCCGCAATCGGGCGAGCTGCGGGATGCTCGTCCCGGACGCTACGTGATCGAAATCCAGCGTGGCGGTGCCAAGATGTCTGCCACGATCCACGTTCTCGCCGATCCGATTCTCACGCGCCCGCGTGGAGGTTCACAGTGAGCAGTCCCCATCTGCATTTCTGGCAAGCGGAACCGCCTGCTGGTACGTTCTTCTCGCCACTGCCATCTCATCAATCACGTTTCGTGACAGGAGTACCAATGCGCCGCCTGAACAGCCTCACAGTGCTTCTTCTGATTGGATTCCTGATTTCGGCCACCCCCGTTCGGGCGCAGCTCCCTGCTCCCAATGCTGCGGGCGTGTCTTCGGGGCACCTACATCTGATGGTGCGGGACCCGGCGGCCCACAAGAAGATCTGGATTGACCTCTTCGGCGCGCAGGTGGTCAACAGCGGTTCGCTCGAACTCCTCAAGCTGCCCGGAATGTTTCTGGTGCTGGGCCAGGCAGAGCGCGCCGAGGGTTCGGAAGGATCCACGCTCGACCATACCGCGTTTCGCGTCAGGGATCTTGCGGGCACGAGTGCGAAGCTCAAGGCCGCCGGAATTCCGCTCACGCGCGATGACTCCATGGAGATCGTCGCAATCTTCCCGGACAAGGTGAAGGTGGAGTTCTATCCGGCGCCGACGCTGAGCGTCCCAATCGAGCACTTCCACGTCCACTTCTACGCCCAGGACAGCGACGCGCTTCGCGCCTGGTACGTGAAGCATTTTGGTGCAGCGACACCCACGGCGAGGAATGCCAACGCAGCCGGCGTGCCGGGAATGTCCTTCAGCTTCCGAAAGACAGAGACCGCTCAGGCGCCGACGAAAGGCCGGTCGCTCGACCACATCGGCTTCGAAGTGAAGGACCTCGAGGCGTTCTGCAAGAAGCTCGCGGCCGACGGCGTCGTTTTCGAAATGCCGTTCCGTGATGTGCCTGGCATTGGACTCAAGATTGCGTTCCTGATCGATCCGGCCGGAACGCGCATCGAACTGACCGAGGGACTCGCGGGGCGCTGAGCACCTCGCCCGTCGCGCCAACCAGGCGGTCGTTCTGGTCGGCGCGGCGTGGCTCTGCCCGGGATCTACAAGAGTCTGGAATCGTAGGCCCAATGCAGAAGCGCCTGCCGCTGCCGCGGGCGACAATCGAGATCACCACGCTGGCAGTTCGCGCGCACCTGTGACACGTGCCGATTGATTGCGCGCCAGCGCTTGATCTGCCGTTCATCGTCGAGGCTGCGGCGGCCCATGTAGTAGCGGCAGTACCACTGGAACCACCCCCTCGGGTCCTCGGGGTAGATCCAGCCCTTCTTCCTCCATATCGCTAGCGGCTGGGACGCGTTGACCCCGAAAAAGTTCAACGCGGGATCGTGGAACGCGCTGCACAGCTTCGCGTTCGCAAACCAGCTCCGGGGAAACTCGGCCCGGCAGTCGGTCATGTACTTTCCGCCGAACACACCCAGCGCCAGCATTTCCCTGGGGGTCAGCTGAGGCGCGAAGCCGGGATCGAAATCACGTCCCACACGCGCGGTGCGCACGTAGGTGTAGCGCTGCTGCATCAGATCGTTGACCGTGACGCGCATCAGGCGATGCGCTCCGCTGCGCGCGCGACACCCGAGAGCATCCCCTTGAACACGAGCTGATGCAACGGATAGATCGCGTACCAGTACGCCAGTCCCGAGAGGCCGACTGGATCAAACACCGCGGTCTGACGGATGACGGAGCCGGTCCCATGTGGCGTCACCTCGAACTCAAGCCACGCCCGACCTGGCAACTTCATTTCCGCGGCGAGCACGAGACGGTTGGGAGGATCGCACACCTCGACGCGCCAGCAGTCCAGCGGATCACCGGGCACCACGCGGTCTGGGTCGCGCCGTCCCCGGCGCATGCCCACGCCGCCCACGAGCAAGTCCAGCCACCCTCTCAGCTGCCACAGCCAATCGCCGAAGTACCACCCCGTGTCGCCTCCGATGCGGGCGATGGGAGCGAACGCCATGTCGGGCGCAACGGACACTTTCGCAGTGCGCGAGTCCACGAGCCGGTTTCCGAAGCGTGTGCCGCCCCAATGCCTGGCGGGGCCCGCGGCGGAGACAGCGTCGGTCCACGACGTCTCGGCGCGCGCGCGGTCCTCGTTGCGGAGTGCCCGCGCGATCGCGTCTGACACGCCCATGGGGCGGATCGCGAACTCGCGAAGGGCCGCGTCGTTGGTGACCACCGTGGGACTCCGCATCCCCTCGATCAGCTGGCGACCGACCCGCGCGTACAGCGGCGTGACCAAACCCAGCCACAGACTTGACAGGCGTGGCGTCAACACCGGGACCGGAATCATGAACCGCGACAAGCCCCTCTGCCGCGCGTACTCATGCATGATGTCCCCGTACGCCAGCGTGTCACGGCCACCGATCTCGAAAGCCCTGTGTCCCCCGGGCGGCAGGTCGAGCGCGGAGGTCAGGTAGGCCATGACGTCCTCCACCGCGATCGGTTGCGCCAGCACCGAGACCCATCGCGGCGTCACCATGACCGGCAGTCGTTCCACCAGCGCGCGAATCATCTCGAACGAGACGCTTCCCGATCCGATCACGATTGAAGCGCGGAACTCCACGACCTGCGCGCCTCCCGCGTGACGGCGGAGTACTTCCCCGACCTCCTGCCGACTTCGAAGATGAGCGGACAGGCCGGAGGCGCTCTCACCGAGCCCTCCGAGATAGACGATGCGTGACACTCCGGCTGCCTTCGCGGCCTCCGCGAAGTTCGCAGCGCCCACGCGGTCCATCTCCTCATAGCTTCCTGGCGCTCCCATCGAGTGCACCATGTAGTAGGCCGTGTGCACGTTGGCCATCGCGGCGTCCAGGGACGCGCGATCCATCACGTCCCCTGCGACGACCTCGACATCCGCGGCCACGCGCCCGCGCAGGAACTCGGGGCGCCGAGCCAGGCAGCGCACGCGAACGTCACGCCGCGCCAGCATCGGCAGCAGTCGTCCGCCGAGATAGCCGCTGGCGCCCGTCAGGAGAATCGTTGGTGTGGTGGTCACCTGCCGCGCCCCGGTACCGTCACGCCTTGCGGAACCACGGGATGAACGCGCTTGTGGTGCGCTGATACTCGCGGTAGGCGTCGCCCTTGTTCTTCACGGCGTACTCCTCGGTCAACGGAATCCCCGTCACCTTGAAGAGGAAGTACAGCATCAGCAGCGGGCAGACGATGGTGATCCAGCCCCACGGCGACGCCAGTGCAGCGACGAAGAATCCCCACCAGACCATTGACTCGAAGAAGTAGTTCGGGTGACGCGAATAGCGCCACAACCCCACATCGCAGACACGGCCACGACTCTGCGCGTCGCGCTTGAAGGCCTGCATCTGGAGGTCGGCGACTGTCTCACCGAGAACGGCAAGCAGTGCGATCGTCAGGCCGGCGTATTCAAGCCAGGACAGCGTGGGCGCCGGGTTGTACGCCGCGAACAGAAATGGCAGCGAGAACACCACAACCAGCACGGCCTGGAGCTGGAAGAATCCCAGAAAACGCAGCGGTCCGGGCCAGCGTGCGCGCAACGTCTGATAGCGCGCGTCTTCGACGGGATGGTGCTTCAGTACGCGGACGAGGATATAGGTGCCAAGCCGCAGACTCCACACGATGCCGATGGCCGCAAAGGCCCACTGGCGCAGCGGAGTGCCCGGGCCGAACACGGCGTAGAGCGGCGCGAGGATCGCGACACCGTACGAGAAGGCCACGTCCAGCAGCCCGTAGTTCCGGATGCGCACGCTGATCGCCCAGGTGATTGCGAAGTATGTCGCCGCAATGGCCAACCCCGCGCCAAGGAGGGTGATCATCCCGCTACCACGTCCGATGCAGCGCGCGGTTGTTTGGCCGCGTGTACACGGCCTGCACGACGCTGATGTTCCGGCTGGCAAACGCCGCTTCGCAGTATTGCAGGTAGTAGTT
>JANNRQ010000074.1:0-37572 GCA_031401495.1 Gemmatimonadota bacterium
CATAATTGATACAGAGAAAAGCTTCATTAAACAATAGAAAATTCAGGAATACAATTGCAAATCCAATATCGATGAAAGCAAAAAGCCCCAATAAACTCGCAGAAAGTAAAACTTTTACCCTCTCGGCGCGATTGCGATCGCGCTTCTCGTCGGGGAACGGCCGGTGAGACCGGGTCTGTCCCAGACCCCGCAGCTCCGTCAGGAGCTGCGCATGAATCCTCGCCTGTATCAGGCGATGGACCTGCTCCATATGCCGTTGTTGGATCTGCAGCAGCACCTCAAGCAGGAACTGCTCACGAACCCCTTCCTGGAATTGCACGAGCTTGGGGAGGAAGAAGGGAGCGAAGGCGAGGGCGACGAGTCGCAGGAGACTGAGGACGAGGGCGAAGTCACCGCGACCGCCGAGGCCAGCGAGCCGGAGACCACCACCGACGGCGAGACCGACTGGGAGGGGATTCTCCTCGACGGGTTTGAGACGGCGGGCGGGATGCGCGAACAGCGCGAGGACCGCGAGTACACCGAGCCCGTCACGGTCGAACATCGGGGACTCGGCGAACACCTGCGCGATCAGGTCTCACTGCTGGACCTCTCGCCGCGTCAGGTCGTGCTCGCCGACGAGTTCATCGGCAACATCGACGACGACGGCTATCTGAAGAGCGGCCTCGACGCGATTGTCACGGGCGTCAACGAGATGGTGCGGCACTTGGCCGAAGAGTCTGAACGGCCGGACGCCGCCAGCGCGCCGCTCTACACGATGGCAGAGGCAGAGGAAATGCTCGGCATCGTGCAAGCGCTGGACCCGCCGGGCGTCGGTGCGCGCGACCTGCGGGAATGCCTGATGCTCCAGCTCAAGGAAGCGGGACTCAGCGAGTCCATTCCGTTTCGCCTGGTGCGCGATTGCTTCGACGACCTGATCAACCACCGCTGGAGCGACATTTCAAAGCGCGTCGGCATCGCGGCGTTGGAGGTACAGGCGGCCGCTGACGAGATCCAGAAGCTGGACCCCAAGCCCGGCCTGCGCTTCAGCGACCTGAGCCACAACTACATCATCCCGGACCTCGTCGTCGAAAAGGTCGACGGCGCGTACCGCGTGTCTCTCAACGACTCCAACCTCCCGCGCCTGCGACTGAGCAAGACGTACCAGGACATGGCGCGCGACAAGAAGAAGTTCCAGGGCGAGAACAAGGAGTTCATTTCGCAGAAGTTGAACTCGGCCCAATGGATGATTCAGGCTATCGAGCAGCGACGTCAGACGATGCTCAAGACCATGAACTACATCGTCGAGCGCCAGCGCGACTACTTCGAGAAGGGCGTGCAGGGACTGAAGCCGCTCACGCTGCGCGAAGTTGCCGAGGTGATCGGCATGCACGAGTCCACCGTGAGCCGCGTGACCAACGAGAAGTTCGTGCAAACACCGCGCGGCGTGCTCCCACTCAAGTTCTTCTTCTCATCAGGGCTTTCGACCGCCGATGGCGAGGACGTGTCGGCACGCGGGATCCGCGACAAGATCGAAAAGCTGGTGAAGGATGAGGACGCGAAGAGTCCCCTCACAGACCAGGCCATCGTGAGCATTCTCAAGCAGGACGGTGTGCAGATCGCGCGCCGCACCGTCGCGAAGTACCGCGACCAATTGGGCGTGCTTTCGGCCCGGATGCGCAAGCGCGTATGAACGTGCCTGAACTGAGCGAAGCGCATGTGTCGGTGCTGGTGCCGGCCAAGGACGAGGCCGAGAATCTTGCGCTCTTCATGGATCAGGCCGCCGCCGCCTTCGCGTCGGACAAGGCGACGCAATACGAAGTCATCGTGATCGACGACGGATCAGTCGACAACACGGCGCAGGTGCTCGCCGACCTCGAGAAGAAGCACCCGTTCCTGCGTGTGGCGCGCCATCGCAGTCAGCGGGGAATCGCCGACTCGCTCCGCACCGGCTACTTGATGGCGCGCGGCAAGGTGCTCGTCTTCTATCCCGCCGATCTCCAGTTCAAACCCGAAGACATCCCGCGCCTCGTTGCGCCCGTGCTCAAGGGCGAGGCAGACCTCGTGACCGGCTTCAAGCAGGGCGAGTACGACAAGGCGTTCGTGTCCAACGTGTACAACCGGCTGAGCCGCACGTTGTTCGACGTGCGCGTCAAGGATCTCAACTCGGTGAAGGCGTATCGCCGCGAAGTGATGGACATGCTGCCGGTCCGCCCCGATTGGCACCGTTACATGGTGGTGATCGCCGCGTCGAACGGCTTCACAATCGCCGAGATCCCGGTTCCGCTGTACCCGCGCCACGCAGGCAAGTCGAAGTTCGCGACATGGCACCGCATTCCCGTCGGCGTGCTCGATATGCTGTCGGTGTGGTTCGAACTGCGCTTCGGCCAAAAGCCGCTGCTGGCGTTCGGAATGCTGGGCGCCGGTATGTTCGCGCTCGGTGCGCTTTCGGGGCTCGTGGCGCTCATCATGCTCTTCACGACGAGCTTTGGCGCGCGCTGGGTGTGGACCATCATTCAGACAGCGCTCATTCTGGGCAGCGTGTTCTTTGCCGCGGGATTTGTTGGTGAGCAGGTCGCCGGACTGCGCGCCGAACTGCGCGACATCCGCCGCCGGTTGGACGAGGGCCTCCCGCCCGACGCCTCGAAGTGACCGCGGCGACACCAAAGCCTGCACTGAGCGAAGCGAACGTGGCCACTCCGGCCCGGCGCGGAGCGTGGCGCGTTGTTCAGGTGCTGCTCACCGCGGCGGTGATCGTTGTCGCGGGCTGGCAGCTATGGCGTCAATGGGCGGACGCGTCACGGGCCGACTTGCAGGTCAACATCCATTGGGATTGGATGGCCGCGGCGTCCGTGCTGGTGTTCGGGACACACATCGTCCTGATCGAAACGTGGCGGCGCGTGTTGATCGGGCTTGGAGCGAAACTCGGCTTCGCAACCGCGTCCCGCATCTGGTTTGCGTCCAACCTGGGCAAATACATGCCGGGCAAGATCTGGTCAGCCACCGCCATGGTCGCGATGACGAAAGAGCAGGGCGTTTCTCTGTCGGTGTCGGTCGCGTCCGCGGTCGTCATCACGATTGCTCAAGTGGCCAGTGGATTTGCCGTGGTCCTGTTCACATCCATGGACACCGTGCAGCGGATCACCGGCGGCACCACGGCCGTCATCGTGTCCACCGTCGGCATGATCGCATGCCTCGCCGCCGCGCCGTTCTTGACCCAGCAGTGGAATACCATCGCGGCGCGCTTTGGCCGCCCGCAATTGTCGGTCGACGTGCCGCTCGGGGCAATCATGCCGGCGCTCGTCGGCTGCGCGGTAAGCTGGTACCTGTACGGCATGGCGTTCGAGTGGTTTGTGCGCTCGTTGCTCGGCGCCACCGCTGGGACCGTCAGTGACTACACCGCGGCTTACGCAGCGTCGTACCTGGCGGGATACCTGACCCTGTTTGCGCCCGGTGGCATCGGAGTGCGCGAACTCGCTTTGTCGGCGATCCTGCCATCACTCGGTCTGGCGACGCAGGCGCAATCCGCGCTGATCACAGTCGCATCCCGTCTGTGGCTCACCGTCGTGGAACTGGTGCCGAGCGTCGTCGCCGCGATCATGTCGGCGGCGGGCAACAAGTCATCCCGAGCGTAGCGTGGTCATCCCGACATCAATCACGCGGCCGTCGGATGCCGTAGCGATTCGCGAAGCGCGCGGTCGCCGCGACCGGCACTACGTCAACATCTTTTTGCGGATCATCGAGCCGAGGCATAACCTTTCGTACGCGTATGCTTCGCCCCAATCCGCCGACTCCGCTACTGCGCCCTACCGAACGATTGCTGCGTGAGATCGCATGGGGCCAGCGCGTCGAACACGTGGCCTGATGCGCGCGCTTCTCCTCACGCACAACTATCCGCGGTTCGACGGTGATCCGGTCGGATCGTTCGTGCATCGCTTGGCCGTATTGCTCGCGGGGCAGGGAATCGACGTACGTGTGATGGCACCGGCCGGGCCCGACCTGCCCGCAGAAGGCACGCTCGACGGCATTCGCGTATCGCGCTTTCGGTACGCGCCCAAGCGGATGGAAACGCTGGCCTACACGGGCACGATGGCAAGCCAGGTGCGGGGTTCGTGGAAGGCGAAGCTGGCGATGGCCGCATTCCTCGCGCAGGGCTATCGCGCCGTTGCCCGCCTGCTGTCGCAATGGCCTGCCGACGTGCTGCACGCCCAATGGTGGTTTCCCGGTGGCCTGATTGCGCGCGCTGTGCATGCGCGCACGGGGCTTCCATATGTCGTCACGATGCACGGCTCGGACATCAGACTCGCCGGCACGGTACCCGGAGGCGTGTCACTCTTCCGGCGCGTGGGGCGCAGCGCGTCCGCGCTCACGACAGTCTCGCAGTGGCTCAAGCGCGAAGCCGTGCGCATGGATCCGGAGGCACGCCCGACGGTGGCGCCAATGCCCGTGGCGCCCGATTTGTTTTTCCCGGGGCAGGGCGGCGATCCTCACCGACTTCTGTTCGTCGGGAAGCTCACCGACCAGAAAGGGCTGCACCACCTGCTGCGGGCCTTGCCACTCATGTCGCGCGCAGCGACCGTCGACGTGGTTGGCGCTGGACGCGTGGACGACACCGCGATTCGGCGGCTGGCCGCCGACCTGGGAGTGGCGCATCGCATCAACTGGCTGCCGATGGTCTCGCAGCGTGCGCTCGCCGATCTATACCGTTCGGCAGCGATTCACGTAATTCCTGCCATCCACGAAGGCCTGGGCCTCACGGCCGTCGAGTCGCTTTTGTGTGAAACGCCTGTGGTTGCATTCGACTCCGGCGGGCTGCCAGACATTGTAGTGCCCGAAAAAACCGGGCTGCTCGTTCCTGCCGGCGACTCGCGAGCGCTCGCTGCCGCGATCGATCGGGTGCTCGCCGACGCCGCGCTGCGAAAGCGGTTGGGCCGCGATGGACGGCGGTTCGCCCTGGAACAGTTCGGACCAGAAGCCGCAGCGCAACGGTACGCGACCATCCTGCGGGACGCCACGGGCGTCTAAGCAGGGCTAGTTTTCGCCGCAGCCAAAATGATCGCATGAGCACCGACGGCTCGAGGTCTGACTCTGACGCGCCCCGCTACGCGCTGGCGTGGGCGGCACTCGTATACCTGCTGCTCACCCTTGCCCTGGGATTCCCGGCCTTGGGCGGTGGCTTTCTCGTAACGCCACCAAGCGACCAATACATCGCTGGCTTCCCGGTCCGCGATTTCGCGGCGCAGTCTCTCAAGTCCGGCTTGGGTATTCCGCTGTGGAACCCGTACATCTTCGGCGGCATGCCCTACGTCGCCGCGATGGGCGTCGGTGACATCTACTACCCGACGCAAATCCTGCGCGCAATTCTGCCGGTCGACGTCGGCATGACCGTCGGCTTCATGCTGCACGTGTTCATGGCCGGCATGTTCATGTACGGTTTTTGCCGCGCCCTGGGCCTCTCGTTCTACGCAAGCCTCATCGGCGGCGCAGCCTACTTGCTCAGCGGCCCGACCGCCGGGCTCGTGTCGCCGGGCCACGACGGCAAATTGTTTGTTGGCGCCCTGACACCCTTGGCGTTGTTGATGCTGCTGCGGTGGGTACGCGACGGCCGCCTTTGGGCGCTTGGCGGCTTCGCGCTCACCGTCGGCCTCGCTGTCCTGACGCCGCATCCGCAGCCACTGCAGTACACGCTGCTGCTGTGCGGCGCCTTTGGCGTCTACTGCGCGTTCGGGTGGGGCGGGGCACCGCTGACGACACGACTCGGCGTCCAGCGCCTCGCGTTCGCGCTCGGAGCCGTTGTCATCGGGTTCGCGATCGGCGCCATTCAGTACGCGCCGTTCATCGAGTACATCCCGCTCTCGCCACGCGCGGACGGCATCGGCGGGTACGACACCGCCACGTCGTTTTCCATGCCGATCGAAGAGCTGCTCAACGCATACCTGCCTGAGTTCAGCGGCCTGTTGGGGCAGTACTGGGGGCGCAACGGCATCCACCATCACAGCGACTACTTCGGCGTTACGGTGCTGCTGCTGGCCACAGCGGCCATCGGCGCGACGGGGAAGTCGGTCGCTCTCTCGCGGTCGTTCAAGTGGTTCCTGCTCGGCGTGCTCGTCGTTGCGACATTGTGGGCATTGGGTGGCTTCACTCCGTTCTATCGCCTCGTCTACGCCGTCGTGCCGGGCACGAAGTTCTTCCGCGCGCCCAGTACCATCATGTACCTCATGGCATTCGCGACCGCCGTCTTCGCGGCGATCGGCGTCGAGCGCGTTCTTTCCGGCGACGTGAAGCGCCAATGGGCGATCGCGTGGGGCATCGGCGCCGTCGTCATTGCGCTGCTCGCGGTGTCCGGCGCACTCACGAACCTCGGAAGCACGATTATCGAAGGCTTCTATCGGACAGTCAACGCCTCGCCGGCGCAACTCGACAACGCGGTGGCCAAGGTTGCCGATAATCGTGGCGCTGTCGCGTTCGGCGGAGTCCGCAGTCTGATCTTCGCTCTGCTGGGAATCGTGTTGTGCGTCGCGGTGCAACAACGCCGGATCGCTCTTCGCGCCGCGGGGCTCGCATTGCTCGGTGCGGTGTCCGTGGACCTCTGGTTGGTCGAACGCAAGTACTGGGGCTTCTCACCTCGTGCGAGCGTTGTGTACGGCAGCGATGCGACGATCGAGTACCTCAAGGCACACCGGGATTCCGGCCGCGTGATCACGGCGCAATTGTCCGGCAGCATGGCGTACCACGACGCGATGATGCTTGGTGATGGACTGATGGTGCACGGAGTCCGCCAGGTACTCGGCTACCACGGCAATTCAATCGGGCGCTACGACCGTCTCGTCAACGCCGACGCGGTGTTCGGCAGCGCGGGAATGCGGTCGCTGCTCAACGTGAGATACCTCCTCGCCAACGAATTGCTGCCCGACTCGACGCTGGGCCGCGTTTTCGGCCCGGCTGCGCGACTCGTTGCGGGGCCGGCGCGCAATGCTCCCGGCACGATGGTCTATCTCTATGATCTGGGGCCGTCAGACGCCGCCTGGGTCGCGACCGCCGCGACCAAAGCGCCCGATGACCAGTCGCTACCCACGCTCCAGGATCCGCGCTTCAACGCCGCCGCGCAGCGCAGCGTCGCGATTCTCGACAGCGCATCGCCGACACCAGCACTGCCGAGCCTCAACGTGATGCCCAATCCGTCGACGGTGACCGCCCGAGTCCAGCGCCCGACTCACAGTCGAATCGTTGTCGACCTGTCGGCGCCGGCGCAAGACGGCAACGTGTTGATCGTGTCAGAGAATTTCTATCCCGGCTGGCAAGCACTCGTGGATGGGAAGCCAGCGACCGCCGAACGGGCCGACTACACGCTCATCGGCATACCGTTGACGGTCGGAGCGCGCAAAGTGGAACTCGAGTTCACCAGCTCGGCGTCGTCCAAAGGGAAGGCGATCACCCTCGTGGCGCTCCTGGCAAGCATCCTGCTGATCGCCGCCGGACTAATGCCGAATCGCCGAGGTGCGGTGGCGACCGGAGCTGCCTGACGTGGCCGAGCGCGCTCTCGTCATCATCCCCACGTACAACGAACGCGAGAACATCTCCCGTCTGATCGTGACGGCGCTCGAGCAGGACGACCGTCTTGAGGTACTCGTCGTTGACGACGGATCCCCGGACGGCACCGGCGCAATCGTCGAGGCACTCGCAAAGAACGACCAGCGTGTCCACATCCTGCATCGGCCCAGGAAGATGGGACTCGGCACCGCGTACCTCGCCGGTTTCAAATGGTCGCTCGAGCGCGACTACGACTTCACGTTCGAGATGGACGCGGATTTTTCGCACGACCCTGCGCACTTGCCGCAGTTTCTCCAAGCCATCGAGAGCGCGGATCTCGTGCTTGGCTCGCGATATCGCGACGGGAAAGTCACCGTCGTCAACTGGCCCATCGGCCGGCTGCTGCTGAGCTACTTCGCGAACATCTACGCACGGTGGGTCACCGGAATGCCGCTGTTCGACGCCACGGGCGGTTTCAAGTGCTACCGGCGGTCGGTGCTCAAGGCAATTGACCTGGACGATGTCCGATCCAACGGCTACGCCTTCCAGATCGAGATGAGCTTTCGCGCGTGGAAGCGAAACTTCCGAATCGTGGAGATCCCAATCGTCTTCGTCGATCGCTCCGAGGGCACGAGCAAGATGTCCAAGGCGATCGTTCGCGAGGCCATCTGGATGGTCTGGCGTTTGCGCTGGTGGGGCATCACTGGATACGTCTCGGGCAAATGATCCCGGCGGGTCGGACATTCTACAAGTTGAGCGGATCGGGAAACGACTTCGTGTTCGTCGACACTCGCATCGACCCCGCCGGGCCTCTCGCAACACCAGAGATCATCGGCGCCATCTGTAGCCGTGGCACGGGGATCGGGGCTGACGGCGTCTGCTTCCTGGAGCGGTCAACCAAAGCCGCCGTGCGCCTGATCTACCTGAATGCCGATGGCAGCCGGGCTGACCTCTGCGGCAACGCGACCCTCTGTACAGCGCGCTTGGCGCGCGAGCTTGGCGTCGTGGGCGACGCCGAATTCAAGATCGAGACCGACTCCGGCGTCCTGGCGGCCCGATTTCACGGCGATCAGGCTGAAATCGACTTGAAGCCCGTCACCGAATGCCGCCCTGACGCCGGGTTGCCTTTGGCGGCCGGTGAACGGCGGATGGGGTTCGCGGTGGCCGGAGTCCCGCACCTCACGATCCTCGTGGATGACGTGGATCAGGTAGATGTGATCGGCCGCGGGCGTCCGTTGAGGCGCGACCCGTCCTTGGCCCAAGGCGCCAACGTCAACTTCGTCCAAGACCTGGGGGGCGGCTCGTTCCGGTACCGCACCTATGAGCGAGGAGTCGAGGCTGAGACCCTGGCCTGCGGGACCGGCGCGGTGGCCACGACGGTCCTCCTGGCCAACTGGGGACTGGCCAACGAGAAAACCAGCCTAAGGACCCGGTCAGGCAGGGAGCTCCTGGTGCGCCTCACAGGCCCCCAGACGGCCCAGACGCCGTCGCTCTCGGGTGAGGCCAGGATCGTGTTTACAGGCCGATTCGGCGAAGTCGCAGGCCTCTAGGCGCCGTTAACGACGCCAGCCAGGCGTCATCCCAAGCGATTGACCTGCCGAGACTTGGAGGCAGGTGGCGAGACCAGAGCACTTCTCCACAGAATCGCCACAGACTAGGTTTACATAACACATCTTATACGAACTAACGTTAGGTTCGCCAAGCGCGGGTCAGTCTGAACCCACGATGAATCGGGCCGCGTTAGCGGCCCGCCGAGAACGTGAGGCGCACCGCAGGTGCGCCGAGATCGGGCGGCCAAAGGCCGCCCGCCGAGAACTACTTGCTGGCTGGTTTCGTAGTCATCTCGCCGAGGCGGATCAGTGCCTCCGCCTTCACGACCACCGCATCCGGGTCCGCCGCCAGACGCTCCCAAATTGCCCGGGCTTCTGCGTCCTTGCCAACCGCCATCAAAGCGCGGGCCAGCTTGGCGCTGACTACTGCCTTGGCGCCCGGAAGCTCGGTCGCGGCCACGGCCTTCTGGTACGACGCAATAGCGTCGTCGCCTTTGCCGGTCGCGATCTGGCCGTCGCCAACCAGGGCCCAGACATCAGCCAGCACCGGTCCGGCCGCACCGGCGTTCTGGTACGGGGTCAGCGCGGCCAGCCCTTCGGCGTGCTTGGCTTGGTCGTAACTCACTTGGGCTAACAGCATGGCTGCATGGGCTCCGGCCGGTGTCCCGACGTACCTCGCGGCCACCTTCTGGAGGTCCGTCATGGCGAGGGCGGCATTCCCTGCCGACAACGATTGCCTGGCCTGGCTCAAGCCGCGCTCGGCGTTGAGGCGCTTGATCTCCGCGCTCCGCATGTAGAACCAGCCCGACACGGCGGCGACGGCGACGATTCCGCCCACAATGCTGAGGGTCTTGGTGTTGGCCTGAAACCATCCGGCCATGGATTCTGTGGGCGACTTCAACGGATCAGTCATTCGAATGGCGTGTGTTGTCGGACGTGAAATGCTTGGCCGCGTTTCGGAGCTGCTACCAGTGCCCCTGGGGTGACTCGAACACCCGGCCTACAGTTTAGGAAACTGCCGCTCTATCCACCTGAGCTACAGGGGCAAGCAAGGGTGCACTGAATATTAAGGTAGCGGCCTCGCCTGGACGAGAACGAGACTTCCAACAAAGGTCAGCGGATAATCCCGAACGGCGTCTCCAGCGGCGCCTCGAGTGGACTCTCAAGATCCTCGATCTGCTTCACCAGCGCGCCGCTCGGGCCGCGTTGCAGCTCGGATCGGAGGAGTTCGACTTGCTGCTCATCCCCGGCCGCCGCGACCTCAACGCTGCCGTCGATCATGTTCCGCACCCAGCCGGACAGGCCGAGCCGACGCGCGCGTTCACGCACGAACCACCGAAAGCCGACGCTCTGCACCGTTCCATAGATGCGCACGTGGAGTTCGGCTACGGCTTGTTCTCGCGCCATCCGTGAGTTCCCAGCAGCGGTACGAATCGCACCGGCAGAATTGTCTCTTGCACGAATTCCGTGCCCTTTCGCGTGATCATGACCAGCTCCTGCTCATCCTTTCCGCCGATGGGAACCAGCAACCGTCCGCCTTCAGCCAGTTGTGCCTTGAGGGGCTCGGGCACCGACGGCGACGCCGCGCCGACAAGAATCGCATCGTACGGCGCGTAGCCGCTCCATCCCAGCGTCCCGTCACCCAGCAATAGCGACACGTTGCGCACACCGGCGCGGTCGATGTTCCGTTTCGCCTGGTCCATCACGGGCGCGATGCGCTCGATGGAGAACACCTGCGCCACGAGGTGTGCCAGCAGCACCGTTTGGTATCCGGAACCCGTGCCGATCTCCAGCACCTTTTCCTTTCCCGTGAGCCGAAGGAGCTCGAGATACTTCGCATGGATGGACGGCTGCGAGATCGTCTGCCCGCTGCCGATGGGCAGCGGCGCGTCTTCATACGCTTTGTGGCGCAGGCCCGTGGGCACGAACGCGTGCCGCGGCGTCATCTCGAAAGCGCGCAGCACGGCCATGTCGCTGATGCCCTTCTCGCGAATGGCTTCGATCAGCCGCCGCCGCGCGCCCTGAAACTCCGGCGCTATGGCTCGCGCCACCACTGCTCCGCGTCGCGCAAGATATCAAAGTTCGTGAGATCCAGATGCAACGGCGTCACGGAGACGTAGCCGTCCTCGATCGCCTTGAAATCGGAATCCTCTTCTCCGGTCCACGCCATTTCTCCGCCGCCAATCCAGTACACCTGGCGGCCCCACGGATCCTTCATGTCCTGAATGGAATTCGAGTAGTTGCGACGTCCCAGGCGCGTCAGCTTCACGCCCCTGATCTCGCTGGCCGGTCGCGGCGGCAGGTTCACATTGAAGAGCGTGTCCTTCGGGAATGGCTTGATGGACATGAGATGCCGCAGCAGCGGCGTCAGCACGCTGATCTGGTTCTTCAGTTGCGAGACATCCGCACGCAGGTCGCCGCCGGCGAACGAAATGGCGATCGACGGGATTCCCAGCGCCAGGCCTTCCATCGCGGCCGCGACGGTGCCCGAGTACAGCACGTCCTCACCCATGTTCTGGCCGTGGTTGATACCGCTGAGCACGAAATCTGGCTTGTCGGGCAACAGCATTTCTACCGCGATCATGACGCAGTCCGTCGGCGTGCCATCGATCTGCCAACGCTTGTCGCCCCGTTTCACCGGTCGGACGGGATGATGCAGCGTCAACGAATGGCTCATGGCGCTCTGCTCGCGATCGGGCGCCACGACCCACACATCCCCCAACGGCTCAGCGGCCTCGATGAGGCACGAGATGCCGTGTGCGAGGATGCCGTCGTCGTTAGAAATCAGGAGCTTCAACGCTCCTCCTTGCCCTGAAGGATGCGCAGCACGTCTTTGAGTTCACGCTCGAGTGACTCGACCGTCTCCAGGCTCATCGCAGCGCGCGCTACCTGGCGAAGGTCACCGGACTTGCGGTGCTCGTCCACCTTGAGCCGCGCACCTTCGATCGTGTACTTGTCCACGTACAGCAGGTGCTTCACCAGCTGAATCAGCTCGATCTCTTTGCGCTGGTAGACGCGATTGCCGCTACGGTTTTTCTGCGGGTTGAGGAACTTGAACTGGCTCTCCCAGTACCGCAGCACGTGCGGCTTGAGGTCCGTGAGTTCGCAGACCTCGCCGATCGAAAAGAATTCCTGGACTGGCTCGCTTGGACTCATGCGTCTTGCTCCGCGCGCAGGCCGCGCGCCATCAGTTCCGGCACCGCCTGCTTCGCCGGCAGTCCGTCGAACAGAATGCGGTGCACCATTTTCACGATCGGCATTTCCACTCCTTCGCGATCCGCAAGCGCCAACGCGCTGCGCGTTGTGTACACGCCCTCGGCGACCGTCGCCTTTCCGGCCAGGGCCTGCTCGAGGGTCTTGCCCTGCCCGACCTCCACGCCAACGGCGCGATTGCGGCTCAACGCACCAGTGCACGTCAGGACCAGGTCGCCGATGCCCGCGAGGCCCGCGAACGTCGCGGGACGCGCGCCCAGCGCCACGCCCAGTCGTGTCATTTCCGCGAGCCCGCGAGTGATCAGGGCTGCACGCGAATTGTTCGCCAGTCCCACACCTTCAACGATGCCGCTGGCCACCGCCATGACGTTCTTGAGCGCGCCACCGAGTTCGACGCCGATGAGGTCGTCGTGCGTGTACACGCGGAACACCGCACTGCTCAGCGCCTCCTGCGTCACGTGTGCGCCGTGAGGGCTGGCGGACGCAGCGACGATGGCCGTCGGCTGTCTGGCCGCAACCTCGGCCGCGAAGCTCGGCCCGGACACGGCCACCACTTCGTGACGGCCCAACTCCTCAACCACGACGTCCGACATGAGCGCAAGCGTTTGCTGCTCGATCCCTTTGGACGCGACTGCAACAACGGCATCCTTGGGCACGTGCGCGGCCCCAGCGCGGCTGATCGCGCGCAAGTGCTGCGACGGAGTCGCGTACACCACGAGGTCGGCGCCACCGAGGACGGCGGCGTGGTCTGAGTGCGCGCGCAAATTCGGGTTCAACGTGAAGCCGGGGAGAAACACCGGATTCTTGTGCGCCTCGTTCACCGCGGCGACTACATCGCGCTCGAACGCCCACAAGTGCGTCTCATGACCATTCGATGCCAGCAGGTCCGCCAGCGCGGTTCCCCACGCGCCTCCACCGACGACGGCGCACTTCATCAGGCGGCCCTCATCAGAAGAAACACGGTCGCTCCAACGACCACGACCGCGCCAATCGCCATTGCCGTTGCCAATCCCAACTTGGCGCTGCGCGCGAAACGATACTCGGAGCCCGAGCGCAACCGCTTGATGTTCTCGCGATGCGTCCAGAAGACAAACAACGATGTGACCGTACCGACCAGCATGAGCATCGACATCACGCCGAACGACGCGCCCAGAAACACCGGAAAAGCGACGGCAGCGCTGAGCGACGCAAGGGACACGTGCCCGCTCGCCAATACGACCGCGGTGAATGTCAGCAGCGCCAAGACGGTTTGCAGCGGCGCGATCGCGATGAAGACGCCGCACGCCGTCGCGACTCCTTTCCCGCCTCTGCCGAAGCCGAGGAACACAGGACGCGCGTGCCCGAAAATCGCAGCCGCGCCGCCCGCGAACTGCCAGAGTGCGAGCGACGTGCCTTCGAGGCCGGTCATGCGCGCTACGAAATACACTGGCAACGCACCCTTGGCGATGTCGACAAGGAACACCAAGCCGCCAATTCGCGGGCCTAACACACGCACCACGTTCGTCGCGCCAAGATTGCCCGAGCCGTGCGCCCGAAGGTCGACGCCGCTCCACTTCCCTGCGAGCCATGCCGAAGGGATCGAACCGGAGACGTACGAGATGACCAGCGCCAGCGTTGGGTGCATGCTCAGCCGGCCTTCCGCTTCAGGATGATGCGTAACGGATTCCCGGTGAAACCCCAGAATTCGCGAAAGCCGTTGTGCAGGTAGCGCACGTAATGCTCCTGGAGCATGTCGGGATTGTTGCCGAATACCGCGATCGTCGGCGGAGCGACCTCCACCTGCGTGGCGTAGTTGAGCTTGATCTCGTGGCCGGCCGCCTGCGGCGGCTGACGGCGAGCCAACAACTCCTGGAGCTTGTCGTTCACTTCGGACGTCGAGATCCGCTTGAGGCGCTCTTTCTCCACTTCGAGAATCAGCTCGAGAATCTTGCTGATGCGCTGGCCGGTGAGCGCCGACGTGAACACGAACGGCACGAACTTGAGGAACGGCGCCTTCTCGCCCGACTCCTTCTCGAACTTGGCAGCGGCCTTGTCGTCCTTCTCAGCCAGGTCCCATTTGTTCACGACGACGATGAGTCCGCGGCCGGCTTCCCACGCCAAGTGCGCAACCTTGAGATCCTGGTTGTGCAGCAGCGTCTCCGTTGCGTCCACGACCAGCACCGCGATGTCCGCGCGCTCGATGGCGCGCCGCGTGCGGAGGGCCGAGTAGAACTCGATCCCGTCTTCAACGCGACTCTGCCGGCGAAGGCCCGCGGTGTCGATGAAGACGAACGTCCGGCCATGGTACCGCAGCGGCGTGTCGATCGCGTCGCGCGTCGTGCCCGCGACGTCCGACACGACCAGCCTTTCCTCGCCCAACAAGCGGTTCACGATCGACGATTTCCCGACGTTCGGGCGGCCAATCACAGCCACCGCCAGGGATTCGTCGTTTACCGCCTGGCCTTCAGGCAGCACTGCAACGAGCGCGTCGAGAAGGTCGCCGGTACCATGTCCGTTCACGGCGGACACCGGATGCAACGTCTCGACGCCGAGGGAAAAGAACTCGTAGTGCTGTGTGCTCTGCGGTTTGTCTTCCTTGTTCGGAACCAGCAGCCACTTCTTTCCGCTCTCGCGCAATTTTTCGGCGATGTGGTAGTCCGCCGGCTGAAGGCCGTCGATCGCATCGACGATGAACAGCATCACGTCCGCTTCCGCCAGCGCGAGGTCAACTTGGCGGCGGATCTCCAGGTCCATCGGGTGGTTGGCGCCTTCGACCAGCCCGCCGGTGTCGACGAGCCAGAACTCCTTGCCCGCCCAATCGGCCCGCGTGAAGTGCCGGTCACGCGTCGTGCCGGCCTCGTCGCTGACGATGGCGGCGTTGCGCCCCACGATGCGGTTGAAGAGCGCTGACTTCCCGACATTCGGGCGGCCGATGAGCGCAACGACAGGAGTACCCGCGCCGCTCATCGGGCCATCGCCATTCCCGCGCCGCTGCGCAGATGCTCGGGGGCGCTCAGCACGTCGATGAAGTCGTACGACGGATGCACGGGAATCGGCAGCGACTGCCGCACGCTTTCAAACGTCTGGTCGTCCAAAAAGACTCCGGATTCATTGATGGTCTCTGCCGGAATCAGCGCGACATCCAGGTCGGTGCGTTTCCCAAGCGCGGTCATAATGTCCGCGCCAACGAGCAGTCCTGCGGTGGTAGTGGTCGGTCCGAACAACGAGTTCTCGACCGGAATCAACTCGAGATTGGCGCCCGTCTTGGCGTGGATCAGGTCGAGCAACTCGGTCATCATTGGCGCCATCGAGGTGCCGGTAACGACGCCGATCTTGATATCGCCGAGCCACGCGAGGTCGCTCACCCCGTTACGCACGCGGTCGCGCAGCGACGCGACCGACCCGACGCCATTCTCGATCTGCGACAAGTCACCGTAGTACGACACGTCCGGCAGCTCGCGGCCGGCGAGCAGGTACAACTCGTCGGATCCGTACACCCACGCGTGATCGCGCCCCTGCGTCGCGCGACGGGCCCAGCGCTCGGATGTCTCGAGCAGATCGGCGGCCTTGGCGCGGTCCATGCTCTTGCCCGTGTACAGATGCGAGAACTGCGTCAGACCAACGGGGACCATCGCCACTGACATCACGGCGTCCTGCATGTTCCACAGGTCTGTCAGCGACTGCTCCAGCACGTCGCCGTCGTTGAGCCCTGGCACGATCACCATCTGGGCGTGGAACTGGATCCCGCCCTCGGCGAGGCGGCGCATCTGCGCTGCGACGTCCGGCACCTTCGGATTGTTGAGCAACACCTTGCGCGCTTCCCACGGCGTCGCGTGCACGGACACGTACAGCGGTGACAACCGGTACTCGAGGATGCGCTCGAAATCACGCTCCTTGAGATTGGACAGCGTGGCAAAGTTGCCGTAGGCGAACGACAGTCTGTAGTCGTCGTCCCGGATATAGAGCGGCTTGCGCAGGCCTTTGGGCAGGCCCTCGATGAAGCAGAACTCGCAGCGGTTGGCGCAGCGCCGGATCGTGGGCGGCTCCAGGTCAACGCCCATGCCCTCGCCCTCGGGCCGCTCGACGTCGTAGATCACGTCCTCGCCGCTCGGCAACCTGGCCTCGATGACGAGCCCCTCGTCCGCAGTGAGGAACTCCCAATCCAGAAAATCCGCCAGCTCGCGACCGTTGACTGTCCGGAGCTCGGTACCGGGCTCTATCCCCAACTCGGCAGCGATGCTGTCCGGATGAACGCGACTGACGCGAACCATGGTGCCTTGCGATGCGGGGGGTGACCGCAACGGCGATCGCCCCCCGAGTGACCACCGCCCTGCTGAGCGATGCTCATGCAATATAGGAGGTCACATAGCCGAACGTAAGGCGCGATATGCACTTCGGCGATTCAGAAAAGACGAAGGGCCCACGCCGAAGCGCGGGCCCTTCGTCTCTTTCGTGTGGCCCGCTACGGCTTCGCGATTGTGTACCTGAAGGCGACGATGTTGGCGCCCGGACCCTCGATTCTGAATCGGCCAACGCGCTCCGCAGTCACCGGCACTTTGGCTTCCTTACTGATAACGACTCCGCCCTTGGTATCGAGAAAGTCGACCTTGACCGTGTACTCGCCCTCCGGAGCCTTCAACGACGTCGAGAGCGCCACACTGCCCGAGAGCTGTGCCTTGTCCTTGCCCGCGGAGAATTCCGACAGCTGCACGCGAACCACGAGGCTGTCCTTCATTCCATTCACCGAGACCGCCGAGTCGAAGTAAGCCTTCTCCAATTTGAACAAGGAGTCGGAGGCCACTGCACTCAGCCGTGCAACAGCAGCGGCTGGCGCCTTCGTTGCTGGCGCCGGCGCTTTGGCACCCGGCGTGGCCTTCGTCGCCGCCTTCGTGGCGGACGTCGCCGGCGGGTTCCCTGCCAGACGCGCCGCGCGGGCACGCTGCGCAACTCCGGCGTAGGCCAGCACCAGCAACTGGAGGTTCTCCGGGTTGTTCGGCTCAACGGAAACCAGCCGCGCCGCCAACGGCAGCGCGCGATCGTGCAAACTGTCTCGCAGGAGCACGATTGAAAGATTGGACAGCACATCGCGGTGGTACGCGTTCTTCCCGTAAGCGCCGCTGAACAGGAGCGCAGCTTCCGCGGACATTTCGGCGCGCGCCATGCAGACGCCCGCGTTCATGAGATCGCTATATGTGAACGGCTCAGGCATCGCAAGCGGGTCCTTGTACGTCGTACGGAGCGACGCGGTGTCCCCGGAAACGATGGCGACACGGCACAAGCCTTGTCGCGCGCTCGACGCGGACTCACCAGCGCCCTTGTCCGCCAGGATCGCTTCGAACGCCGAACGCGCCTGATCGACATATGGCTTGCGCGAAGCCGCATCAGTCGCTGTTTCGGCGGAATCCACCGCCAGCGAGCCAAGGTACACGAGACTCTGGCGACGGATGTCGTCGTATACCGTGTCTTTTGCAGCGAGATCCACACTCTTGCGGTACAGCACGAACGCTTCCGACGTCCTCAGCTGACGCTGACGCACGTTCGCCAGGACGACGAAGCCGTACGGGGCATACGGATTCAGCGTGATCGCTATCTGCGCTGCAATCGCGGCGGAGTCTGCGTCGTCCGCATTGAGGCGCTCGATGGCTTTGTTGACCATGTCCACCCACGGCTTTTGGCCGCGCCACTTCACCGTCTCGACAACGCACTCGGGCATCGCGGTTTCGGTGACCTTGAAGGCCGAGTCCAGTGTCGCCGCAAGGTCAATCATCCCGTCGGGATTCTCCGTGAGGCCAATTGCGCCGCGCTTGGCCGACAGACCGATACCCGGCTGGCTTGCCCACAACACCAGCATCTTGCCATAGACAAACGCCTTGCCGCTTTGGTTGTCGGTGTTTGCCGGCACCGAGACGATCTGCTTCATCGCGCTCACGAGCTGCTTCTTGGCAGCTTCGGGGTTCTGCGCACCCGAAGCGGTCATGACCGCGAGTGACGCACGCCCGAGCGACGTCGGCCGGCTCTCATTGACGTCACACGCCTTCGGTTCCTGCGCGAGCGCCGTTCCGGACACCGCTGCGCCAAACCCAAGGGCACGAACAAAAGGACGGACGAAAACGAACATGAGACGATCTCCTGGATTGCTGTAGCGACCCGCGCTAGAGGGTCTTACCCGTTGCTACGACGCGCGTTCCGCCTCGATTGAGGCCAGCCAAAATATATCCTGAGCGGAGCGGCCTGTCGCCTGCGCTACTCGCGCCACGTCGTCGAATTCGGGCTTGGCTCGGGGGCGTCCGTCGGGAAGCTGGACCACCTTCACGGCGACCGTGTGCCCCAGGACCTGCACCGATATGGCACTGCGTTCCAGCGCCCGCCGCCGGAGCTCGGCGCGCCGAACGCCGATAGTCGTCGTGGTGCTGAACAGCAGCGCTTCGAGCGATTCGGCGGATGCCGGCGTTGCGAGCACTTCGATACGACTCCCCGGCCGCCCCTTCTTCATCACCACCGGCTGGAGCACGACGTCCAGCGCCCCGGCGGAGCGAAGTTGGTCGGCAGCCGCCGCGAGATACTCGGGAGTCATGTCGTCGACCTCACAGGTGAGGACGACGATGTCCTCTGCGCGCGGTTCCGACACGAGGTCCGCGATCACGATGCGGAGCGCGTTGGCGCGATCGGCGAACTCTTTCGTGCCGGCACCGAAACCGCTGCGGCGCGGCACGTAGGTCGCCGGTTCGGGCCCACTGGACAGCGCGCGCACGAGCGCCGCGCCCGTTGGCGTCACGAGTTCGCCCGCGCCCTGCGGACCGGGACGCACGACGTGGCCTTCCAGCAGCTTCATCGTCGCAGGCGCGGGAACCGGCATGGTGCCGTGCGCCGCGGTGACGACGCCGTCGCCGGTGGCGATCGGACCACAATACACGGCGTTCACGCCGAGCAGTTCGAGTCCCCAAACCGATCCGAGGACATCGAGGATCGCATCCACGGCGCCGACTTCATGGAGGTGCACTCGCTCGGCGGTGGTTCCATGAATGGCGGCTTCCTGCTCCGTGATCAGCGTGAAGACCGCATCGGCACGCTCCTTCACACGCTGGGGCGCATCAGCGCGCGACACGATTTCGCGGATGTGCTTCAAGTGCCTGCCGTGCGGCTGCGGCGGAATCGTGAAATCGACTTTCGTGCACGCGATACCGGCCCGCTTCACATCGCGAATGTCGACCGTCACTCCATCGAGTGACAGTTTGGCGGGCAGATCGCGCAGCCAGTTGGGATCCAGGCCGACGCTGACAAGCGCGCCGAGTGTCATGTCCCCGGAGATGCCGCTGAACGGATGCAGGATCGCGACGCTCATCTCAGAACCGGTAGGAGGCGCCGCTGCCGGTATTGAACACGACCACTTCGGCGTCAGCGTGGATGCGTTTGTCCGCGGCCATTTGTTTCAGCACGGCGACGGCGCAGCCGCCTTCCGGCGCCGCGTCGATTCCCGTCTCGCGCCCAATCCATGCCGTGTTGGCACGAATGTCATCCTCGGTAATCGCCACCGCGTCGCCGCGGCTCTCCTTCACCGCCTTCAGGATCAGTCGGTCGCCGAGCGGACCGGGTACACGCAGGCCCGCCGCATGCGTGGTGGGATTCTCCCAAGGAGTCGCGCGGTCCTGGCCGGCGGCGTGCGCGCGCACGATGGGCGCGCACCCGTCCGCCTGAGCGACAATCATGCGCGGCAGCGGCGTGTCTTTCGGGATCCAGCCAAGGTCCAGAAGCTCACGGAACACCTTCCACATACCGATGAGCCCCGTCCCGCCGCCCGTCGGGTAGATGATGTGCGTGGGCAATCGCTCCCAGTGCATCTGTTCGGCGACTTCCAGTCCCATCGTCTTCTTGCCCTCGATGCGGTACGGCTCGCGCAGCGTGGACACGTCAAACCAGCCGCTCTCCGCCGCGAACGTGCGGGCCTGTTTGCCCGCGTCGCCGATGTGCCCGTCCACAAGCGTGAGTTCCGCGCCTAACGTGCGAATGGTGTTCAGGATTGCGGCGGGCGTTGTTTTGGGCGCGAAGACGCGCACCGGCAAGTCGGCGGCCGCAGCGTAGGCAGCCAGCGCCGCGCCGGCGTTGCCAGCGGTCGGCACCGAGAAGCCTTTCACGCCGAGGGCGGCGGCCCGTGTGACGGCGGCGCTCATGCCGCGCGCCTTGAACGAGCCGGTGGGATTCAATCCCTCTTCCTTGATCCAGACGCGGCGCACCCCGACGGCCTTGGCGATCGAGGGCGCGTCGAGCATCGGCGTTGCGCCCTCGCCCAGTGACACAATCTCCTCCTCGGCGGCGGGCAGGAGCGGCTGATAGCGCCACATGTCCCAGCGATCGAGGAGATCGGTCTTCTTGGGAGCGGCGCCGTCGTATGTGACCAACAGCGGCTGGCCGCAGGCGGGACACACTGTCGCGAGCGCGTCTCCTGCCTGCGTGTGCTCACACGCCGAACACTCCAGACGCCACTTTCTCACGCCGTCGTTTCCTCGATTGGTTCGGGATCACCCGATGCGCGACCCGGTCCTGATTCCGCGAGCGCCGCAAGCGCATCGAGCACCTTGCGAGCCGTCTTCTCCGAAAAACCCGGCAGCGCCGCGATTGCCTCGGGCGATGCCGCCTTGACGCCATCCAGACTGCCGAACGCGGTCAGCAACTGACGCCGCCGCGATGCCCCGATGCCTTTGATGCGCAGCAGCTCGGATGTGACCGTGCGCTTGCTGCGCCGCAGGCGTTGGAACGTAATCGCAAAGCGGTGCGCTTCGTCGCGTGCTTGCTGTAGCAGACGCAGGGCCACTGACCGCCGCGGAAGCCGCAGGCTCTCGGATCGGCCCGGCACAAAGATCTCCTCGTCGCGCTTGGCCAGGCTGATGATCGCGAGTTCACCCAGGCCCAGAGCCTTGAGCGCGTCGTGCGCCGCGCTGAGTTGGCCCTTGCCGCCGTCGATCACCACCAACTCCGGCAAGGAGCGCGATTCGTCGAGCCGGCGGCGGAAGTAACGTGTGACCACTTCGTTCATGGACGCGAAATCGTCCACGCCCTCCACAGTCTTGACCTTGAACTTTCGATACTCGGCGCGGTACGGTCGACCGTTCTGAAACCACACGCACGACGCGACGGTGTCGGTGCCCTGCGCGTGCGAAATGTCGAAGCACACCAGTGACCGCGGCACTTTTTGAAGACCGACCTTGCGCTGCAGCTCGTACACGGGATCCGCGGCGCGCTCTGCCGTTTCCTCGCCCTCAAGCAGCGCTTCCTCGAGGAGGTGGCGCGCGTTCTGGTCGGCGAGATCCACCAGCTCGCGCTTCGGGCCGCGTTGCGGCACGACGATGGTCGTCCCCGTGAGCGACGCCTCGATCAGCTCCCGGTCGTCGGTATCGAACGGCAGGTACAGCTCCGCCGCGCGATCATTGAGTTTCAGGTATTCGCCCGCGAGGTAGATCGCGAGAACGGCCCGGTCGTTCTCTTCGCTCACGTTGCCCAGCAGCGCATGCTCGCGGGCGAGCAGGCGGCCACCGCGGATACGCATCAATGCGACGCACGCATCATCACCGTCGCGTGCGTAACCGACCACGTCGCGGTCTCCACCTTCCACTTCCATCACGACGGCGGGGTCCTCCATCCGCTCCAGATGCTGCATCGCGTCGCGCAGTTCCGCGGCGCGCTCGAAATCGAGCGCGCTCGACGCGGCGTCCATTCGCTCGCGAACGCGGCGACGCACCTCCGCCGTCTTGCCGTCGAGGAACAGCAGTACCTCGTCGATCATCGCCCGATACTCCACCTGCGTTTGGAACGCGACGCAGGGCGCCTTGCACCGCCCAATGTGGTGGTCGAGACATGGCCGGTCGGGAGCGACCGTGGGCAGGTCGTAGTTGCAGCTCCGCACCGTGAAGATGCGCTTCACGACGTTCAGCGCGCGGCGCATCGCGCCCACGTCCGTGTACGGCCCGAAGTACCGCGAGCCGTCGTGGGCAAGGCGCCGCGTCACGATGATGCGCGGAAACGGCTCGTGCACCGTGACCTTCACGAACGGAAAGCTCTTGTCGTCGCGCAGCGAGATGTTGAAGCGCGGCTTGTATTCCTTGATCAGGTTGGCTTCGAGGATCAGCGCGTGGGCCTCGGTCGGCACGACGATGGTGTCCACATCGGCGGCGAGCCGCATCAACGCGAACGTCTTCACGCCCGTCGCCTGCTCCGCATGCACATAGCTTCGCACACGCGAGCGCAGCCGCTTTGCCTTGCCGACATACAGTACCGTGCCCTGCGCGTCCTTCCAGAGGTACACGCCTGGCGATTCCGGCAAGTGCGGAATTCGCTCGAGCACAGCGTCCGACAGCGCCATTGGTGAAAGATACGCCGCGGGTGGCGGCGTCGACCTCAGCGCCCGATTCGACTCAGGCGCTTGATCGTGGCGACTGACGTCTCGACACCGAACGCGGCAGTGAGCGCGAAGTAGCTCACCCCGTACGCACTGAAGACCGCGACAGCGGCGATCAGGGGCGACGCCGACACGTTGAGTTTGACGTAGAAGCCGATGCCCGCCGATGCGAGCGCGGCCATCCAGAGAACGGCCATCCGCCCCGTGGCCACGCCGGTCGCCCCAATCGCGCTACGGAGTTTTCGGCGCAAGAGCGCGAACTCGATCCCAGCCGCGACGCCGGACCAGAGTGTCAGGGCTGCGGTTCCAGACTCCGCCGGCAGGCCCACCCAGCCCGGTGCGCGAGTCGCGAACACCCAGCCGCCGAGTGCCGCGATGGTGACGCGAACGATGGCGAACCGCAGCGGTGTCCGCGTGTCACGCATCGCGTAGAACGCCGACGAATACATGCGGCCCATCGTGCTCGCCATGAGACCCACCGACGCCGCCATGAGGATGCCCCAGGTGATCCAGGTGTCGGCAAAGGTGAACCGCCCTCGCTGGTAAAGCGCGGCAACGAGCACATCGCCAAGAATCAGGAACGCTGCCGCGGACGGTACCACGAAGAACGCGATCCGCTTGAGCCCGCTCTGTAGTCGTTCGCGAATGTGCGCGGCGTTCGCGGCCGCGTCCCCGGTGGCACTCGACATCTCCGGCAGCTCGGAGGCGGAGATCGACATGCCGAAGAGACTGATTGGCAGCAGCGTGATGGCCTGCCCGTAGCTGAGCAACGCGACCGAGCCGACCGGGAGCAGGCTCGCAATCAACTGATCGACGTACGAACTGACCTGCACCACGCCGCGACTGAAGAACGCCGGCACGAAATTCCGCACGACCTCCCGCACGTTGGCATCGAGCGACATCGAACCGAGCCGCATCGACTTCGCGACGGAGAGCACCGTCGGCACCTGAACCAGCGCCTGCAGCGCCGCGCCCGCGACGGACGCCCACGCAACCTTGACCGCGAGCATGGCGGGCTCGTCCGCCCGGGACACGAGGAGCACGGCAATCATGACGCCGTTCCACGCGACCGGCGCCGCGTACGAGAGGAAAAAACGCCGGTGGCTGTTGAGAATCCCCAAACACCACGCCGAGTACACAAAGAGCGCTGCACCAGGGAACAGGATCCTGGTCAACTGAATCGTGAGATCGCGACGCTCGCCCTCGAACCCGCGGGCAATCACGTCCACCAGCAGCGGCGCGCTCACGACGCCAAGCAGAACGAGGATCGCGGTCACGAGACCCAGCAGCGTGGCTATCGCTCCCGCAACCTTGTCGGCCTCCTCACGCTTGCCTTGCGCCAGAAGGTTCGAGTACACAGGGATGAACGAGGCAGACAGCGCGCCCTCGCCGAACAGATTCTGCAGCAAGTTCGGAATGCGGAACGCAGCGGAGAACGCGTCCGCGACGATGCTCCCGCTCGCACCGAGGTACCGCGCCTTCAATGACTCGCGCACGAGCCCCAGCACGCGAGACACAAATATGCCGGCGGCTACCAGCGCGGCTTGCATTGTCTGCTATCCCAGAAGCTGCTTGGCGTGTGCGCGCGCTGCCTTGCGCATGTCGCTCACCAGCGCTTCACCGCCTCGCGTCAGCATTGGAATGAAGTTCAGGACGCGTTCCTGACGCTTGCCGTTAGGCCAGATCGCCGCCGCCGCCGCGATCAAGTCGCGCCGGACCCGCTCGTCGCGACGTTTGGCCGCCGCGAGAATCCGGCGCTCGGCGCGTCCCAGTCGATGGCCGAGCGAGTTGTGGAGTCCCTGGATCACTGGTGCCGGCATGAGTTTCGATTCCTCCACCGCGCGACCGAGCGCACGAACGGATTCGCGCACTTGCTCGTTCAGGTGCGACCACGCCTTCATGACGCTTTCGGGAACCGCAGTGCGCGCCAGACGCTTCTCGACCGCGTGCAAGTCCTTGAGTTCGCCCAACTGGACGCCAAGACGCCCGGCAGCGCGCTCGACGAACGGCTCCACCACCGAGCACGACCAGCGCGGTACGACGACGGGCCGTTCGCGGCCCAGCGCCTCGGCAACGGCGTTGGATTGCACGAAATAAGCGATTTCACCCGGGCCGGCGACGTACGCGATCGTCGGCAGGATTTCCCGCTCCACCAAGGGCCGCAGCAATACGTTGGGCGCGAGCGCGGCCGCCGGCGGCTTGCCGGCCTCCGCAACCGACAGCCGGCGCTTGATGCCCTTCTCGATGGCGAAGACCAGGGACAGCCCGCGATCATCTTCCACCTGCGGCTCGAATCCGGCGTCGCGAATCGCCACGGCGCGCGCGCTCGCCGCCGAGGAGATCTTCGCCGCCGATGTGAGCGCGTCCAAAAGGACGGGGCGCGCCGCGTCGTGATACGCGCTACTCGATGCGTCGAACACGGCGATACCCAGCGGCTCGAGCAGGTCGTGCAGCAGGTTCAGGTACGCACCGCCGATCGTGCCGGCGCTGTACGCCTTCGCAGCGCTTTCCAGGTATTCCGTGTTAGGCGCGGAGCCACACGCGGCCCGGAGCCGATCGATGTGGGCCGTGAGATCACCAAGTGCTGCCCCGGACATCGGTGTTCCTGCGGGCGGCTTCTCGGAATGCGTCAACTGATGCAATCCGTCTACGTCCGACAACCATGCGACGCTTGCTTCAGCAAAATCGGAGTCGTCTGTGGCCGCCCAGAATACGGGGGCCGCTGGAATGCCGGTCGATTGCTCGATGGCGTCGGCCAATTCGAGAGCCGTCAGTGCCTTCGACAACGTGTAGATCGGCCCGCCGAAGAGGCCCGGCTGCTGTCCGGTCGTGACGACCACGCCACGCGCCTTGATCACGCGCTCGAGACGCACAGCTGCCGCGCCAGCAGGGTTGAACGCGGATTTCAGGCGGGCGAACCAATCCGCTGGAACGGCCAGTCGACATCGCTCGACGTGGGCGCGCCATTCAGCGACCGTCGCCGGACGCCACGGTTGCAGCGCAGCAGGCAGCTTCCCGGCTTGGACCGCGAGCGACAACGGCGAACCGCCCAGCGGTTCGGTGACAACACGCGCGCGCGGAGGACTATCGCTCATTTATGGTAGGGCTCACGTCGCACGATCGTCCCGGCCCGGTACAGCTGCTCGGCGAGTACCAGACGGGCCAGCTCGTGCGGCAGCGTCCACGGCGCCAGGGAGATCCGCTGCTGTGCGCGGGCCTTGAACGCTTCTTCCAGGCCGTTGGCGCCGCCAATGACGAACGCGAGATCCGTGGCGCGCTCCCGGGCGTCCTGGAGAAACTTCGCGAATCGCTCCGATGTCATCGCCGACCCGGCCGCGTCGCACGCGACCACCACGGCACCCTTGACCTTCTCGGAAAGACGCTCCGCTTCCTTCGCCATTACGGTCTTCGGCGGGACGCCGCCAGGTTCGTCGCGCACTTCGCATACCTCGAGGGGCCAGTACTTGCCCGCACGCGTCTCGTATTCCCGGATCGCCGCCGCAAGCGCCGCATCCCGCGGCTTTCCGACGGCGGCGACGATGAACTTCATGTCGGGAGCCGACCCGGCCCGCTACGCGTAGATCCCGCGAAGTCTGTGCACCGTGGCCACGCGACTGATCGACAACATGTACGCGGCCGTGCGCATGTTCACTTTGTGCTGCTGCGACAACTTCAGCACGTCCGCGAAGCTGCGCGTCATGATGTCGGTCAGGCGTTGATTCACCGTCGGCTCGTCCCAGAAGTAGCCGCCGCGATCCTGCACCCACTCGAAGTACGACACCGTCACGCCGCCGGCGTTGGCGAGAATGTCGGGAATCACGAACACGCCTTTTTCCTCAAGGACGCTGTCCGCGGCCGCCGTTGTCGGGCCGTTGGCGCCCTCGCAAATGATCTTCGCGCGAATCTTCGACGCGTTCTTGCTCGTGATCACGTTCTCAAGCGCGGCGGGCACCAGCACGTCCACTTCCAGCGTCAGCAGCTCCTCGTTCGAGATCGGCGTCGCGCCGGCGAAGCCCTCGAGGCTGCGCCCTTTCTTCACATGCGCCAGCGCCGCGGTGACGTCGATGCCCTTCGGGTTGTGATAGCCGCCGGTCTTGTCGGAGATCGCCACGATCCGGCAGCCTTCCTTCGCAAGCAGGTCCGCTGTGACTGATCCGACGTTGCCAAAACCCTGAATGGCAACCGTTGTACCCTGCACCGGCATACCGAGGTGCTTCAGCGATTCCTTGGTGACGATCATGCATCCGCGACCCGTCGCTTCCCGGCGCCCCATCGAGCCCCCCATCTCCACCGGCTTGCCGGTGACAACGGCGGTCACGGTGTGTCCCATGCGCATGGAATACGTGTCCATGATCCACGCCATGACGCGCTCGTTCGTATTCACGTCGGGCGCGGGAACATCGGAGTCCGGGCCAAGCGTCGCGATGATCCCCGAGGTATAGCGGCGCGTGAGCCGCTCCAGTTCGCCGACGCTGAGCTTGGACGGGTCGCACACGACGCCACCCTTGGCGCCGCCGAACGGCAGGTTCACCACGGCGCACTTCCAGGTCATCCAAGCCGCGAGCGCTTTCACTTCATCCAGGGACACCGCCATGTCGAAGCGGATGCCACCCTTCGCGGGGCCACGCGAGGTGTTGTAGAGCACGCGGTAGCCCGTGAACACTTCCACTTCGCCGCTGTCCATCATCACGGGGCAGGAGACGATGATCTCCTTCTCGGCGTGCCGGAGCACTTTGTAGAGCCCGGGCTCGAGGTCCAGCAGCTCCGCGGCGCGATCGAAGCGGGACATCATCGCCTCGAACGGGTTTTCTTCGTTCAAGAACCGGTCCTTGTCGGGCCGGACTATGCGTTCGGTAGGCAGTCTGAGATCCGTTGCCATGTTTTTGGGTGAGTCTGCGCCGACTAACCGGCGGTTGCAGGTGGCACGCGTTCCAGCAGGTGCTGGCAGAGACGGTCGATCTGTTCACCGCCCTGCTCCACTGTGACTTGTTGGGAAAGATACCATAGCTCCCGCGAGGCCGGCCACAGCGGCGCCAGTTTGACCACGTCCTTCAGCGTGCAGACGGCCATACCGTCACCGGCCAATGCCAGCAGGTCTCGCACGTCGTCCGGCCCAAAAGCGTGATGGTCCCGAAAGGGCGCCAAGGTGACGTTGGCGCCCAGCGCCGACAACTGATCTCGAAACAGCCCCGGCTCGCCAATGGCCGCAATGGCAAGGACGCGCTGGCCCTCAAGCGCGGACGCCTGCTTGGAACCCCTCCCGTTGGCGAGCTCCAAGGTCCTGGGAGCGAGATGCACCACCGCGGTCGGCAGCCCGGGTAGCGCGTTCGCGACTACCGCCAGCGCGGTCCGAACATCGGCGGCGGACGCGGACTTCCGCGTGAGCACAATGAGACTGGCCGAGCGCGCCGCGCCCAGCCGTTCGCGCCACGGCCCCGCAGGCAGTAGGCGGCGCGGACGCAGGAGCTGCTCGACGCTCAGCAACACCACATCGGCGACCCGCGACACGCGGCGATGCTGATACGCGTCGTCCAGCACCACAAGGCTTGCATGCGCGGCCTTCGCCATGTGGACGGCGGTGACGCGATCAGCAAGCGCAACAACGGGAATTGCGGGATTGAGCCGGCGATGCACCTCAGCTTCGTCGCCCCCATACCCGCGCAGGACGATCGCGACGCGCGCATTCGCGCTCAGGCGCTGCGCGAGCCACGCCGACACCGGCGTCTTGCCCGTGCCGCCCACAGTAAGGTTGCCGACGCTGAGGCATGGCAGCACCGCGGTTTCCGTTCGAAGCAGGCCGGCATCATACAGGGCGCGACGCGCGCCGGTCACGATACCAAACACGGCGGACGCGGGCCACAATGCGGCTCGCGCGACAGCAGCGGCGCCGCCCGATCCGAACCACACGCGCTCGATGAATGTCATGCGGCCAGTGGGGTCGCGCGCGCGATCGCCGCTTCGATCGCTAACGCGACAGCACCCGTGGATTCCACAGCCTTGCGGGCCGCATCGCTGTCAATGAACAGCGGATCGCCGTACGCCACTCGCACGAGTGCGAAGGGTTTCGGCACCATGAAGCTGTCCCACGAGCGAAGGCGCCACGCCCGGCTCGCCCAGACCCCCACCGGCAACAAGGGCGCACCGGTTCGCTGCGTAATCGCCACCGCGCCCGGCGCAACGCTCTTCGCCGGGCCGCGAGGGCCATCCGGAGTGATCGCGAGATCGTATCCCGCCTCGATCTCACGCGCACCCGTCAGCAGCGCGCGCGCGGCGCCGCGCGAGCTCGAGCCGCGCACCATGCGGCAGCCAAGCGCCTGCGCCGCGCGTCCGATGATTTCTCCGTCGCCGTGCTCGGAAATCATGGTCGCCACGTTCTGGTTCTTGATCGACCATAGCACCGACAGCAATTGCCCGTGCCAGAACACGCGCACGACCGCTCGGCCCTGCGCGTGCTGCGCAACCAGCACTTCCGGATTCACCACGCGGAAGCGCCATGTGAACGCGAGAACGCGAAGGGCCAACAGTCCCAGCCGAGCCAGGATGGCGATGCGCCATTCCCGCGTCGCCTCGCTCACCCTCGGCTGCGCTCCGCCATCGCCTTCGCCATCGCCGCGACCCTTCCGGCCGCCCCTGCCTCGCCCAGCCGCAGGCGAACGTCGGCCAGGTCCGTCTCCATCCGCGCGCGTTCCGCGCTGGAACGGTCCAGCAAGGGCGCCAACGCGCGCGCCACGGCCACGGGCTCGAGCGCGTCCTGCACGAATTCCCGCGCCACCTCGCGTTCCGCCACAATGTTGACGAGGCCGATACGCGGAATCTTCACCAGCCGACGCGCCGCGAAATACGTGAGCGGATGTGTTCGATACGCGACCACATGCGGACAGCCCGCGACCGACGCCTCAAGGGTGGTCGTACCGCTCTTGCACATCGCGGCGTCCGCGGCGCGCAACAGCGCGAGGCCCGATCCGTGCACAATTGGAAACGGGCACCGGGCCGGATCGATGGTGACGTGCGGTGCGGCGCTGAGGACCACGCGCAGCGACGGCTGCCGCTCGCACAATATCTTCGCCGTCGCGACGAATCGGTCCAAGTGCCGCTCGATCTCCTGCGCGCGGCTGCCGGGAAAGAGCGCGAGCACCGGGACATCGCCCTCGAGCTCCAGCTGCGCCCTCGCCTGCATTCGGCTCGGCAGGTTCACCGCCGCGTCGAGCAGCGGATGGCCAACAAACGTCGCGTCGATCCCGTGGTCCCGAAGCAGCTTCTCCTCGAACGGCAGTATCGTGGCCGCCTTCGTCACCCAGCGTGACATCTTCGCGAGACGCCCCGCGCCCCACGCCCACACTTGCGGCACGATATAGTACAGCACCGGAACGCCCGCATCGGCCGCCGCTTCGGCCACCTGCATGTTGAATCCCGGATAGTCGATCAGGATCACCAGCGACACCGAGCCTGACCGCATCCGCCGCCGGATATCGGACAGCATCTGCCAGTGCCTGGGGATGTGGCTGATCACTTCCACGAAGCCCATGACCGCCAGACCGCGGATGTGCGCGTCCAGCTGAACGCCGGCGGCGGACATGAGGTCTCCGCCAATGCCGCGCATCGCCGGCGCCGGCACAGTCGCGGCGAGCGCCCGCGCCACGCCGGAGGCGTGCAGGTCGCCGGAGGGCTCACCGGCGACGAACAGGATGTCACGCACGGAGCGTTGCCTGCGACTTCTCGATTTCGCGAACGATGCGAAGCGCCACTTCCAGCGCGTCGCGTCCGTCCTCGCCGGTCACGACCACGGGCGCCTGGCCTTGGATCGCGGCAATGAAGCTCTCATGCTCCAGGCGCAGCGGCTCGCCCTCCGGCGCCTTGAGCTTGATGCGCTCGACGAACTTCTCGATCGATTGCGACGCCTTGGCCAGTTCGACGAGATCCACATCGGCGCGCAATCGGTAGAACTCTCCGCCCCCATCGGCGAGATCCAATGAGAAGTACCCGTTGCGTTGAAAGATGCGCAGCTTGCGAAGCTTGTCTCGCGACACGCGGCTTGCCTTGATGTTCGCCACAGCGCCGCGCTCGAAGTGCAGCCACGCGTTCGTCATGTCCACGTTGGTGAGCACACCAACGCCTACCGCGCGCACATCGGTCACCCGATCGCGCACAAGCGCGTGCACCAGGTCAATGTCGTGAATCATGAGATCCAGCACGACCGCCACGTCCGACCCGCGCGGATTGAAAGGCGCAAGCCGTTCGCTCTCGATGAACCGCGGCGACTCCAGATACGGCAGCGCCGCGCGCACGGCCCGGTTGAAGCGCTCCACGTGACCCACCTGAAGCAACGCCTTGCTCTCTCTGGCCAACGCAAGCAATCCATTTGCCTGCTCGACCGTTGTGGCGATGGGCTTTTCGATCAGCAAATGGATGCCACGCTTGAGCGCCGGGCTGGCGACATCGAAGTGTGCGGGTGTCGGTACGACGACGACGGCGGCTTCCACCTGATCCAGCAGCGCCTCCACCGACGGGAACGACCGCACGCCCAGTTCGCTCGACACGCGCGACGCGCGTTCAGGGTTGCTGTCGTGAAAACCGGCCAGCGAAGCTCCGGGCACATTGCGCAGCAGCCGGATGTGGTGAAAGCCCAGCGCGCCGGCGCCGATGACGCCAATCTTGATTGTCAGAGCACTACCCCGCGGTCACTGCGTTCAAAGAAACGAAGGAATTCCTCGACTTCAGGAATCTTCTTGAGGTCGTGTTCTGCCCGCTCCTTGGCCTGCGACACATTGAGCTCTGACTTGAAAAACAGCCGATAGACTCGCTTCAGTTCCCGAATTGTTTCCTCGGAGAATCCGTTGCGCTGGAGTCCAACCGTGTTGAGACCATAGAGCTTCACCGGATTCCCAACCGCTTTTACGTACGGGGGCACGTCCTTCGCCACCCGTGAGCAACCGCCCACGAAACTGTAGCGGCCAATGATTGCGAACTGATGCACGCCGATCTGGCCGGACAGGATCGCCTTGTCTTCCACCGTGACGTGGCCTGCGAGCTGGGTCGAATTCGAGATGATGACTCCGTCGCCGACGTGACAGTCGTGCGCCAAGTGCACGTACGACATGATGAACGAGCCTTTGCCCACCGTCGTCCTGAGCGACTCTGACGTGCCACGATTGATGGTCGCGTACTCGCGAATCACCGTACCTTCGCCGATCTCAACGGTTGTCTCTTCGCCCTTGAACTTGAGATCCTGCGGATCGCCGCCGAGTACGGAGCCGACGCCGACCCGAACGCGCTTCGCCAGCTTCACGTTCCTCTCGAGCACGGCATGCGCCGCGATCTCGCAACCGTCGTCGAGAGAGCAGTCGTCGCCGATGACCGCGTAGGGCCCGACCCGTACGTCCGCCGCCAACTCCGCGCGCCCGGAGATGATCGCCGTCGGATGGATGAGGCTGCTCACCGCTCGCGCACCATAGCGCCCATTTCGGCCTCGGCCACGACCTCGCCATCGACTTTCGCGACGCCATGCATACGACACATCATGCCGCGCACTTGCAGCAGGTCAAGCTCGAAGCGCAACTGGTCGCCCGGTTTCACCGGCCGGCGCCATTTCACATTGTTGAGCGACGTGAAGTACACGACCTTGCTCTCCGGGTTTTCGATCGCGCCCAGGAGGAGCACGCCGCCCACCTGCGCCATCGCCTCGATGATGAGCACGCCCGGCATGATCGGATGGCCGGGAAAGTGCCCGGCGAAAAACGGCTCATTGATCGTGACGTTTTTGATGCCGACCACCCGCTTCCCCGCTTCCAGCTCGACGATCCGGTCGACGAGCAGAAACGGATAGCGGTGCGGCAACACCTTCATGATGTCTTCGATTCCCATCTCGGCCACGTTGGCTCCTTTCAAGATCGACGCACGCATCGCGCGCACCAGTTGCACAGTTCCCCGGTGACTCGGGCGCCGCGCGACGATCCGCGCCCGCACCCGCGCACCGGCCAGCGTCAGGTCGCCGACACAATCCATCGCCTTGTGACGGACGAACTCATCCGGCCAGCGCAAAGTTGTCTCCACCACCCCCGACTCATCCAGCACCACCGCGTTCTTCGTGGACGCCCCCTTGATGAGTCCGCGCGACCGCAGGGCCTCCACTTCGTGCATGAAGCCGAACGTCCGCGCCGGCGCCAGATCGGCAGCGAACTGCTCGGGCGATATGCGGTACGTGCCGTGCTGCAACCCGATGAGTTTGTGCGGAAACTCGATCATCACGTCGAGTTGCAGATCCGACGCCGGGAACGCTTCGTACTCCGAGGCGCCATCCTTGAAACGGACCGGCTCCTTGAGGTCGAGATACTGGATTGCTCCCGGTTGTTTTTTCAGGCCGGCGGTAGACAGCGCATCCAAAAACGGCTTGGCGCTGCCGTCCACAATTGGCGGCTCTGGGCCACTGATCTCGATGATGAGATCGTCCAACTCCAGCGCGCCCACGGCCGCCAGCACGTGCTCCACCGTGTGCACCGACACCGGGTCGTTGCCCAGCTGCGTCTGTCGTTCCGTGAGCACCGCGGTATCGACATGCGCGCGGATCACCGGCTTGCCCGGCAGGTCCGTTCGCTTGAACACGATGCCCGACCCGCTCGGCGCGGGGACGAACGTCAACCGGCACTCGACGCCCAAGTGCAGGCCGACGCCCTCAATTGAAGTTGCGCCGGCGATGGTATTGCGGCTCACTCGTCTTTGCCTGTGCTGCCGCCGACAAGCCGTTCGATGCGCTTAAGCAAGCCGGTGAGCCGGAACAGGGCGGCCTGCGCCCGGAGTGACTCGCGATGCGGACGCGCCGGGTACCCGCTCCACGTCTCACCCGCAGGCACGTCGCCGAAGACTCCGGACTGTCCGCCGATCCGCGCGCCCGCGCCAATCGTGTGGTGGCCCTGGAATCCCGCTTGGCCCCCAATCACCACGCCGTCCTCGATGACCGCAGAGCCCGAGATGCCGACCTGCGCCGCGATGAGGCACAGCTTGCCGATGCGCGTGTTGTGCGCGACATGCACGAGGTTGTCGACCTTGGTGCCCGCCCCGATCATTGTGTCGCCGACGCTGCCGCGATCAATCATCGTGCCAGCCCCGATTTCGACGTCATCGGCCACAACGCAGCGGCCGACGTGCGGAATCTTTTGGTGCCCATCGCGCTTCGAGACGTAGCCAAAGCCGTCGGAACCGATGACCGAACTCGCGTGGATCAGGACACGGTTGCCGAGGCTCGTACCGCGGTACAGGGTTACGCCGGGGAAAAGATGCACGTCGTCGCCCACCTGTACGTCATCGCCGATGACGCAGTTCGCATCCACGGTCACGCGATCACCGATCATGGCGCCGGCGCCGATGAGCACAAAGGGACCGATGTTCGCGGCCTCTCCGATCCGCGCGCCACGCCCGATCACCGCACTGGGATGCACGCCGGTCGCGCGCTCAGGTACGCGGTAGAGCCTCGGGAGCAGTGACACCAACGCGTCGTGCGGAGCCTTGACGACGATGCGGGCGGCCGCCCTGGTAGTCGTCGTCGCGACGTCGGCGCTCACCAGCACTACTGTTGCACCGGTGCCCTCGAGAAGGGCCGAATACCGGCTGGCCGCACAAAAGCTGAGTTGGCCGGCCGTCGCGCGGTCCAGCGGCGCCACACTCGTCACGCCGGCGGTTGCATCGCCGAGTAGTTCGCCGCCGGTCAGTTCCGCAATAGCAGCGGCGGTGAGAACGTTGCCGCCCTCACCGCCGGTGTTCTTCTGTTGCGTCGTCGGCCTCACACTCCGGGCGGCTTCGGGCGCGTGACGCCAGACGGCGCGGCAGCCGGTGCGCCCGCAGGCTTCGTCGGCGTCGCCGCCTTCTTCATGGCCGCCTCGAGTGTCCTGAGGCGCGCAACCGCACGGTCCGTGATGTCGAGATTCTTGTCGGCTGCGAGAATTGGCGAGGTGCCGGGCTCGCTGCTCAGGATCAGCGCGTAGCCATCCTCGGCGCGAATGTCCTCGAGCACCTTGCGGACGGTCTCCATGATGGGCGCCATGAGCTGATTCTGGCGCTCACTGGCGACGCCTTCCAGTTCTTGCTGCCTGACGCGCAGCGAATCTTCCTTGGCCTGAATCAGGGCCTGCCGCTTCTCGCGCTCAGCCGGCAGAAGTTTGGCTTCGTTCTTCTGGTAGTCGGTCACCAGCGCCGTCAGGGCGTCGCTCATCTTCGCAAGCTCAGCGCGGAAGCCCTCAGTCTCCTTCTGGTACGCCGCCTGAGCTTCGAGGCGACCCGGAGCGCTCTGGAACAGCGCCTGCGGATTGACGTACGCGATCTTGGGGACAGCGGCCTGTGCGTCGACAGTTCCGGCTGCCAGCGTCAGCAACATTGGCGCGACGAGCGCGCGTGCAATCATTCTCATTAAGAACTCCGATTCTAGAAGAACTGACCGAACTTGAAGTGAAACTGCCACTTTGGAGCCGGGCGGCCCTGCGCGTCCACGCGATCAAATCCGTACCCGGCGTCCAATCCCAACGGGCCCAACGGAGTCACGATCGCTGCCCCGAATCCTGCGCCGCGGTACAGCCGCGTCGGATTGAAGTCGCGCGTACGTGCCCAAATGTTGCCCATATCGAAGAATGATGAAACATACAGTTGTTGGCTCACGCGGAGGCCCAACTCGGCCGACGTTGTGAAGAACGCCTGGCCGAACGACTGTTGCTGCGCCTGGAAGGTGCCGGTTTCGCCGATATATCCGTTGGGCGTGATCGAGAACTCCTGATAGCCGCGCAGTGCCTCACCGTACTGCACTCCGCCCAGAGAGAACGACTGGTAGACGAAGAACGGGCCTGGGTCGCCCGCCACCGTACCCAGCTTGGTGGTCAGTCCGGTGACCAGCTTGATCGCCTGCGATCCGGGTGTCTTTCCCCCGAACGTTGCCAGCGTCGTGTAGCCGCGCAGCTCGCCAGTGTAACGCTGGAACGAAGCGGTGCCGCCAAGGATGCCGCCGTTGAACGCCGACGAAATCGCGTGGTGCGCGCCCGCGCTGGGGAACGGCATGTCCACACGGGTGTCGCGGTCGATGCTCAGCCCGACGCTGGACCGGAAGCAATTCGCTCCTGAGCCACAGTTGATGGTCGCCGTGAATCCCTCGTCACCGTACTTCACGTTTTCGCCACTGTAGTCGACGTAGAGCCGCGTCCAGCGCGAGCCCGGCATGAGGAACCCGAGTCGCAGGGAGCCGCCGGCGCGCGTCTGGCGACCGAGGTTGCCGATGACGAAACGCGACTGCGAGTGGTACAAGCTCACCGTGCCCGAAACCCGGGTCTCACGGATCCGCGGGTCCGTATACGACATGTTGAAGTCGTTGATAAACTGGCCGTACTGCCACTGCAACGACGCGCGCTTGCACAGGCCAAACAGGTTCGGCTGCTCGAAGCCGATGAACCCCCCCAGTCCCGTGCCCTGCCCGACGGATGCGCCAAAGCTCACCTGGCCCGTCTTCTTTTCCTGGACGCGGAAAATGATGTCGATGTCGCCGTTGTCGTTCGCCGTCTTGGTATCCGGCGACGGCACCGGCGTCTCGAAGAACCCCATCTGCGAAATGCCCTGGTAACTGCGCAGCAGAAGGTCGCGGTTGAATACGTCGCCCGGCACCACGAGGATCTGGTCCCGGATGCACGATTCACTGGTGAGATCGTTGCCGAAGATCTCGACGCGATTCACGATGGCCGGCGTGCGCTCGTCGATGTCCCACCGAAGGTTCACCCTCGGCACCGAATCCGGGCCGGCGAGAACGCGCTCGATGACCGGCTGCAACTGGGCGTAGATGTAGCCCTCGTTCGCATAGGCATCGCGCAACTGCGCCGTTGCCTCCTCCCACTTCTTCGCGTCGAAGACGTTGGATGGATCCCGCGGCGCTCCGCGCCGCACCACCCGGGTGACGTCGGAAAGCGCCTGCTTCATGGTCTTGCCACGCGACGTAAACGGGTAGAATCGCCGTACTTCGTCACTGTTGAAGCGGCGCGCGCCGTTTACCTCGAACTCCCCAACCACATACTGCGCTCCCTCCTCCACCCTGAGGTCGACCATCGCCTTGCCGCGCTCACGGTTCACGATCAGGGTGTCCCGCGTGAGTTGCATGTCGATGTAACCGTGCCTCGCGTACGCCTTGGGCAGCTTCTCCGTCAAGTCGGCGGCGTACTTGTCGTCGTCGAACTCACCCTTTTTCCAGAAGAAGAAGCCTTCCGGCCGCGTCGCCATCTCGGCGACCAGAGTCTTGTCGCCGAGGCGCTCATTCCCATCGATCCGGACGCCCGAAATCGCCAACCGACGTCCTTCGTTGACGACGAACGTAACCTTTGTTCCGGCATCGACATGCGAGGTCTCAGCTCGAACCTCAGCGAGGTAGTAACCCTTCGTTTCGTAAAGCGAATCGATGCGGGTCACGATCTTCGTGACCTGGGCCGGATTCACCGGCCTGCCGATCAGAAGATCGACCTGGTCACGCACCGTGCCCGCAGAAACACGCTTTGGGCCGCGCACGTCCACGTCGCCCAACAAAGGCCGCTCCGCCACCTGAAAGATGAGCATTGGCCGTCCTGAGACGACCTGGCACTGGATGGAGACGTCGTCGAATTGCTGCGTCTCGTGAAGGTTCCTGATGGCGCGCTGGATCATGCGGTAGTTGAGCGACACGCCGGCCGTGATGCTGATATCACTGCGAAGAGCCGATTCCGACACCCGCGACTGGCCTCGGAAGGCGATCGTGTCGGGTGTCGTGCAGATGCCAGCCGATTGTTCTTGCGCCGCGACGCCAGAAGCCATGGTCGCCAAAAGCGCGGAAGTGCCTGCCAATCTTCGCATTATGACGAGAATATACACGTGAGAAGGCCGGCCGGGTGCGCCCCGGCCCGCCATCGTTTTTAGAAAGTTAAGGGGGTGGTTGGGTTAGCGGGA
>JANNRQ010000075.1:0-44299 GCA_031401495.1 Gemmatimonadota bacterium
GAGCGAAGAGGGCCGCGACATGATCGCGCTCGTCATCGCCGACGAAGCCACGATCCGCGACCTGGACCGGTACAAGGGCTACCTCGCCACGCTCACGGACCCGCGCAAAATCACAGAAGCGCAGGCTCGGCAGACCATCGCATTGGCCAAGCCAGTCTACTGGCTCACCAGCGGCATGCACTCCACGGAGACCGGCGGACCGGAAATGCTCCAGGAGCTCGCCTACCGTCTCGTCGTCCAGGAGACGCCGTTCATCCAGAACATCCGCGCCAACGTCATCACGATGATCACGCCGGTCATCGAGCCGGACGGCCGCGAGAAGCAGGTCGACACTTACTACTTCAACAAGAAGCGCGCGCGCACGGATGCGCGGCTGCCGCTCATGTACTGGGGCAAGTACGTCGCCCACGATAACAACCGCGACCACGTGGGCCAGTACCTGGCACTCTCCAAGGCCGTGACGCGCCAGTTCCTTGAGTATCACCCGACCATCTTGCACGACCTGCACGAAGCGTCCACGTACCTGTACGCGTCCACTGGCACGGGCCCGTACAACGAAGGCATCGACGCCATCACGGTGGACGAGTGGTGGATGCTGGCCAAGAACGACGTGATGGAGATGACCAAGCGCGACGTGCCGGGCGTGTGGACGTACGGCTTCTACGATGGCTGGACGCCGAACTACATGTTCTTCGCGGCGCACGCGCACAACGCCATCGGCCGTTTCTATGAAGTGGCGAGCTACGGTCCGGACACGACCACGATCCGCGCCGGCGCGACCACGACGAGCCGCGAGTGGTTCCGGCCCAATCCCCCGCTGCCGGTGATCGCGTGGGGCCCGCGCAACAACACCAACATCCAGCAGTCCGGCGTGTTGTTCTCGCTCAGCCACGTGGCCAAGAACAAGGAGCTGTACCTCGAGAACTATTGGATCAAGAACAAGCGCGCCGTGGACAAGGGCAAGAACGGCCCCACGTACGCGTGGGTCATTCCGGCCAACCAGTATCGCAAGGGTGAAGCGGCAGACGTCGTCAACTCGCTGCGCTTTCAGGGCCTCGAGTTCCATCGCGCCAATGCGGACTTCACTGCCGGAACCGTCGCGGTGAAAGCCGGCGACTACATCGTCCGTGGTGACCAGCCGTACCGGACCATGGGCGACATGTACTTCTCGCTCCAGAGCTTCGCCGTCAGCAACCCGCGTCCGTACGACGATACGGGCTGGACGTACCAGCTCATGCGCCACATCGACCTGAAGGCCGTCGCCGACAAGTCGATCCTCACGCAGCCGATGACGATGATCACCGCGGACGTGAAGGCGGCGGGCGGCATCGCGGGCGAAGGCAGCACTGTTGTCGTGGCCAACAACAGCGACAACAACCTGATGACGTTCCGCTTCAAGTTTGCCAAGACCAAGATGGCGGCGGCTGAAGAGGAGTTCGAAATCGGCGGCAAGAAGTTCGCCGCCGGTTCGATCATCATCGCCAACGCCAACCGCGCTCAGCTCGAGCCGGCTCTTACGGAGCTCGGGTTGTCAGCAGTCGGGACAGCGACGGCGCCGACGGTCAAGTCACACGACCTGGACGTGCCGCGCATCGGTTACGTCCACTCGTGGGCCAACACGCAGAACGAAGGTTGGGTGCGTGCCGCGCTGGATCACTTCGGCGTGCCGTACGCCTACTTCGCGGACCAGAAGCTGCGCGATGGCAACCTGCGTGCGAAGTACGACGTCATCATCTACCCGCACGTGGGCGGCAACGCTCAGGGCCAAGTGAACGGCATCCCCAAGAACGCCGGAGCTCCCCTTCCTTATAAGAAGAGCGCCGAGACGCCGAACCTGGGCGCCTTGGATCAGAGCGACGACATCCGTGGCGGCATGGGCGTGGAAGGCCTGTACGAGCTTTACAACTTCGTGAAGGCAGGCGGCACGCTCATCACGGAAGGTTCGACGTCAACGATCTTCCCCGAGTACAACTTCACGACCGGTATTACGGTCGAACAGTCGGGCCAGTTGTTCGCGCGCGGCTCCATCATGCGCGGCATCATTTCAGATAAGAAAAGCCCGATCATGTACGGGTATGAGGGAACCCAGATGCCCGTGTACTTCAACCAGGATCCCGTCATTCAGGTCGCCGGCGCAGGTGGCGGCGGGTTTGGCGGCGGTGGATTCGGCGGCGGCGGCGGTGGACCCGCCGGCGTTGGCCAGGGCATCACGCCCATGGCGCAGCCGCCGTTGCTCTCGGCGTGGGATGGTCCGACTCCGGTGCCGGGCGCAGCGGGCGCAGGCCGCGGACTCCGCGGCGCCGGTGGCGCTGGTGGCGCGGGTGGTGGTGGAGCCGCCGGTGGTGGTGGCGGAGGAGGTGGTGGTGGTGGAGGAGGCGGAGGTGGTGGCGGTGGCGGTGGCGGTGGCGGCGCTGGTGCGAATCAGCCCGATATCATGACCCGTCCCCGCGTCATCATGTCATTCCCCACTGACACCGCGCAGATGCTATTGAGCGGCACGTTGGCGGGCGGCCGAGTGTTGAGCGGCCGCGCGCAGATCGTGGATGCGCCGATCGGCGAAGGCCACGTCGTCATGTTCGCCATTCGTCCGTTCTGGCGCTGGCAGACCCAGGGCACATTCATGCTCGGCTTCAACGCGATCATGAACTGGAACGACTTGAATGCGGGTCGTACGGCACCGGCGACACCGCCAATCCGGGCGGGGGGACAATAGGTCAGCACGACCATTCCCTCGGCGTCATCCCGAGCCGAAGGCGAGGGATCTGCAGTTGGTGGTCGAGACGGCCCGCGTCGGTTGCGGGCCGTTTCTGTTTCTTGTAGCCAAGAGCACAGGGTGCGCTCGCTTGGTCCGAAATGCACTGAATTGGTGACGCTTTCGCTTAGCGCCACGCGATGATGCGGGCCAATGATCAACGCGCCCACTTGTTACGTACATACGCCGTACGTACATTGATGCGGTTCGACTGGGATCCCGCCAAGGCCCGCGAGAACCTCCGGAAGCACGCGGTCTCGTTTCACGAGGCCGAGTCCGCCTTTGAGGACGACGAGGCTCTCGTGCTGCTGGATCCGGATCACACGGCCGATGAGGAGCGCTTCATCCTCCTCGGCATGAGCTCAACTGCGAGGCTACTGACTGTCATGCACACCTACGACGCGGATTCCGAAGCCATTCGCATCATCTCGGCTCGTCGGGCAAGCCCGTTGGAGCGCGCCCAGTATGGCTGGCTGCGGACACGATGAGGCGCCACTACGACTTCTCTACGGGCCTCAAGAACCCCTACGCCACCAAGCCCAAGCGCTCGGTTACCATCCGCCTGGACGAGCACACCATCGCGTACTTCAAGCGCATGGCCGAGGAACTCGACGTCCGTTACCAGACGCTCGTCAACCTGTACCTGCGCGATTGCGCCAGCTCCCGCCGCCGGCTTTCCCTTGAATGGCGCGCACCTCGCCGGGGTCCTTCGTAAAAGCCAAATATGCTTCTGACCGGTACAAGCCGGATCATGGACCTCTGGAAGAACGCCGACGCCGAGCTGTAACCGCAGGTGTCCGACATCCGCGCCCATCGCTCGGCTCAAGGCTCTGGAAGCCAAGAAGCGCTAGCTTGCGCCTGCACCTGATACTATTATAGCTTACAGGTATAAACTATAATATCTTTCGAGTGAATTTAGACTTCTGATTTGCCGTGCAAGTCTCTGATTTCTCATCACTTAGCACTGGCAGACTGGTTCCTACCGGGGACGCTCACGCTTTCGTCCCCAACGACACGCCGCTCGACCTGCCCTTGGATGCCACTACCATAGGAGCGTTGGCGAGGGCCGGACACGCGATCGGCGAGTTGAGCGGCGCTTCGCGCCGGCTGGTGAACCCGCTGATTTACTATGCGTCGCTGCTCCGCAAGGAAGCCATCGTCTCCAGCCGCATCGAAGAGACGTTCGCGACGCCGGACCAAGTAGCGCTCCAAGAGATCGGGGGCGGTAGTTCCAGCCCAGAAGGCGCCGAGGTCTTCAACTTCGTGAAGGCCACCGAGCACGCTCTGCGCGCGGTAAAGAAGACCGACGCGCGAATCGACCTGCCGCTGATGCTTGATGCGCACCGCGTCCTCATGAAAGGCGTGCGCGGCGGACGCGAACAACCCGGCGAATTCCGCATGGTGCAGAACTGGATCGGCACACCGTCCGGCGGCGTGCGCGAGGCCCGGTTCGTCCCCCCGCCACCGCAGGAACTGGCCGCCCTGCTGCGCGACCTGGAGCGCTACATGAACGACGACGCCGGCGACGCACCGCACCTCGTGCGCGTGGCGCTGGCGCACTACCAGTTCGAGACCGTCCACCCGTTTCGCGACGGCAACGGGCGCATCGGCCGCCTGCTCATCATGCTCATGCTCGTACGCCACAACTTGCTGCCCGGCCCCGTGCTGCCGGTGTCCACCGCCATCGAGCGCCGCAAGTCGGAGTACATGGACCGCATGCTGGCGGTGAGCACGCGCGGCGAGTGGAACGCGTGGATCACGTTCTTCCTGGAATGCGTAGCCGAGAGCGCCGGCGACGCGATGACGTTCCTGGGCAAGCTCGAGCGCATCCATGCCGATTGGCTCGACAAGGTGCAGACGACCCGTGCGTCCGTGCGGCTCATCAAGGTGCTGGACGCGCTCTTCGTGCGACCGGTGATCACCATCGGCGAAGCGGGCCGCCTGATGAAGGTCACGCCCGCCGCGGCCTCGTCGAGCATCTCCAAACTCGAACGGCTCGGCATCCTGACAGAGATGTCGCATCGCAAACGCGACCGGACGTACTTCGCCAAGGCGATCATCAACCTGATGAACTGACGCATGTCATTCTTCCGGAAAATCGGCTCCGAGCGAGCCGGATCGCAGACGAGCTGCGACGAGGCCACGGGCGACATCGCCAAGGCGCTCCAGGCGAAGAAGCGCTAGCCGGTACGTGCGTGTTTTCGATTGCCACTGCAACGATTGGAGGGCACTAGACCCGCGGTGGTGAGTTACGATGACGCGTGCCAACGTCGACGATTGCTCACTGGCTATCATCTAGCTATACTCTGGCCAGATGCGGTTCGAGATCCGCATCGCGTTAACCGCGGAGCGGCAGCTGCAATCTCTGCCAGCGTTCCACCGCAGCACGATTCGGTTGGCGCTCGAGAGACATTTGCGGCATGCACCAGCGATGGTGTCGAAGAGTCGAATCAAGCGCATGCGCGGGCTTGCTCGACCACAGTATCGCCTCCGCGTGGATGCATTCCGGGTCTTCTATGACATCAGCGGCCAGGAAGTCCAAGTCCTCGCTATCGTCTCGAAAGCCGAGGCAGCCAGCTGGCTTGCGGACTTCGCGCAAGCCGAGCCGTGAAGTTGCGTTGGCCAAGGTGAAGGACGACCTGTCCAAGTACCTGCGGCTCGCGGCCAGCGAAGAGATCGTGATCACGCGTCACGGCCGGCCCGCCGGCGTTCTGATCGGGTTCGAAACCGAGGACGACTGGTTCGACTATCGCCTCGCGAACCACCCCGAGTTTCTCCGAAGGGTGAGTGAAGCGCGCGACGACTTCGCGGCGGGCCGGAGCAGTCGGCTTGAGGACATCTCGGAATAGCCTCGCTCGCGGATCGCGCGACTCAAGGCGAATGAGCGCCGGTCAGAGTCAGTTGGATGGCTGCACGTGCGTGGAGTCGGGCTGAAGTGCGACTTTGCCCGCCTGGCGACATTCACCGACAGCAGCGGGACGTTTGCGCTGCGGGCACTGCCCCCCGGCGAAGCCGCAGGCTCGGCCCGTCCTCGCGGCACCCGGAAACAGCGCAACCCTGACGGAAACCTGACTGTCTCACGACCGTAGTGCTGGCAGACGTTTGGCCCCCTTCCGAGATCCAGCGCGTTCATGATTCTCGCCCTGCTCGTTGGAGCCCTGTTTCAGGCCGGTTCACCCCAGACCAAGGCCGACAGCATCACAGCCGAAGTCATGAAGCGCCTCGAGGCGCAAAATGCGGCCCGGATTGAGCGCATCCAGCGCGCCGAGCGGGAGCGCAATGACAAGCCCCGTCGCCGCGAGGTCACAGCCAACGATCTCGCCACGGCATTCAAGGATCCCGCCGCCAAGTCCCTGCTCACCCGCGCGCGCATTGCGCGCATGGGGCAGGATTCCGCGCTCACTTCCTACGACGCGCAGGCGTACCAGCGCATCTCCGCCGGCATCAGCTTCACGCGCATCGGCCGTGACCGGCTGATCTTCCGCATGGAACACGCGGGCCGCGTCCGCTGGCAAAAGGACGTCGGCATCTGGATCGAACTCACGGGCGCGCGTACCGCGCTGCCAGGCACACCTGACATCGCGCAGCGCGAAGCCGGCAAAGGCATCGCCGAAGCCGGCGGAGAAATCGTGCCGGTGCCCTACTTCCCGGGTACGAACCGCTCTGGGCGGGCCCGTTGGCTGCCCAGGCCCAGGTGGATGAGAACGGACCCGTGCATCCGCTGGCCGAAGGCGCCGAGGCCTACTACACGTATCGTACCGGCGATTCGCTTACGCTGACGCTGCCGGACAAGCGCCCGTACCGGCTGCACTCGCTCGACATCCGTCCACGCATGCCGAACTGGAACCTGATGGTCGGCACGTTGTGGTTCGACATCGAGTCCGCGCAGATGGTGCGGGCGGCGTACCGTTTCGCGGCGCCGATGAACGTCGGCGACTTCGTGCTGGAGCAAGACCCGACCGCGTTCGACGACGTGCCCGCCTTCGTGAAGCCGATGATGTTCCCGCTCAAGGGCGAAATCTCGGCGATCACGATCGAGTACGGACTCTACGGCGGGCGGTTCTGGCTGCCGCGCAGCCGTTCGGCCGAGGGCCACGGGATCGCGAGCTTCGTGCGCGCGCCGTTCAAGCTGGAGCAGACGTTCAAGTACAGCTCGGTGAACGGCGTCGACACGCTGCCGCGCATCCCGATTGTGAACTGGAACAACACGTTCACCATTCAGGCGCCGCGCAGCATGTCCGACTCGGCTCGCCGCATCTGGCGCGACTCGGTGCTGGCCGTGCAGATCCGCATGGCAACAGCGCGACGCGACTCGATCCGCGACGGCTTCCGCATCGGCCGACGCATGAGCCAGTGCGACACCAGCGAAGTTCGCGTGCGCACCGACCGGCGGTACGGGCAGTCAGACGTGCCGTTCGCGACCCGCGTGCCCTGCGATCTCTCGACGATCGAAAACTCCCCGGACCTGCCCGCGTCCATCTTCGATCCTGGCGAGGAGCTGTTCGACATCAAGGCGCGCGATGCCCTGATCACGGAAGCGCTGGCGATGAGCGCGCAAGCAGAGTTCTCGCTCAACCCGGCGCGCCTGCCGCGCGCACAATGGGAGCCGTGGCTTGGACAGATGCGCTACAACCGCGTGGAGGGCGTGTCGGCCGGCGCGAGAGTGAGCCAGATGGTCGGCGGCGGATACAGCGGGCACGCCGCGGCGCGCTTTGGCCTGGCGGACAGGAACCCGAACGTGGAGTTGACCGTCACACGCACCAACCTGACGCATACGCTGTTTCTGGGCGGTTATACGAAGCTGGTGTCCGCGGGCGATTGGGGATCGCCGCTCAACTTTGGCAGCTCGCTCTCGGCGCTGCTCTTCGGCCGCGACGAAGGCTTCTACTACCGCTCCTCCGGCGTCGAGTTCGGCGGACGCACGGAGCGAACGCCATTGATCGAGTGGCGCGTGTTCTCGGAGAAGCATCAGGCCGCCGGCGTCGCAACAACGTTCGGGCTCGGTAGTAGCAATTCCTTGCTGAACATCGCGGCTACCAGCTCCCAGTACCTGGGCTCAGGACTCCGCGTGCGCGCGAATCGCGGCGACAATCCGCACGGCTGCCGCGTTTTTGGCGACATGCGTTTCGAGAGCGCGATGTCCACTGATTCGATCTTCGCGCGCGGCGCGCTGGACCTGATGTTCACGCAGGGCATTGGCCCGTGGGACGCGGCGCTCACGCTCTCGAGCGGCAGTTCGATCGGCAATCTGCCACCGCAGCGGCGCTGGTACCTGGGCGGCACACGCACCATTCGCGGACAATCGCCGGACACGGCGCAGAGCGGCAACGCATTCTGGATGACGCGCTTCGAATTCGGCCGCACGATCCAGGGCGGTCGACCCGTCATCTTCACAGACCTTGGCTGGGCCGGCGACCGAACGCAGTGGCAGAACGTCGGGCGGCCGATGAGCGGCGTCGGTGTCGGCCTGTCGATTCTGGACGGACTGATGCGCTTCGACGTGGGCCGCGGCGTCCATCCGCGCCGTCAGTGGCGCGTGGACGCGTACCTCGAAGGAATTTTCTAGCATCTCATCCCGAGCGCCGCGAGGGATCTGCAGCAATGAATGCAGATTCCTCGCTTTGCTCGGAATGACAACCTAGGGCGCGCCGAAGCGCAACGCGTCGCCGTTCGCGCTGGGAGCGCAAGCCGGCGTGGACGCGGAGTCGATGGTCATGATGCCCGCGCCGAGATACGGAAGGCGGGTCTCGATGCGAACGGGAACGCGACAACGATCCTCGCTCAGCCACAGGCGAATCGTCTTGTCGCCCCCGCGGTCGACCTTGTCCTTCACGTTCATCTCTACCACAAACACGCCGACGTTGCCGAACGCCGCGCGCAGCGTGTCGCGCCGAACCAGCCGTACCGTGGTCGGCGTGCGACGCTTGTCGTAGAAACGGTCGTAGGTGTACAGGCTGTCCGGCGCGAGGTCCACGGTGCGCAGGAAATAGATGAAGGAGAGCTCGTCCAGTGGCCGATCGGTCGCTGTGTATCCGCTGTCAGACAGCCCGGTCCAGTGCTGTCGGTCGTGATGGATCTCCACGCTGTCGCGCGTGGAGGAGAACGGGCGATACTCGTCCTCCACGTAGCGCAACGTCATCATGCGCAACGGGTCGATGGAACTACGGCCCTCTGTGCCTCCTTTCATGAAGGCCACCCGGATCCGCGTGGAGAACGAGGCCAGCAACGTGCCGTCGCCGTCGACCCTCTCGGATCGGGTGAGCGTCATCACCGCGCGCCCGACCGTGCCGACCTTGCTGCGGACGGTGAAGTACAGGCGCTCGCCCGCGCCAAACGGCACCGCGTCCGGCGCCTGGGCGCCGAGCGGTGAACCGAGCCAAAGGGCTGCAACAGCCCCGAGGGCAGCGCGTCGCATGAAGGGAAAATGGTAGGACATCGCCTACAGCGCAGTCGCGCGACTCCCGATTCCTCCTCAGGGAATCCCGTACGCCGGATCTCCCGGCGCTGCGAACAGCTTGGCTGCCGTTCTAGCGGCGCGGGAGCGAAATACCGTAAGCGCGCTCGGCGCCTTCGGTCACCACTACTATAGATACCAGCGTTCCCGGAAAGCCGGCGATGAACGACGCCGCGCGCGTGAGCGAGGTGCCGCCGCCCTGCGCCCGCATGCCAGCGTACACGATGTTGGCCAGTACCCACAGTGCGACAACCAAGGGCTTCCACAGCGACTTCAACGGCGTCAACGCGCGAATCGCGTTCCGCATGACCGCCGGCACCGCCCTGACCCGTACCGTCTCTTCGATCTCGACCGGCACGGAAATCGACGGACGAGAGACTACGCCCTCGAGCATGCCGAGCGCTTCTGTCGCCGATTGCGGACGACCCGCCGCCGAGTAGGACAGGCAGCGCTTGATGGTCGTGAACAGTTCCTCCGGCACATCGCTGCGCATTTTGTCCAGCGGCTGGATCTCGCCGCGCACCTGCGCCGCCAGGCGGTCCGTCGGCGTCTTGCCTCCCCACGGCAGTTTTCCGGCCAGGAGTTCGTACGCGACAACCCCCACCGAGTAGATGTCCGCGCGGTGATCGGTCCGCGGATCGGCGGCCAATTGCTCGGCGGACATGTACGCGGGCGTCCCCATGGTCTCGCCGGGCTGCGTCAGCACGTTGTCGCCGCGCTGTTCCGCGATCGCCTTGGCGATGCCGAAGTCCGCCAACACCGCGTGACTGCCCGACAGGTAGATGTTCTCCGGCTTGATGTCGCGATGCACCAGACCGAACGCGTGCGCGTGTTCCAGCGCACCAAACACGTCGCGCAGGATTCGCACGGTGGCGCTCACGGAGAACGGCCCCCCGTACGCGAGTCGCGCGCGCACGGACTCGCCTGGCGCATACGGCATCACGTAGAACGGCACGGGCCGCTGGCCGTCAACGAGTACAGAGCCCACCTCGATAAGCGGAATGATCGTGGGATGCTGGAGCCGAGCCGCCTGAGCCATCTCGAGACGAAAGCGCTCGATCGCCGTCGGATCCACCAAGTCTGGCGACAACACTTTGATCGCGACGTCGCGCTCCAGCTTGATGTCGTGGGCAAGGAACACGCGCGACATTCCGCCCCGAGTCAACTCACGGACTACGCGGTACTTGCCTTCACACGTCTCCTGAAGTTGTTCGGCGAGAATCACGTCGGGTCGGTGAGGGGGCAGCCACAACGGCGGCCGCCGATGAAGATGGCACATTCTTGTCACAACTGCGTCGACGCCGTGCCATCATATTGTGTCCAACGGGAACAGACGGCGAGTTGGCGGCGTACAGAATGAGCGTCTTCTTCACCCACAGCGAGGCAGGTCCATGCGCAGGTTGAACACCCTGTTGGTGGCGGCAGCGGTATTGGTGTCGCCTGCGACCCTGTCGTCGCAGCAGTTCACGAAGCCCGGCACGATCACCGCGCTTGGCGCCCCCGTGGTGCTTGATACAACCGGCATGTTCCAGGCCATGTACGCCAAGGTTGGCGATGACGTGTTCATCGGCGGCCAGCCCACGGAGAAGGCGCTGCGCGAAATGAAAGCGCAGGGCGTGACGACCATCGTGAACCTGCGCATGTCCGATGAAATGGCGCGCGTTCCGATCGACGAGGCCAAGACCATCGCTGAGCTGGGCATGAAGTACGTGCACATTCCGGTGCGCGCCGGCACTGCCAATCCGTACTCGCCGGACGCGCTCGTGAGGTTCACGGAGGCGATGAAAGACCCGAAGGGCAAAGTGCTACTGCACTGCACCATCGCGTGGCGCGCCAGCCACCTGTGGGCCGCCTATCTCATCCAGGAGCGCGGCGTCGCCGAAGAAGCCGCCTTGAGCTACGCGCGCGCGATCAACCTGATGGACGATCATCGGATGGGCGATGACGGCAAGCAGCCGGTGGAGGCGTTCCTCGGCCGTTCGCTCACCGCAGTCAGGCGGCCGCCGGGGCGGTAGATCCGACTGGAGTGTCATCCCGAGGGAGCGCAGCGTTGGAGAGTCATCCCGAGGGAACGCAGCGACCGAGGGATCTGCAGTTGGCAACGTCACTTGCAGATTCCTCGCTGCGCTCGGAATGACAAGCAGTCGGACCGAAGCACTGAGTTCGTTGCCGTCGCGCGAGGCGACGGTCGTCGGTACTATCTCCCGGGCCCACACCTTAGAGGACTCGGCGCGAGCGTGACCAAACCTGTGATCCTGGCCGTCGATGACGACGCCACGGTGCTCGGCGCCATTGAGCGCGACCTGCGTCAGCACTACAAGGCCGACTATCGCATCATGCGGGCCAACTCGGCCGCCGAAGGGCTGGACGCCGCGAAGGAGTTGGCCGCACGCAACGCATCCGTCGCGCTGTTTCTCGTGGATCAGCGCATGCCCGGCATGACGGGACTGGATTTGCTCCGCGCCGTGATGCCGCTGCACCCGCACTCGCGCCGAGTGCTGCTCACGGCGTACGCGGATACCGACGTCGCCATCGCCGGCATCAACGAGATCGCGCTGGATCACTATCTCATGAAGCCGTGGGATCCACCGGACCAGCGGCTCTATCCCGTGCTGGACGACTTGCTCACGGAGTGGCGCGCCCGCGTGCGTCCGACGTTCGAAGGCATTCGCGTGATCGGCTCACAGTGGTCGCCCGAATCGTTCGAAGCGAAAGAGTTCCTCTCGCGCAATCGCGTACCATATGAGTGGGTGGACATCGACGCGGACGCGAAAGCGCGCGCGCTCGTGCAGTCGCTGGTGGGTGACGTCACCCGACTGCCGGTGGTGCTCTTCCCCGACGGTAAGCATCTGGTTGCTCCGTCTGCGACCGACCTCGCCATGGCTGCCGGACTCCAGACGCACGCGAACCGCCCGTTTTACGATGTGATCGTGATCGGCGGTGGCCCCGCTGGCTTGGCCAACGCCGTGTACGCGGCGTCCGAAGGACTGCGCGTTGTGCTTGTTGAATCGCAGGCGACGGGCGGGCAGGCTGGCACCAGCTCGATGATCGAGAACTACCTCGGCTTTCCGGCCGGTGTTACCGGTGCGGACCTGGCGCAGCGTGCCGTATCCCAGGCGCGCCGTTTCGGCGCCGAGATCCTCAGCGCACAGGAAGTGAAAGGACTGCGATGCGACGGTCCGTATCGCATCGTCACGCTCGGCGACGGGACAGAACTCACTGCGTACACGGTGGTCATCGCCACCGGCATGTCGGCGCGCACGCTGGACGTGCCCGGCGTCGAACCGCTTCAGGGCGTCGGCGTCTACTACGGCGCGGCCATGACCGAGGCGGCCCGCTACCGCGGCAAGGACGTCTGCGTCGTGGGCGGCGCCAATTCCGCGGGGCAAGGAGCGCTGTTCTTCTCGCGGTACGCGAGCAAGGTCACGATGCTCGTGCGCGCGCCGGACCTCCAGCCCACGATGTCGCGCTACCTCGTGGACCGCATCCGCTCGGCGCCGAACATCGACGTCGCGAACGGCGTCGAGGTGTCGTCGGTGCTCGGCAACGGCGCACTGGAGTCGGTGACGGTGCGCAACCCTGACACAGGCATCGAGCGCGTCGTCGCGTCGTCCGCGATGTTCATCTTCATCGGCGTAAAGGCTCACGCAGAGGCGTTCGCCCTTGTGCTGGAATGCGATGAGGCTGGGTTCGTGATGACGGGGACTGACCTGCCGCAGGAGCACGGCCGGCCCCGCGGCTGGACGCTCGAGCGGCCGCCATTCGCGTTCGAAACGAGCATTCCGGGTGTATTTGCCGCGGGCGATGTGCGGTCGGGCGCCAATCGGCGCGTGGCCGCCGCTGTGGGCGAGGGGTCAGCGGCGATCTACTCAGTGCATCGCTACCTCCGCACCGTATGACCTCGGGGCCATGCTGAGCGACACCGAGTTTCGCGACGTGGTCGCACGCCTTCCACAGCACAAGGTGCTTGGTTCGGCGCCCACGTCTGAGCACGAGTGGCTCGCCAATCACGGTGTCTATCGGACCTATCCGAAAGGCATCACGGTCAACACCAAAGGCAAGCCTGTCACTGTCGTGTTCATCGTGCTTGCCGGCCACCTCGTGATTCGCGTGGATCGCGGCGCCGGCGCACACAAAATCATCGACTGGCGAGGTGGCGATGTGGGCGGGCTGCTGCCGTTTTCGCGCGGCGCCACGCCCCCCGGTGACGCGATCGCCGAGGAATCGATGGAGGTGCTCGAGATCCCGCAGGAACACGTCCCGGAGCTGATCCGCGAGTGCCCCGTCAGCACGGGTGCCATGGTCCACGTGATGGTGGATCGGGCGCGGCACTTCACGACACTCGACCAACGCGACGAAAAGCTGCTGTCGCTCGGCCGGCTGGCGGCGGGTTTGGCGCATGAGCTGAACAACCCCGCGTCCGCCGCGGTGCGCAGCGCCAAGGCGCTGACGGAGAGTCTCGCGGCCTCTGAGTCCGCCGCGCGCCGGCTGGGCGCGACGAACCTGTCGGAAGCACAGATGGCCGCAATCGACGCGCTGCACGCACGCTGCCGCGACGGAACACGCACGGTGCTCTCGTCGATGGAGCGCGCGGACCGCGAGGAGGCACTCGAAGAATGGCTCGCCGCGCACGACGGCAACGAGGCCTGCGCCGCGCCGCTCACCGAAGCGGGCGTGACGGTGGCCGCCCTCGACACTCTGGCGGCGACAGTGAGCGGCCGCGCACTGGACGCGGCCTTGCGGTGGATCGCGGCGGGTTGCGCGGTCCGCTCGCTGACGGCAGACCTCCAGACGTCAGCGACCCGCATCTATGACATCGTCGGCGCCGTAAAGGGCTTCACATACATGGATCACGCCCCGACGCCCGAGCCGGTGGATGTCCGCAAGGGCATCAACGACACGCTGATGATGCTGACGTCCAAGTCACGCGGGAAATCCGTCGATGTGTCCGTACAGTTCGCGGCCGACCTTCCCCGCGCGCACGCGGTGGGCGTCGAGCTCAATCAGATCTGGATGAACCTCATCGACAACGCCATCGATGCCGTTGGCAAAGGCGGGCAGGTGAGCGTGACCGCCGCGCAGGAATTGGGGCGCGTGGTGGTGGAAGTCGTGAACGACGGCCCCGGCATCCCGCCCGCGATTCAGGGTCGGATCTTTGATCCGTTCTTCACAACCAAAGCGGTGGGTCAAGGCACCGGCCTGGGCCTCGACATCGTACGACGCCTCGTGCAGCGGCACGAAGGCACCATCGACATGACCTCGGAACCGGGGCGCACGTCGTTTCGCATCAGCGTCCCGGCGGCGGCTGAGGACCCGCGGTGACTGCGCCGACCACGGCGATCCACGTCGTTCTGGTTCATCCTGAAATCCACTGGAACACCGGCAACGCCGGCCGCACGTGCCTCGCAGCCGGTGCTCAGTTGCACTTGATCGAACCGATGGCGTTTTCGCTGGACGAGCGCGAAGTGAAGCGCGCGGGACTCGACTATTGGGAACACGTGAAGCCCCGCGTGTGGCCGAGTTGGGAGGCATTCGAGGCCGAACTTCCGACGCTTGGCACGCCGTGGTTCTTCTCGAGCCAGGCGACGCGCGAATACTGGGATGCGTCGCTGGGCGCCGACGGGGACGTCGTGCTGGTGTTCGGGCGCGAGACCGGCGGCCTACCGGACATGATTCGCGAGCGCTACCCCGATCGCTTCCTCACGATGCCAATCCACTCGACGCACGTGCGGTCGCTCAATCTGTCCACGAGCGTTGCGATCGCGGTCTATGAGGTCCTGCGCCAAAGGCGTGGGACTGCCTAGCGAAAGGCCCCTCGGCTCAAGGGTTGTTGGGAATCGACGGAATTGGCGGAAATGACGGACGGGGTCTCCCGCCCAAGCGTGCATCGGGGTTCGCGGGCTGGACTTTGTTGACAACATCGCCACCACCAGTCGCAACAACAACTTCCGTCATTTCCGCACACTTCCGTCGATTCCCAACGACCATGAAGCCGAGGGACTGGTCGCGTGTGCAATTCGCGCTTGGCGGCATTCGAGATGCATCTTCAATGATGACTGGAACTATGCCACGCCCCGCACTCGTTGCCCTGATCGCGCTCGCGTTCGCCAGCCCGGCGGCTTCGCAGGGCGACGCGCGTTTTGACGCGATAGCGGCGCTGGCTCAGGCCCGCATGAAGGAGCTCGGGGTCCCCGGTGCCGCGATTGGCATTGTTCACAACGGCATCACCACGATCCTCGGGCTCGGCATCACCAACGTCGAGGATTCCCTGCCCGTCAACGCGCATACCGTGTTCCCTATCGCGTCGATTTCCAAGACATTCGCGGCCACGGCCATGATGCGCTTGGTGGAGCAAGGCAAAGTGGACCTGCGCTCCCCGGTGCGGACGTACCTGCCGGACTTCCGCGTCCGCGATTCAGTGGCGAGTCGCGAAGCCACTGTGTGGCACCTGCTCACGCACTTGGGCGGATGGGAGGGCCAGGTCTCCGGCCCCGACCGCGGCACAGAGACGCTCACGAACTTCATCACGACCATCACGGACCTGATGCAAGTGGCGCCGCCGGGCAAGGCATGGAGCTACAACAACGCCGGGTTCAGCATTTCCGGCCGCGTCATGGAGGTCGCCAACGGCACGTCCATGAATCGCGCTGTGCGCGACCTGGTGTTTACGCCCCTTGGACTGGAGCATGCGGGCACGACCGCGGGCGACTTCATCGTCAATCGCTTCGCCGCCGGACACAACTCGCGCGATGGCAAGCCGACGTTGCAGCGTCCGTTCGGCCCTAGTGCAAGCGTCACCGCTGGCGGCGTTGGGCTGTGTATGACGGACATGATGACGTACGCGCGCTTTCATATGGGTGACGGCACCGCGTCCAACGGCGAGCGCGTGCTCAAGAAGGAATCGCTGGAGTTGATGCGCACGTCGCAGGCGGTAAAGCAGAGCACCGACGACGACATCGGGCTGGCGTGGCACATCCGCCGCGTGGGCCCGGTGCGAACGTACGCGCACGGCGGCACGCTCGCGGGACACGTCCTGCTCCTCGAGATCGTGCCCGAGCGCAACTTTGCAATCGCGATTCTCACCAATGCCACAGCGGGCTGGCGCCTGATCCAGGACGTGGAGCGCGAGGCGCTCACCTCGTACCTGGGCGTTACGTACGCGCCGAATCAAGCCATCGCGCACCGCGGGCTCGTTGAGACGCTGCCGACGGCCAACCTGCTGGCCAGGCAGCCGGACCTCGCCCAGTACGTGGGCACGTACGCGCGGCCGAACAATTCGTACGTGGTGCGCGCCGAAGGCGGCAAGCTGTTCGTGGGCGATCGTCCCAACAGTGGCGCCAACCCCGGCAGTGAATTCCCTATCGCGTTCTTCGGGCCGGATCGCGCCGTTGTCACCGACGGCGGCGACAAGGGTCAGTCCATCGAGTTCGTGCGCGACGACGCAGGCCAGGTGAAGTGGATCCGGGTGGTCGGTCGCGTTGCGGTGCGCGCGCCCTGAGGCACGTCGCGCAACGCGAGCTCGCCTGCAGCACCACAGTCAGGCGGCCGCGCGGCGACTGAACCCATTCAGCGCGCCTTGCGGCCGGCAGCTAACCCGTGGTGTCCTCGCGCAGGTAGCCGACCTTCCGGTTGTCGGGCATCACAACGGCGGCGATCAACCCGACGGCCGCCATAACGGTGACGTACCAAAAGAAGGATGTCTCGATGCCGCGGTCTTTGAACCACAGCGCCGCGTACTCCGCCGTACCGCCGAACGCCGCGTTAGAGAACGCGTACGGCATTCCCACCGCCAGGCCGCGGATCTGGATCGGGAACATCTCCGCCTTCACGATGCCGCTGATCGCCGAGTAGAAGCTGACGCCGGCAAGGCCGAGCAACACCAACGCGAACGCTTCGATCGGAGTACTCGCCGCCCCGATGGCGCCGAGCAGCGGACGCGTCGCCAATACGCCAAACACACCGAACGCCAGCATCGAGTTGCGTCGCCCGATCTTGTCCGACAGCGCGCCGAACACGGGCTGGAGCAGCATGAAGCAGAACAACACCGCGGTCATGATGTTCGTCGCGACTTTGGCCTCGAAGTGCGCGGAGTTGACCAGGTACTTCTGCATGTACGTCGTGTACGTGTAGAAGATGAGCGAGCCGGCCGCAGTGTACGCCAGGACGATGAAGAACGAGCGCTTGTGCTTCAGCAGGCCGCGCAGGGTGCCGGCGTCCTCGTGCGCGCGCGACTCTTCCGTGGATGTCTCGATAAGCGTGCTGCGCAGATACAGCGCGATGAGCGCGGCGATACCGCCGACGACAAACGGGATACGCCATCCCCACGCCATCAGCTGGTCGCGCGTCAGGAAGATCTGGAGAATCACGAGCGTGACACTCGCCAACAGCTGCCCGCCGATGATGGTGACGTACTGGAACGACGCGTAGAAGCCGCGCCGCTTCGCGTGCGCAACTTCGCTCATGTACGCCGCTGTCGCGCCGTACTCACCGCCGACAGAGATGCCCTGGATCACGCGTGCCAGCGTGAGCAGCACGGGCGCCAGCGCACCCACGGTCTCGTACGTCGGCAGGACCGCGACCATCAGCGATCCCACGCACATCATCATGACCGCGACAACCATGGAGTGCCGCCGGCCAACCCGGTCCGCGAGCCGTCCGAAGATCCAGGAGCCGAGCGGGCGCGCGAAGAAACCCAGCGCGTACACGCCCGACGTCTTCATGAGTTGCGCGGTAGTGCTGCCTCCCGGGAAGAACGCGCTGGAGAAGTACAGCGCGGTGAACGCGTAGACGTAGAAGTCGAACCACTCGACGAGGTTGCCTGCCGACGCGGCGACAATCGAACGAATGGGATTCTGGCGCGCTGCCGCGGGTGCGTTCACTTGTGGCCGGTTCGGGAGGGTGGGAACTTACGTGACCGGGACTTCGCGCGCCCTTAACGACTCGGCCAAGCGTTTCGTCCAACGACCATGACCGACAACGACGATCTTCCCATCGGCCGGATCCTCACCCGCCGCGACGTCCTCAAGCTTGCCGCGATGACCGGCGCAGCCGCGGTGGTCGGCTACCGACCGGAGCGCGCCGCCGCAGCCTCCAACTTCCCGGCGTGCGTCGCTCAGCCCGAGCTGACCGTGGGCCCGTACTTCGTGGACAAACAGCTCAACCGCAGCGATGTGCGGCTCGAGCCGACCACGAACAGGATCAGCGCCGGCGCGCCGCTGGCGCTGGCCTTCGCCGTCCAGCAGATCAGCGGCGGACAGTGCAAGCCGCTGGCCGATGCGATGGTGGACATCTGGCAATGCGACGCGGACGGCCGCTATTCGGGCGTGCGGGACACGATGGTCGGCTTTGACACGACCGGACAGACGTTCCTGCGCGGCTATCAAGTCACCGACGCGTCGGGCATCGCGCGCTTCACTACCATATATCCCGGCTGGTACCCGGGTCGCTCGGTGCACATCCACTTCAAGATCCGCACACCCGCGTCAGCCGCGCTGGCCGACAACACAACTCAGACGTACGAGTTCACATCGCAGGTCTTCTTCGACGAGGCGTTCACCGACAAGGTGCACGCTGAAGCGCCGTATGCGGCCAAGGGACCGGGCCGGCTGCGCAACGAGCGGGACGGGATCTATCGCCAAGGCGGTACGATGATGATTCTCGACGTCGCGCGCGCATCATCTGGCTACGCCTCGACCTTCGCTGTGGGACTGGATCTCTCCAATGCGGCCGTCGGCAGGCCGGAGCGTAGTGGCGGACCCCGCGGACGCGGTGGCCCGGGCGGAGGCCGCCCGCCCGGAGGGCGCCCGGCCGTCTAGCACTGGCTCGCCGAGCGCGAATCTCCGGAAGCGTCCGCAGTGCCGAACGTAGCGAGAACTCTGCATTGCGCACGGCGCATCCATCGCTCCGCTCGGGATGACAGGTCTACTTCGCGCCTCGTGCCCGTCGCGATAGCCACTCGGCCAGCAGCGATGCGAAGACGACTGCGCCAAGCAGGTTGGACAGCACGCCGGCCGACAGCGCCACCGGCAATACGCGGGCCGACCGCGACGGCGCACCAAGCACGCTGAACAACGAAGCGAGTGGCGCCGCACCGGTCGCGTGTCCTTCCGTCACCGGAGAACGAAGCGCGGCGCTCGCGACGACACGCGACCACCACTCGCGGTGCTCCACCCGGCTACCGTCGCCACCGGCCATGCGCCAGCGCCATGTCTGATCGTACCCGACTCCCACCACTCGGCCGTTGTAGTGCCGCCGCGCCACTAGCTCCGCGCCGTTGGTGCGCTGCTCCAGCACAATCGCACCCGCCAGCTTCGTCAGCACGAGCGGAAGGCGCGAGAGGCCGCGCCACACGGAATCGGCCGCGAGCGTGCCCAGCGGGGCCAGTTCGCGCTTCCCTGCACGCCACGCGGTCATTCCTGCCGCTCGCGGCGCGAGATTCGCCTCGCCTGCCAGCACAGCTCCACCGCCGCTGCGCACGAACGACTCCAACCCGCGAACGGACTCCGCGCCCGCTGAGTCCAGCAGCACGACCGCCGCATACCGCGACGTATCGATTGCTCCACCCGGCCCCTGGATGACATCGCGCTCCGGAGCCACGAACAGGCGCGCATCAACGCTCCACCCCGACTCCTCGAGCGCCGCGATGACGAACTTGGCCTCCCATCCGGCGGCGCCCGCTACCAACACTCGACGCGCCTGATTGCGCGGGGCGGCCTCGGCGCGCGCCGGCTGCATTCCGGACGTCAGCGTTAGGTCGCCCTCGACCGACGCGAGCCGCGCGCTCGATACGGCGCCCCTCAGCGTGTCGAGCGGCCCGAGCGCATCGCTGAGCAGGCGTGCCGTCGACGCTGGAGCGCTCGTAAGCACGACGACGCCCCCAGCGGGGTCCGTCGCCGGGAACACCTCGATCGCGGTCGCAGGAATCAGCGGCCCGGCCCACGACACGCCGACGCCGGCGCGGCTCAACGCCGAGAGCCATGCGGATGCCGTTGCATCCGGCACGGTATCGAGCTGAGCGTGGACGGTGTCCACAGTCGTCGCGCGGGTCCACTGCCTTAGCGCGTCCGCTAACTGCGCGTCGTTCGCCGTTTCGACACGCGCCAGCGCGGGACGTGCGGCGTTGGCGATCCACGCCGCGAGCGCGACGAACGCCGTGGCGCGCAGTGTGCGCTCCAATCGCATGCGGTCAGCGCGTAAGGGCATACACGACCACGTTGACGCCGAAGCGCGTGTTGTCGATCGCCATGAACCGCTTGGACTCGGGGTGATAGCCCCACTCGGACGAGTAGTCCTTGCTGCTGTACAGCACCGCAACACGGCCATTCACGATGACAGCCTGGAGATTCTTGTGAACTAGGTTGTCGCCCCAGCCGTTCAGCTCGTGGCTCGTCGTCGGCGGCCCGTCCGGGAAACGGAACATCGTCGAGTACAACTCGTGATTGTTCGGCAGGTCGTTGAGCGCGCCGCAGGTTCGGCGCAGCTCCTCCGTCGCCGTCTTGTGAAAGACGCCGTCGATGTCGTGGTTGTGATCATCCACGAACAGGAACCCGCCGCGGTCGACATACGCGCGCACGTTGGCACGCTCCGCTTCGGTGAAGCGCACCGGCAGGTGCCCGGTGAGAAACAGGAACGGATACCGCAGTATGTCACTGGACGAGAGCGCCACGATCATCGGGGACGCCGACACCTTGATCGACGTATAGCGCGCCACCGAATCCGTGAGGTTGATGCCCACGAGCGGTGCGCTATCCCAGTCACCTGACTCGTATTGCGCGGTGGCCCAGACGAATTCACTGCGTGCTTGGTGCTTCGTGCTTGGTGCTTCGTGCGTCATTGGCCGCTCCAGCGCAGGCGGACGCCCTGCGTTGGCGAGCCAGTCAACGCCCGTCGTGCAACACGCAAGCTCGCCGTCGCGTCCCGACCGGAACGCAGGTCGTTCACTGCTGCCGACAGCGCGGACGCGAATGCCGGTTGGTCCGACAGTGCATCCACGCGCAACAGCGTGAGGCTGTCGATCGCCGCCGATACCGAATCGCTCGCGAGCAACTCCAATGCAATGCTGAATTGCGCCTGGCGTGTCAGCTGCGCAGTCACTGCGCTGGCGCGTGGCGATCGGACGGCCGGTTCGATTCCCTCCTTTTTGCCGCTCAACCGAATGCGCGCAATGTCCAGCACGATCCTCGGCGGACGGCCGCGCAGGTACAGCCGCTCCGCGGCACGCGCGCGCTGAATCGCCGCCAACGCCGCCTTCATATGAGGAAGGGCCCGCCTCGGTTCAATGACGCCCAGTCTCCGCTCCGCCTCCCACATGGCGTTGAACGCTTCGAGCAATGGCCGGTTGATCGCAATCACGGGCGAGTCTTCCCCCTCCTCCAAGTGCTCACCCGCGTCGGCGCCGGTGGCGGAGTCTGCGGCGCGTAGCAGCGCCTCCATCGGCGACAACGTGTCGGCCAGGGCGCCCTCAGCCTCGCCCGCGTCCTCTTCACCCGTGAGGCGCGTGAAAATGATCTGACCTACGCGCTTTCGCAGGCGTGCTTGCTCCACCGCAATGTTGCGTGACTCCGAGGCGAACGCGGGCCGAGCCAGCGTGCGCACCTGCGTCGCAAGCTTCTCCGTCATCATGATGAGCATGCGCTGGCTCAACTCGGACTTGCCCGTTTCCGGCGGCGCCATCGCCTCGATATCCACCGAGTCCGACTCGCCGCGTCGGTACACGCGCAGCGTACGGGTCTCGGAGCTACCCGCCTCGGCGTCCGCCGCCGGGTTGGCGTCACGGGCAACCGCGCGCAGGTGAATGATGTCACCGGGCTTGAGGTCGAGCGTATCCAGCCGGAGCGCCGCTGTCAGTTGGAGTTCACGCGAGTTCCCCGCCGACGTTCGCGCGATCACGGCGTTGCGGAACTTGAAGCTCTCACCGTCACCCGAGCTGACGATCATCTCGAACCAGCCGGACGTGATGCCGATGTCATCGCGCACTGACGCCGCGAGCGCCACCACTCCGTCGGCTCGTGGCAGAACGCTGTCACGCGCAGGCAGCGACAACACCACGCGCGGTGCTGAATCCGGCCTGGGCTCCAGCGTCACGAGTTGCTCCTCGCCATCGCGCACCAGCACAACTGCCTCAGGACGCTTCGGCATCAGGCGCCGATCGTCGAACGCTCCTGAGAACCGGATCTCGCTGCCGACGAGACCTTCAATCGCGGTCGGATTCCTCAGCGTTTGGGTCGCGATTCGCGAATAGGCCGGCGCGATGACGACCGCCGTGTACGCGCGACGTCCAGCACCGAGGAGGCTCCGGGTTTCGCTTGGCGCTGTCGCTACGTCACTCGGGATTGTCAGGCGGTCCAGCAGCGGGCGCGCGACAAACTCAGTTCCGGCCAGCAGCGCCAGGGGCACTCCCACCATGCGCAGCGCCGCCTTCGCGACGACTGGCCGCGCGTCGGTGCCCAACACTCTCGCTTCAAACGCCGCCCGGAAGCGCGAATGCGGATTCTCGGCCAACGCCACGAGAGCGAAGCGCAGCTCCGGCAGGCGCGACTCGAGCCACAGGACCACGCTCGTCCGCGAGAATACTCCGCGGCACACCCAGAGTGCAGCGGCGGCGCCCATCGACGGCAGCGTCAGGCCCATCGCAGGGCGCAGGCCAAGGATCGCGAAGAAGACGAGCACGGAGCCCGCCAGCGCTGACACGGCCAGATACCCGCGCGTCGCCTCGATCCGCTGCGCGACCGTCATGCCGTCACCCGCACTCGTCGCCGCAACTCATGCTCAAGACCAAGCAGCATCGCCGCGATGAGCGCGAGCCACATCGGGAGTTGTCCAGTGTCGGGCGGGACCGCGGGGATCGCTTGGGGCCGCGCCGACTCACCAGGGCTCGGCCGGGTGAGCGAAGGAAGGATTGCTGGGCGCATGTCCGCCACGCCGCCGCACGGCTCGATCAGGGTACGCGCCACGCCGCGGAAGCTCTCGCGCAAGACAACGTCACCAACCACGTCCACCGGAACGGCGACCTCTCGAACGCAGCCACCTCCGAGCGCTCGCTCGGTAGCGGCCGGCTCTCCATCCGCCCAACGCACAAGCGCCATACCCGGGCCGGGCAGGAACTCGCGTGCGAACTGCGCAACGACGACATCGCGCCCGGTGGCGATTCCCCCTTGCGTGTCCGCCACTGCACGTCGCGTGAGGGACGCACCGTCCGCCGGCCAAACGACCAGGGCGCCGCCCGCCGCAGCCCACTCAGTATCCGCCGCCATCGGCGCCGAACGGATTACGCGCACCCGACTGTTCGCGCGCCGCATTCCCGCTCCGGCCAGCGACGCTGCCACGGGATCATCCGACGCGGCGCGAATATCCCACGCGACGGGCATGGGTGCGCGCGCGGCCGCGACGCGCACAGTCCTCAACGCGCCGGTCCACAGGTCGATCAGGGGATCCGTCGCCGAGTCCACTTCCTCGCGCACAGTGGGCGACACAATGACGAGCCGCGTCCGGTCCATGTCCTGCGCGGGCCCCACGAGCCGGTGCGCCGCCACCAACGCAGCGGACAGCGAGCCGCGCACATTGGACTGCTTCAGGGCGCGGACTTCGTCAGCCGTGGCAACTCGTGCCGTCGAGTCGAACACCACGAACGTGCCGCCCGGATACGATGCACTGAGCGCGCTGTCCACGACTTCCTGCATCGATCCCGCAGCACGTGAAGCATCCACGAGCACGATGCTGGACGGCGCCCTCCGCGCCGGGTGCGCGCCTGCAAGCGCCAGGCCCAGCAGCGCAACCACAACGACGCGCAGAGCCAGCAGCAGCCAGTCCGTGATCCGCCGCGAGCGCATGACAGTGAGCGGGGTGCTCTCGGGAATGAACCGGACCGTCGGCAACACGTCCTGCGGCGGAATGGTGCTCGAGAACAAGTGCGCAAACACAACGCCGGCGGCGGCGATTCCCACGACACCCAGCCAGATCGGCGCGACGAAGTTCACGCGATCACCTCACGCGGCGGCGCCGGCGCCGCCAAGAACGACTCGACGCACCACGTCGCGAACCAGCTCTCCCGTTGACGTCAACCGATAGTTGCCGTTCATCGCGTGCAACTCGCCAGCAACGCGCTCGCGCCACGTTGCGAACTCCTCGAGGTATCTGGCTCGACTCGCATCGCTCATCGCGCGGCGGAACTCCGGCCGCTCGGGATCCGCGGCCATGAATGCGCGCTGCGGCGGCTCCAACTCGGCCTCAGCCACAACGTGCACCGCGAAAATTTCGGCGCCTGTCGCGGCCGCGACACGCATCGCGCCTAGTGCGCGCTCGGATTCGCCGAGGAAGTCCGAGATCACCACAAGCCGCGGTGCAGATACCAGCCGCTCGACGACGTTGGCCACGGATGCGTCGCCGGCAACGTCGATCGTCTCGAACAGCGCCGCGATGTCGTGCAGCACGTCTCGGCGCCGACGCGGCGGGACCGATCGCTCACCGCCGGCCGCTGCCACGCTCACACCAACTGCATCACCATCCGAGATCGCGACGGACGTCAGACCAAGCGCGATGGCGCAGGCGTGCTCCCACTTGCCGTAGCCTTCGACGGGAAAGCGCATCGACGCGGACGCGTCCACGATGACGGACGTGCGCAGGGCCGCGTGGTCGTCGGCGATGCGAAGGAAGAGTCGATCCGTGCGTCCGTAGAGCTTCCAGTCCAGACGTCGGAGATCGTCGCCGGGCCGGTACGCGCGATACTCCGTAAATTCCGGCGAGCGGCCCAACCGGTTGGAGCGGTGCGAACCGGGATCGCCGGCCCGCACCCGCACCTGCGACGGCCATGTCAGGCCGCCGAGTGAATCGAGCAATTCCGCGTACGGCGTCAGCGAAGCCGCTGCGGTGGTCAGCATATCGCGGCTTTGTCATCCCGAGCGTAGCGAGGGATCTGCAGTTGCAAATGCAGATTCCTCGCTACGCTCGGAATGACTGCTACACTGCATCACTTGCGCTCGTGAAGTTGAAGTCGCGCGCCTTGATCGGTGGCATGATGATCGGCGCTCCGGCCCCGCCGCTCTCGCTGGCGCTGACCCGCTCCGGCCGGCCCAGCATTTCGAGGTTGTTGAGCAAGAAGAGCGGCGACTCGTTCCAGCGCATGTTCTTGACCGGGCGCGTGACCCTGCCGTTCTCGATCAGAAACGTGCCGTCGCGCGTGAGGCCGGTGAACAGGATGGTTCGCTGATCCACGCCGCGGATGTACCAGAAGCGTGTGCAGAGAATGCCGCGTTCGGTGCTGGCGATCAATTCCTCGAGCGTTGCAGTGCCGCCCGCCATCTTGAGCCCGCCGCCACCACCACCGCCTCCACCGCCTCCACCGCCGCCTCCACCGCCTCCCCCGCCACCACCAGCGGTGAGGTCGATGCCCTGACGCATCGCCCAATAGCGATCGTACGACAGTGTCTTGAGCACGCCGTTCTCGATCCAGACTTTGCGGCCGTTGGGCAAGCCATCGCCACCGAATGGCGAGCCAGGCGTCTCCGGATCCATCGGGTCCGACATGATCGTGACGCGCTCGTCCAGAACCTTCATCCCGATCTTGGTGCCGCCCCCCGGCTTCGAGAACGCACTGCGGCCTTCGTCAGCCGCGCGCGCGCTGAACGCACCTTGCAGCAGGCTCACGATGTTTGCGGCAGCCGTCGGTTCGAGCACCACGGTGTAGCGGCCCGGCTCGATCGCCACTGCGTTGGCGGAACGTCGCGCCTTGTCCACCGCGCGACGGCCCAGCGACGCGGCGTCAATCCTGGAGAAGTCGTTGGCGGTGACGCCGGCCCACCCGCTGCCCGTGCCGTCGGGTGTACGCACGGTGGTCGTCAACACCGTTGACGTCTGACGGTGATAACCGAAAAGCCCCTTGTTGTTGGCGACGGCATTGGCGCCCGCGTTGATCTCGAGGAACCCGGTAGACACGAGGTTCGCAGCTTTCGCCAGCGACGTGATCGAGTTCACCGCGTTGGCGCGTTGTGCAGCGGTCAACGCCGCCGTCGCATCGCTCCAGCCCGGCGACACCTGATAGTTCTGCGGACCAAGTTCCGGCATTCCTTCCGGATCTTCCGGCGCGAGCTTCGCCAGCGCCTCGGCGCGCTGCACGACGGCCCTGAGCGACGCTTCGTCGCGCGAATTGGTCGTGGACGACGCCGACTTCTTGCCGAACGTGCTCCGGACCGTGATGGTCGTGTCGAAGCTGTCGCCGGACGTGGACGCCTGGTTCTGAGCGAACCGCATGTTGCCCGTGAGCCCACTATTGACCGACACGCGCGTCTCGTCCGCCGTCGCGAACGACAGCACCTTCTTCGTGAGCGCCTCGGCTTCCTCACGCGTCATGAGCGACGGCGGCGGCGCTGGCGGGGCCGGCGGATCAAAGAGCGAGCGCGGCGCACCTGAGTCATCCCGAGCGAGCGCCCCCGAGTCATCCCGAGCGAGCGGCGCTCCAGAGTCATCCCGAGCGAAGCGAGGGATCTGCAGTTCGTCGCTCATTACGCCGTCCTCCCGGTGTTGATTACGTTCACCTGCTTGTGGCGCGTGGGCACGCAGCCGTGCGACACCGCGTTGCTCTGCGCCGGCTGCCCCTTGGCGTCACCGTTGGCACCGCCCATCCAGTAGCTGCGCGGCCCGCCGATCATGTCCATGCTGCGCCAGAACTCCGGCGTCCGGATCTGATACGCGACGTCCTTGAGCATGCCGACGATCTTGCCGCCCTTGATCTCGTAGAACACCTGGCCGCCGAACTGCGCGTTGTAGCGCTGCTGGTCGACAGAGAATGATCCGTTGCCCTGGATCGCGATGCCGCGGTCAGTGGCCGCGATGAGATCCTCCCACACCGTGTCCGCCGCGCCAGGCAACAGATTGATGTTGGGCATGCGCTGGAACTGCACATCGCTCCAGTATTGCGCATATGAGTTGCCGTGCGACTTCACCGGCTTGCCGATCTTCTTGTAATACCAGTCGAGGTACGGCGCCTGTTCGCGCGTCGTCTGGTAGTCCACGAACACACCGTCCTTCACGATGTCGTAGTCCTCGGGCTTCACGCCTTCATCATCCCAGCCGCACGCGGACAACGAACCCACCTGGCTGCGATCGGCGCGGATGTTCATGAGGTCCGAGCCGAACTTGAGCTGGCCCAGCACCTTCTCCGGCGGCGACACGAAACTCGTGCCGGCGTAGTTGGCCTCGAAGCCCAGTGCGCGATCCAGCTCCGTCGGATGCGCCACACACTCGTGGATCGTGAGCCACAGGTGTGTCGGATGAAGGATCAGGTCATAGCGGCCCACATCCACCGGCTTGGCCGACAACTTCTGCACGGCCTCGTCCGCCCACTTGGGCGCGTTGCCGACGAAGTCGAGTTCGGTGAAGTACTCGTAGCCCATGCCGCGCGGCGCCGTCTCGCTGGACCGCGACTGAAAGTCAGAGTTGTCTGCCGACACGGCCGTGACACTCAGGTTTGGCGAGCACCGGAACAGCGTCTGCTCCGTGTACGAGCCCTCTGTGTTGGCGAACCACTTTTCTTCGCGAAGGAAGTTCACGCCGGAATTGCAGAAGCGGACGCCCTTGGTTTCCATCGCCTTCGCGTTGGCGGCTAGGAGCAACGCGACCTTGTCCGCGATCGGGATTTCGAACGGATCCACCTTGATCGGCGAGCGCCACGTTCCCACCTGCGGCGCGCCATAGGGCGCCAGCACGATCGGACGCGCCAGCGCAGCGCGGTTGGCCTTCGCCTGATCCACCGCCTGCTTGGCGATCGCAGCCACGGCATCGAGCGTCAATTCGGCGGTCGCGGCGAATCCCCACGCACCATTCACCAGCGCGCGGACGCCAAGGCCGGCGGTCTCGTTGTCGCTCAGGCCCTGCACGCGACGTTCGCGCGTCTGCACGGCCTGCGACCGGTACTTGGCCAGCCGCGCGTCCGCGTACGACGCGCCGGCCGACTTCGCCGCGGCGACAGCGGCCTGCACCAGCGCCTTGTAGTCCTCGGCGGCGTACGTGTGCTCGCGCACGAAGATGCCGTTGGTGCCCAGGGCCTGGGCCTTCGATCCGATCGCAGTGAGCGCGGCAGCGGCTCCCGCGGTTTTAACGAACTTGCGTCGTGAGACTGACATAGGATCCGGTTGGTAGGTGACCAGAAAATGCCGTTCAACTCGCGATGACTGTAACTACAACTGCTGGACTACAATTGCGTGGATTTCACGAATTGTCCACGCGCGTGGCAACCATATCTCGCGCCGAATAAAACCAAGTTCTTGTAGTCTTTCATTCGAGATCAACTCGCCATGTGCCGGTGCAATCCGCGAAATTCGCGAAATCCGCGAAATTGTCGTTCGTCTGTTGTCGTTGCTGTTCTCGATCTACACCGGAATCGATGATCGGGGAGCCTGCACGTGCTCCAACAAATCCCCGATCACTCGCTCCACGCTCACACCCTCCGCCTGCGCTGCGAAGTTCGTCAGAACCCGATGTCTCAAAACCGGATACGCCACGCGCTTGATGTCCTCAGGGCTTACCGTGAACCGCCCGTCGAGCAAAGCCGCGGCCTTGGCGCCAAGCACCAGCGCCTGCCCCGCGCGCGGACCCGCGCCCCACCGCACGAACTTCCGAACGAGCGCAGGCACCCCCGCCGAATCCGGCCGCGTCGCGCGCACAAGGCTCGCTGCGTACTTGAGCACCGGTTCCGTCGCCGGTAGGTCGCGCGTCAAGCGCTGAAGCGCCAAGACACCATCCGCGTGCACGACGCGCGAAATCACCGACTCCGCGGTCCCCGTCGTGGCGCGAAGGATCGCGACCTCATCCGCCTCGCTGGGATACCCGACGCGAATGTCGAACAGGAAACGATCCAACTGCGCTTCCGGTAGCGGATACGTCCCCTCCTGCTCGATCGGGTTCTGCGTCGCCAACACGAAGAACGGCTTCGGCAACGGCATCGTCTCGCCGCTCGCCGTCACCGAATGCTCCTGCATCGCTTCCAGCAGCGCTGCCTGCGTCCTCGGCGGCGCGCGATTGATTTCGTCTGCCAGCACGATGTTCGTGAACACCGGGCCGCGCACGAAGCGGAACGAGCGCTTCCCCGCCGCGTCTTCGTCCAGAATCTCTGTGCCCGTGATGTCGCTTGGCACCAGGTCCGGCGTGAACTGCACGCGGCGGAACTCCAGGTGCATCGCGTCCGCCACGCTGCGCACCATCATCGTCTTTGCCAGGCCGGGCACACCCACCAGCAGCGCGTGTCCGCCGGCAAGCAGCGCCATCAGGATTTCGTCGATCGCGTCCCGCTGGCCGACGATGCGCCCGCCCACCTGCTTGCGCAGATCGGCGAGCGCCGAAATGAGTTGCTCCTCGTTACCGGACAACACCCGGCCCACCACCGCGCCGTCCGTTCGGCGGGCCGGGTCTACCACTACACGGCCTCCGAGAGACTCGTGAAGTTGAAGTCGCGCGCCTTGATCACCGGCATGACCACGCTGCCGCCGCCTTCCGTACCGGCCAGGCGCTGCGTAGGCCCGAGCGCTTCGATGTTGTTGAGCATGAAGAGCGGCGATTCGTTGAAGCGGAAATTGCGAACGGCGTTCTTGATCTTGCCGTTCTCGATGAGGAAGACACCGTCGCGCGTGAGCCCGGTATAGAGCGCGGTGCGCGGATCTACCTCACGCAGGTACCACAACCGTGTTACGAGCAGCCCCCGCTCAGTGCTGGCGATCATCTGCTCCGTCGTGGTCGTGCCGCCCAACATCTTGAGCGTGGTCGGGGAGCCCGTGGCACTCTTGCCCTGCTTCTTGGCCCAGAAGCGCGAGTAGTAGAGCTGTTTAAGCGCGCCGTTTTCGACCCACAGCTGCTTGCCAAGGGGCAGCCCTTCGCCGTCGAATGGTTGTCCGGCCAGTTGCAGATCCGCTGGGTCGGACAGGATCGTGACGCGCGAATCCACGATCTTCTCGCCGACCTTGTTGCCGCCGGCCGCTTTGACAAACGGGCTGCGCCCTTCGTCGGCGGAGCGTGCGTCGATGTAGCCGGCCACGAGCTGAACAAGGTCGCCAACGGCCTGCGGCTCCAGGATCACCGTGTAACGGCCCGGCTCGATGGCCACTGCGCCGCGCGTGCGCTGCGCCTTGTCCACAGTGCGTTCGCTGACGCCGCGATAGTCCAGCTTGGACCAATCCGGATCGTCAGCACCGGCCCAGCTCGAACCCGTACCGTCGGCCGTGCGCACCGTGAGCGTGTAGTTGGCCGACGTGCTTGCGAAGTACGCGAACAAGCCGGCCTTGTTGCCGTACGCGTTCACGTTGTTGCTCGTGACGATGTAGCCCGACGCCTGAAGGTTTCCCGCCTTGCGGCTGGGCTCCAACGCTGTGAGCGCGGCGCGCGCACGATCCGCCGGCGTGCAGGAGGCGGTTGACTCGTGGTACGCGTTCACCGGGACATACGTCTGTGGTGGCAGCGCCGGCATCGCTTCAGGATCGTCCGGCGAGAGCTTCGCCAGTTTTTCCGACTGCTCCACCGCGCGCCTGATGGACGCGTCCGACAAGTCGTCGGTGGCTACGACCGCATGCTTTGGGCCGAACGAGCTCTGCACGCTGAAACCGTTGCCTTCGATCTCGCCGGCGGTCGTGACCGCGTTGGCGGCGAAGCGGGTGTTGCCCGCCACGTTGGCATTGAGGCTCACCTCGCAGCCGTCGGCCTTGGACAAAGCAACCGCGCGCTGAATAATGCGCTGGGCTTCGTCTCTCGACATTGGGGCGGCCATTATGCCTTCCTCCCCGTGTTGATGACATTCACGTTGCGGAACCGCGCCGGCACCGAGCCGTGGCTCACCGAATTGCTCTGGCTCGGCTGGCCCTTACCGTCGAAGAACGAGCCGCCGAGTTCGTAGCTGGATTTCCCGCCGATCATATCGAGGCCGTTCCAGAAATCCGGCGTGCGGATCTGATACGCCACGTCCTTCAGCATGCCGACGATCTTGCCGCCCTTGATCTCGTAAAACACCTGGCCGCCGAACTGGCCGTTGTAGCGCTGTTGGTCGATCGAGAATGATCCGTCGCCCATGATGGCGATACCGCGATCCGTCGCGGCGATAAGATCGTCCCATTTCAGATCGCGCTCACCCGGCATCAGCGACACGTTGGGCATGCGCTGGAACTGCACGTTGTTCCAGCCCTGCGCGTAACTACAGCCGCGCGACGTGGTAGGCATGCCGTTCTTGTCATACCACCACTTGAGCATGCCGGCCTGCTCGCGCGTGGTCTGGTAGTCGCGCAGCATGCCGTTCTTCACCAGGTGGTAGTCCTCGGGCTTCACGCCGTCGTCGTCGTAGCCGATCGTGGACAACGCGCCCTTCTGCGAGCGGTCCGCCTGGATGTTCATCATCTCCGGACCGTACTTGAACGTGCCGAGCATCTTTTCCGGCGGCGCCAGGAAGCTCGTGCCGGCGTAGTTCGCTTCGTAGCCCATGGCGCGATCCAGTTCCGTCGCATGGCCGATGGACTCGTGGATGGTGAGCCACAGGTTGGACGGGTGTAGCACGAGGTCGTAGCGACCGACGTCAACCGGTTTTGCCGACAGCTTCTGACTGGCGTCCTCACCGGTCGTTCTTGCGACCGTCGGCAAGTCCAGCTCGACGATGTACTCCCATCCGCGACCCATCGGCGACGTCGGTGACGAGCGGTTCTGGAAATCGGTCCGGTCGTTGGAGACGGCGGTCGTCTGGATGATCGGCCAGCTCTTGATCGCCAGCTGATTGATGACCGAGCCGTCCGTAGACGCGTAGTTGCGTTCGTCCTTCACGAAGAACAGCGCACTGAACACGAAGCGAACGTTGGGTGCCTTCATCGCCTCGGCGTTGGCCTTGAGCAGCAGCGCCGCCTTGTCTTCTACCGAGACGGTCCACGGATCGATCGTGAAGTCGGAGCGCCAGCTGGCGTTCGGATGAGCGTCCGTGGGCACGAGCGTAATTGCCTTGTCGCGCGCGACACGATTTGCCTTGGCGATGGCCACGGCGGTTCGCGCGGCCTTGGCGACTCCTTCCTTCGTCATCTTCTGCGTCGCGGCAAACCCCCACGTGCCGTCGACCAGGGCGCGCACACCGCACCCGAACGTTTCAGTGTCCACCGTGTTCTGGATCTGCTGTTCACGCGTGAACACGAAGTTCTGCATGAAGCGGCTGATGCGCGCGTCAGCATACGATGCGCCGGCCGACTTGGCGGCCTGAATCGCCTCGAGCAGTAGTTCCTTCACCGCCGCGTCCATTTCGGGAAGCGGAGCCGTGGTTGGCATCGCGCCGAAGAGCGCCGAAGCCTGACGCGGTATCGCCGAAGCGGCGAGCGCGGCGGCGGTGAGTCCGCCTGCTGTCTTGAGGAAGTCTCGTCTGTGGGTCACAGTGAGCGCTGGAAGAAGGGTTCAAACCCAAGATAGCCCGCGCAGAATGCGCGTGCTTCCGTGTTTTGACACCTGCTCCAGTCAAAACGTGGCTTCCCTTCTTCGGTTTCAATGCGCGAATCCACGCCATTGGGCCCCGAAAAGAAGAAGCCCCGCTTTCGGCGGGGCCTCTGCTGCGTGGTCGAACCCGGGATCAGCGCGACTGTGGGTCTTCGTAGATGCTGCGAACCGGGTTCCATTTGAGGCCAAGCGCGAGCCGGTATGTCGTCATGTGGTAGTACTGGCCGCTCGACGCCGGCCGGAACGGATTCGTGGACATCGAGCGCAAGCGGCTGCGCGTCCCCCAGAAACCCGTCGCCAAGTACATCGTGCGCGTGATCCGATAGTCAGAGCCCATGCCGGCGATTGCGCCCACGCCGTTGCCATAGCGCGAGCCCAGGAACTGCACCGGGGTCACGGCCGTCGGGTCTGCCTGAAACGCGTACGTCTCACGCGAGCTCGTGTAGCCGATACGCGCGTCGGCAAAGAGGCGCATCTTCGGATCGATTGCGTCGCCCCGGGGGTGGAACCGCGTGCCCAGTTCGAACGTCGTCACGGACATCGGTCCGAACAAGAGTGACTGCGTCAGGTCAGCCGTTGCGGAAAACGCCGAGTTCATCTTCAGTGAGAACTTGGTTCCCGCCGCCAAGTTGCCCCACGCCGCAAACGCCTTCGTCGCCGTGGGTGACTGGTTGTAACTGATGAACGTGTACGACTCGGCGGAAATCGGCAGCCGGACGTAGCTCATCTCCTTCGCGACCACCGGAGCCTGCGGCGGAAGCGCTGCCGGAGGAGCCACCCTGCCGCCACCGATTCTCGTACCCCCGCGCCGCTGGGCACTCAGTGCGGCGGGCAACAGCACCGACATCACGACCAAAGACCGGACTCGCATCGGCTTCCTCCCATGGTAGCCGCCTCAACATTGCGGATTTGTATGCATTCCGCAAGCGTGGCTCAGCGCGCTTCGTCGTTGCGCGTAACTCCGGGGATCTCGAGGATCACGTCCGCGCCATAAGCGCGAGACGGAGTTTGAAATCCCGCTGGCGCTTGGCCTCCAAGCACCTTCGCGACCAGGTGCACTGCCGTTTGCGCGGTGAGCGTGTAGCCGCTCGCGCCACGGAGTCCTGAGACCACGCGGCGACCGTCCGCCGCGACGGCTTCGCCCCAGAGCACGCTCACACTCCGCTCGCGCTCGGCGCGGTCCGGTCCCGCGGCACTGCGACGTACGAACGCTTCCAATACGGCGCGCACCGCTCCGCTCCGCAACACGGGGCCAAGCCACCGCGACGCAATGGCGGCACCACGCATCCACGGCCGCATGCTCACGTACACTTCGATGTTCGGGATGCCAGTGCTGTGAAACGCGGTGGACACGTCGCCCCACGGGATCGTCGTGGCGTCGCGCAGCTTGCCGTCGCCGAAATCAATCCGGCGCGTGCGCCACGCGGTGGGCACGGGCACGATGACGCCGTTTTTGCGGACCGCGCCCGGCGTGCCCATGTTGGCGACGATCGTGGATTGTGTGCCGCGCGAGGCACCGCCGATCATGCGAAATGCGAGCGCGAGGCGCACCGCCTCGGGCAAACGATGAACGAGATGCGCGGCCAAACAGTCCGATGGGACGACGTCGAAGCCGACCCCCGGCAGCAACATGATGCCAGCTGCCCGCGCCTCGGCGTCGCGCGCGGCCAGACCTTCGAACACCGCGATCTCGCCAGTGATGTCCAGGTAGTGAACGCGATTGCGAAGGCAAGCGTCCGAGATTGCGCGCCACGTCCGAGCGAAAGGACCGGCGCAGTTGAGCACCACCGTCGCGCCCACGAGCGCGACATTCAGCGCGACCGGATCATCTGCGCGCGCGACACGCCAGTCCAGGCCCAGCACTTCCGCCTGTGCGCGAACCGCATCACCGTTGCGTCCGGCGAGCGTGGGTCGCATCCCACGAGCTATGGCTTCCTCGACAATGAGGCGGGCGGTGTAGCCCGTGGAGCCATAAATCAGCAACATGCCGTTTGGATCAGCATCGACGACGGCGAGGGGCGCGAATTTCTCAGGGAGTGCACGCAGGTGAAGAACATCTGGATACCGTACGGAGAGTAGCCCCTCCCGCGCTGCTCTGCCTTGAGCGAAACCGACGTCGTTCGTCAGCACGACACGGCCTCGCGCCGAGGCGAGTTTGGGGCTAATGTCCCGAGAACAAACCCTCGCACACCGATCATGCGCCCAATACTCCGAATTCTCTCGTCCGCCGTCGTCTTCGCCAGTGCGGCCGCCAGCGCCCTGGCACAGGACGCGCCGCCGCGCGCCAACGCGCAGACCGTCGTCAATCCTTTCGTCAACCTGCCCTACGGCGCCAAGGATGACAAACCGGTATCGAAGTGGACTCCGGCATCGTCCGCCGGGCGGCAGCTGACGCTCAACGATCTGTTGACGTGGAAGTCGATCCGGACGCCGATCCTCTCCAACGACGGCAAGACATTTGTCTACGGTATCGGCCCGACCGAAGGCGATGCCGAAGTCGTGATTCGCGGCACCGCCGCTGGCGCGAAGGAGTACCGCTTCCCCACCGGTTCAGCGCCGACCGCTGGCGGCGGCGGTGGCCCCGGCGGCGGGGGTGGCGGTGCGGCACTCGGCCTGTCAGGAAACGCCAAATGGGCTGCCTTCCTTATATACCCCAACTCGGCGGCCGCCCGCCGCGGCGCTCGTCCCGGTGCCACCCCGGCCGCCAACGCTCCGGCCACGCCGACGAAGCTCGGCGTCGTGAATACGGCCGATGGCACCAAGCGTGAGTTCGAAAACGTCCGTGCATTCCGTTTCGCCGGTGACAAATCAGACTGGCTCGCCGTACATCACGCCGCGCCGGCGGCTACCGGCGGCGCTGGTGCTGGCGGCGGAGGTGGCGGAGGTGGCGCCACGACCGGAACCATGCTCGAGCTCGTAAACCTGGCCGCGGGATCGACGGCCCCGTCCATCACGATCGCAAACGTTTCCGAATTCGCGTTCGATGACGGCGCGGACTGGATCGCCTACACCGTGAGCATCGCAGATCAGGTGGGCAACAGCGTTCAGGTGCGACAGCTCTCCACGGGCATTTCGCGACCGCTCGACGCGCAGAAGGCCGCGTATCGCCGCCTCACATGGGCGGACTCGTCGGCCGCACTCACTGCCATCCGCGTCGTCACTGACACGTCTGCCAACTCGACGAACGAAGAGAACGTGACCGCTCTTGTCTGGCAAAACGCTGCCGCGCCCATGGCGAAGACGGTGGAAGTCAGTGCCACCAGCGCGGGAGTCCCAAGCGGCTTGGTTCTGTCGAGCGATTACGCGATCAATTGGGGCGACGGCGCCAAGATTCTGTTCATCGGACTGCGCGAGGCACGCCCGCCGCGTCCGCGCGTCACCACCACGTTCAACGGCACCACGACGCAGGGCAGCGCGCCCGGCGGCGGCGGCAATACGGGACGTATTGCAGCGGCTCCGCAGACCGATGCGGATGTTCCGTCGCTCGTGTTGTGGCACTGGAAGGATCCGCGCACGCAGGCCACGCAGCAGGTGCAGGAGAACCAGGACCGCTCGTTCTCGTACCTCGCCGGCTATCAGGTGGCCGCTGCGAAAGTCGTCCGCCTCACTGACGACAAGCTGCGCAGCGTGGCGATCGGGCCGAAGAACACGTGGGGCGTTGGCAGCGATGCGTCCGAGTATGAGCGCGCCGCCGGCATCCAGGGATTCCAGTACCGCGACATGTACGCAGTGAACATCGCCTCGGGCGAGCGCAAGGTGATCCAGAAGAAGGTTCCCGGCGGTGGTGGCGGAGGTTTCGGCGGCGGCGGCAACGCATTCTCGCCTGACAACTCCAAGTACGCGTATTACGAACTCGGCGAGTGGAAGGTCTATGACTTCAACGCCGGGACGACGAAGGCGATCACGACCGGCATCGCCAACAACTTCTACGACGACGAAGACGACCACAACCAGGTGAAGCCGGGCGTTGGCGGTGGGCTTGTCGGCTGGAGCAAGGACGGCGCCAACCTCATCGTCCGCGACAACTGGGACTACTGGCGCCTGCCGGCGAGCGGCACGGGCGCGGTGAACCTCACGGGCAACGGCCGCAAGGACAAACTCCGGTATCAAGCGCGGCTCGTGGCCGATGCACGCCTCAACCGTTACGGCATCGATCTCGCGCAACCGATGTTCATCGAGATGTACGGCGAGTACACCAAGAAGGAAGGACTCGTCACTGTCGATCCGATACGCGGCGGTGTGAAAGTCGTATCCAATGAAGACAACAAGGTGGACTATCGCCGAGCGCGCGACGCCAACGTGTGGGCCTTTACGCGCTCCACCGTCGTGCGCTTCCCCAACTGGCACGTCGCGGACGACGGCCTCAAGAATGAACGCCAGCTCACGGACGCCAACCCGCAGCAGAAAGACGTTGCGTGGACAGCCGGCGCGCGGCTGATCGAGTACTCATGCGACAGTCCGCCGGATGCGGCGGGCGCGCCGGGCGGAAAGGGCGCCAGACGACAGGCGATGCTGTGGTTGCCGGCTGGGTACGAAGCAGGCAAGAAGTATCCGACGCTCACCTACATCTATGAACAGCTGACGCAGGGGTTCCACGCCTACGCCGCACCAAACGCGACGCGCCAGGCCAACCCCGCGGTCTTCACGTCGCGCGGCTATGCGTACCTCATGCCCGACATCGTCTATCATATCAACGATCCGGGCCGCAGCGCCACGTGGTGTATCGTGCCTGCGGTAAAGGCCGCGATCGCCAGCGGCATTGTGGACTCCGCCCGCGTCGGACTCCAGGGACACAGCTGGGGCGGCTATCAGACCACGTTCGTCACCACGCAGACAGATATTTTCAAGACGGCGGTCGCCGGCGCCCCACTCACGGACATGACGTCGATGTTCGGTTCGATCTATTGGAACAGCGGCAACACCGACGGCTCGATCTTCATCGCCAGCCAGGGTCGCTTCACCGGCGGGCCGAACGAAGTGCCGGAAGCCTACGACCGAAACTCGCCGCAGACGTTCGCGCAGAATCTCAAGATTCCGTTCATGATCCTGCACAACGACCGCGACGGCGCCGTGGACTTCAACCAGGGCATCACCTACTACAACCATCTGCGTCAACTCGGCAAGGAAGTCGTGCTGCTCGAGTACGTCGGCGAGAACCACGGCCTCGCGCGCCCGGCCAACCAGAAGGACTACGCGCTGCGGATGACGGAATGGTTCGACACGTTCCTGCGTGATCAGCCCGCGCCAGACTGGCTCAAGGAGGGTGTGCCGCGCCTCAAGATGGAATCGCATCTCAAGGACCGCCGTCCCATGGTGGACTCCAAGGCGGAGGAACGGCCGAGAATTGTTCCGTAGGTACCGCGGCAGGCGCTAGCCGAGCACCCTTCCGCGAGAAGCCGCAGCAAATCGGCGGCGAAGCCGCCGCCGAGAACGCAATCCGGGCGAAGCCTGGCCGAGAACTACTGCCTTAGCGCGAACATGGCGGTCGCAACCCTGTCTCCCCAGGCCAGGTCGATCGCACCCCGCCCCTGCGGCAATGGGCGAATGGTGATGGTGAAGTCTTCCACGTGCTCCGGCGTGTTCGCCACGTCCATCGCAACCCGTCCGACATCGGTGGCCGCGTTGTACTGCGTGCCCCACTGCCCCACCTGCTTATTCACGATGAGGAACGTTCCGGTGCGCGTGTGCTGCGTCCACAGCGTGTACAGGCCCGGCGCCAGCGTCATGTCTCCCAATTGAATCGTCTTGGACGTGGCTAAGTGTGTGGCTTCGTTAGCGCCCGTGCGCCACACCGAGTCAAACGGCACCAGTGTGCCGCCCCATACGCTGCGGCCGCGTACGGCTGGGCTGCCATAGTTGATCGTGATCGGCCCCTGCATGAACGCCGCGTACGCCGTCTGGCGGGGCGACAACGTTCCCGACGGCTTCATCGCCTTTGCAATCGCTGCGATGTCGACCGTCCCTGCTACGCGGGTGCCAGTCGCCTTGTTCGTGGTGTACTGGCCGTCCACGGTCTGGATGCGATTGTCCTTGTCCACCGACAGCAACATTTGGTACGCCCCGCCACTGGCGCGGAGACGCAGTGCATCGCCGACAGTCTCTAGGCCGATGTAGCCGACGCTGGTGGCGCCGAGTCCCAGTGCGGGCACGGAATCACGCTTGCCCTTCCCCATCGCCGCCAGCACCTCGAGTGGCGCGTACATCCATGTCGTCGCCGCGAGGAAGGCATTCGGCGCAGCGAACGCGCGCCGCTGCACGCTATCAGCGAACTGCGTTTCGCGAATTGCGCTGTCCGCGCGGAACGTGAACCGGTACTCGAGCGGCTGGTTCGGGATCGGCATGCCGTCCGCCTGGCGGCGGCGAATGATCGCTGCCGCCAGCCTGCCCTTGTCGAGAGTCAGTTCGTACTGGGTGCGCATAACGCCAGCGCCGATACGCACGACGTTCTCGCCGGTGAACTTGCTGGCCGTGCGCGAGAACTGCTCGATGGCAGCGGTGTCCTTGCCGAGCCGGTAGACGATCGCCGCGTCTTGCGCGCCCGCGACCGAGGTCAGAGTCAGTAGCGAAGCGATGGCAACGAAACTGGTGCGCATGATCCGTATTCCCGTCGAAGTTGAGCTAAAAGGTAGCGCCGAAAGGGACTTGCAAAACCTTCCCGATATGGCGTGACTTCGCGCGCCTCACCTCCGACAAATGCCGATCAGCTACGACATCGACTTGAACCGCCGTCTGGTGCTCACCCGCGCATGGGGAGTGCTCACCGACGCCGAAATCCTCGAGCATAAATCGCGGCTGACGCGCGATCCGGCCTTCTGCCCCACCATGGGTCAGCTCTCCGACGTCCGCGACATCGAGCGCCTCGCAGTGACAACCGAAGGCGTGAAAGCCATGGTAGCTCACGACCAGGACCACGCCGACCGTCGCGTGGGCCACCGCCTCGCCTTCGTAGTCGCGACTGACGAAGCGTTCGGCATGGCGCGCATGTACAGCCAGCGCTCGGGCTCCGAACTCGTCAGCGTCTTTCGCACGCTCGTCGACGCCGAGGAGTGGCTCACGGCCACCCCTCCTGGCAAGAACCCGAACTAGCCGGCCTTCGGGCGGTACAACGTCGCACCGAGCCAAGCGGTCGGCAGCGAAGACGCGGCGAGCAGGATCGGATACCACGCCGGCCCCATCTTCATCATGATACCGCCGATGGCGCCCAGCGTGGACAGTACGGTGCCGATCACACCAACGATGACTGCGTGCTTCACCGGATTCTGTGGCGCCAGTCGCGCGGCCACCCAGCCGCCGACAACGCCAAAGACCAGACGGTAGGACAGCGCCAGCGCGTTGAGACCGTTGTCCCACATCGGCTGTCCCCACGGCGGATACACGTTGAGCACGTGCAGCACCTGGTCCGTGCCAAGCGACAGGACAAACACGACCACAAATGCAGCGAACACTGCCAGCACACTGCGGCCGGTGTTCTTGGTCGGCGCTGCGACGGATGCGGTCACTTGGACTCCTTGGCAAGAGTTGGCAGCAGGTTCTCGAGGTTGTCGTATCCAGCGGACACTCCCACCTCCATCGGGGACTTGAGCACCGCGTCTCGCGCGGCCTTCGAGTCGTAGCGCAGCGTTGTGGTGACCGTGGTGCGGCCGGCCTTCTCAACGAACACAATCGTGTGGATTCCCTCGCCCGGATACCACGATTCGTCGTAGCGCTCGGTGGTAACGAGGCGCTCCGGCACCTTCACTTCCTTGTAGACGCCACCCATTCCCATCTTGAAGTTGTCGGGGCCGTGCCACTCCCAGCGGTATTTGCCGCCGACACGAAGGTCGATCTCGCAGACGGCGAACGTGAATCCTGGCAAGACGCCCAACCAGCGTTTCAAGTGCTCCGGCTTGGTGTATGCGCCGAACACAAGCGCGCGCGGCGCGTTGAATTCGCGGCGCATCACGATCTCCTGATCGCCCTGTGCGGTAATGGTCAGTTTGTTCACGTGCGATTCTCCCGCGAACGCTTGGCGCGCCGCTTCTTCGTGACAGGTGTGAGTTCCTCCAACAACGAATCGAGCTGCGCGTAGCTCTTCTCCCAGAACCCGCGGTAGCTCTCCAGCCATCTATTGGCCTCGGCCAGCGGCTTTGCCTCGAGACGTCGAGGACGGAGCTGCGCCTGCTGCGACCGCGAAATCAGCCCGGCGCCCTCCAGCACCTTGAGGTGCTTGGAGATCGCCGGCTGGCTCATTTCGAACGGCTTGGCCAACTCCACCACGGACGCCTGCCCCGACGCCAGTCGCGCAAGGATCGCGCGTCGCGTCGGGTCCGCGAGCGCAGCGAACACCGCGTCCAACCGGGCACCGCCATGGCCGAGCCCAATGGCTTCCATAACTAAAAGGTTATGGACTAGCTAACCAAAGTCAAGAGCCCATTTTTCCGTCACCCCCGTCCGGAGGTCCCATGTACGGCGAATTCCTCGACTTTCTCAAGAAGTACGGCATCATCGGCCTGGCGATTGCGGTCATCATCGGCGGCAAGCTCAATGCACTCGTCACAGCCGTGGTCGACGGAGTCCTCATGCCCATCGTCACCTTCGCCATTCCGGGCGGGGAATGGCGCAAGGTCACCCTCGACGTCGGCAGCGTGCATTTCCTGCTTGGGCCCGTGCTTGGAGCGAGCATCGACTTTCTGCTCGTCGCGTTGATGGTCTTCGTAATCTCGAAGAAGATCCTCAAGGAAGAAGCCAGGACGTGAGCGACAGCGCCACTATTGAGTTTCTGCGGCGCGCGCTACTGGCCGTCCTCGTGCTCGGCGTGGTCGGCACACAGGGCGAGCTCCTGCTCCTCAAGCATTACGAGGACAAGTGGCAATTTGCCCCGCTTGTTCTTAACGGAATCGCCCTGCTCGTCGTCGGATGGCACGTGGCAGCACGCAATCGCGTGAGCGTGCGCGCGCTGCAAGTCACCATGGGACTCTACTTGCTCGCTGGCGCGGCCGGTCTATTCCTGCATTACACCGGCAACGTCGAGTGGGAACTGGAGCGTTCGCCCGGGTTGTCCGGATTCGAACTTTTCAAGATGGCGGTAACCGGTGCAACGCCGACTTTGGCGCCAGGCACCATGGTTCAGCTCGGTTTGATAGGATTGTTGTACGCATTCCGGCACCCGCTGCTGCGGGGCGCCGAACCACAATCAAGTGAGACGTGATATGAAGACGCTTCGCACCCTCGCGCTGGCCGCGGCCGGCGCCGCGCTGCTCACCTCGCCCGCTTCGGGCCAGCTGGGCCGCCAGCAGGGTCTGGTTGACCCGAACTTTGTGCCGGACAGCACGCTGTCTGCATTGCCCTACATGACCCCCGCCATCGTGCAGGCGATCAAGGACGCGCGGCCCATCCTCAGCATCGTCACGCTCGACAGCCTGCTGGGCGCGAACAATGTCGGCAAGCCGCAGCGCGATTCGCTGTACCGGAAGATGTTCATCCACGTGGACCTCAACCGCGGCACTGACGCCGAGTACATGCTCGTGCCGGGCGCGGGTGCACGCATGACGCGCGAGTTCAAGGAGTACCGCCCGTGGACGTCGTACGCGCAGTTCGCACGTGAGATCGGCAAATACGTGCGCAACACGCCGGGCGAGGTGGAGCGGCTGGAGCAGTACACGTTCATCGCGATCGACATCAACACCGCGGCCGACTCGCTCGTCGCGACGTTTGCGCCAATCGGCGTGGGCACGCGCCGCTGGATCCGCGAATTTGCCGAATATCGCCCGTGGACTTCGAAGGAGCAGTTCGAGCGCGAGATCGGGAAGTACGTGCGCAACAACCCCAAGGAAGTGCAGCGCCTCTGGCGCTATGTGATCATCAAGTAGAGAGGAGCGAGGAGCTGGGAGCGAGGAGAGTCTCCCAGCTCCTCGCTCCTCGCTATTTCATTTTCTCAAGGCGAGCCATTAGCCGTTCGGCCCCAAGTTTCTTGGCAAGGCGCGGGAAGTCCGTCGTGGGCCCGCGCCAACGAATGTCGTCCACCTTCTTGAAGAGCTTCGCGTCGGTGCGGAGCGTCGCGAGCTTCTTGAACAACAGTGCATTCTGGCGATGCACACCGAGTACGGTCGCGGGCCAGGATTCCAGGGGGCCGTGTTTTTTGATGAGCGCCGCCGCGGTCTTTTTCCCGATCTTCGGGATGCCCGGGTAACCATCGGCTGCATCGCCAACGAGAGCGAGAAAGTCCGGAATGTGTTCGGGCGTAACGCCAAATTTTTCCATGACACCATCGGCATCGCGGACCGCGCCGCTGCGACGGTCCACCTGCACCACGCGCTGCTTGACGACGCACTGCGCCAGGTCCTTGTCCGGCGTCCAGATGCAGACCTTTTCAACCTCTTTGTCCCTGGCGGCAATGAACGCGGCGGACGCGAGCCCATCGTCGGCCTCGAGATCCTCCATGGGCCACGTTGAAACACCCATCGAGACGAGCGCGTCCTCCAGTGGATGGAACTGCTTCCACAGCGCGGGCTCGATGCCTTCGCCCGTCTTGTAGCCAGGATAGAGATCGTTGCGGAAGGATTCGATGATGTGGTCAGTGGCAACGCCGATGTGAGTCGCGCCGGTCTCGAGCATTTGCACCACTGTGCCGAGCACGCCGAGGAGAGCCGCGTTCGGCTTGTCCTCGCCGTTGTTGAAGCGGCGCTGGCCGTAGAAGTGCCGGAACAGCTCGTACGTGCCGTCGACCAGGTGGACGATCATGGCCTCATTATATAGAAGGCAGGCGTACCCCTACATTCTTGACTCGCGCCCGACGTCTGAAGCGCGGTGTTCACCCCTCTGAGTCCGGTACCGACATGACGCTCTCCGACCTCAAGTACGCTCTCCGCAGCCTCACCCGCGCCCGCGGATTCACACTCACTGTCGTACTGACGCTCGGGCTCGGCATCGGCGCCACCACCGCGATCTTCAGCGTCGTGCGCGGCGTGCTGCTGCGCCCCCTGCCCCACCGCGACGGCGAGCGCCTCATGTACCTGCGCCAATCGGTCAACGGGCCGGGCGGCGAAAACGTCGCGTTCTCGGTGCCGGAAATCGACGATTTCCGCAACAACGCCAAACGGCTCGGAACCATCGCCGAGTATTCGCAGATGGCGTACACGATGATCGACAAGGGCGGCGACGCACAGCGCATCAACGTCGGCCTGGTCACGGGCAATTACTTCAAGACCATGGGCCTCAGCACGACCATGGGCCGCACGTTCAACGACAATGACGACGGCACCGCGGTCCCCCCGGTCATGATCCTCACACACACGTTCTGGAGCACGCGCTTTGGCGCAGACCCGAATGTCCTTGGCCGCAAGGTGATGCTCGACGGACGCCCGGTGGAAATCGTCGGCGTCGCCGAGCCGGCGCCATTTTTCCCCGAGCGTTTCGACGCCCTCCTCAACATGGTCATCAGCGAGCACCACACGAGCGCCATGATGCAGGACGGCCGCACGCACCGCATGACCGAAGTCATCGCGCGGCTGTCGCCAGGCGCGACGTTGCAGGATGCGCGCGCCGAGGTGAACGGCATCCGCGATCGCGTCCAGAAGCAATTCGTCGAGGCCTACGATCCGGGCTCGGGATACAAGGTCACCGTCACACCGTTCCAGGAAGTCATGGGACAGCGCGTCAAGCCGACGCTCTACATGCTGATG